>CADAFS010000006.1 GCA_902787305.1 uncultured Pseudomonadota bacterium | reverse complement strand
GATATTATTGGCATTGATATTTGTGATTACTGCGATAACCAATGTTACGCATGCCGAAGATGATATGAAAACCGTTGCATCAAAGGCATATGTTGATACACAAATAGAAATGAAGCAATTAAAGATACCCGCGGCGGGTCAACCGAATGTTGGTGCGGGTGAAACGGTAATGACCTATACATCAAATGGTAATGGTGAAATTGGTGAACGCGGCCTGTATTCGGACATCAGCAGTTATGATGCAAACACGGACGGCGATAAACTTATTACCGCATCGGCGTTAAATGCGACATTTACGAATTTACCAACAACCCCAACAACAAAATTGGAATGTGCGAACAGCCCGGCTTGCACCCTGTGGACTATCGTCGACCAAACCGCGTATGATATATTACCCGCAGGTTATACACGGTTGGAATATATCCAATCCACCGGCACGCAGTATATTGATACGGGTATATTGTTGAGCAATACAGATGTTTTTGAGATTTCTTTTCAGTCATTAAATTCACTTGAAACTCCAATAATGGGGGCTATTAGTGGTGGCACATCATATACATCAACTGGTAATTTAAGTGTAACCTACACAGTGTTAAGCGGTCTTTCTGCTTATTCTGTTTATTGTGATGGTGCCGCGGGTAATTCAAACTATTCTTGGAATGGTGGTAATAGGGCTGATGGTCTAAAACACACTATAAAATATAATGGCTTGAATATAGCACCTACACTTGATGGTGTTTCAATGACACAAGTAGGTACACACACACTAACAGAAAACACCCCAACTGTCACAACTTGGTTGTTTGGGCGTAATAACACATCAACTGGAACTTTATCACAAAATGGTATAAGAATTTATAATGTAAATATTCAAGGAAAAGGACATTTTATCCCAGCTAAACGCAACAGTGATGATGTTATTGGTATGTATGATACCGTCACGGGGACGTTCTTTACAAATGCCGCAACCAGTGGACCCGACTTTACCGCCGGTCCACCGGCAGATTAAACAAACCATTTATATTTTCTTTGATATACAGGCCCCACAAAAACGCACAACATTTTTGTGGGGCTATTTCGGGCGGAGGGATACCGCCCTTTCGCAACGTGACGGTATTTTCACTAACCGCTAACATGAACACTAACACTAAAAAAACTATTGCCTATTGCGCGACTTGGTGCTACAATCCGCGGGCAAACAACAAAAGGAAAAAGATATGTTATTAAAAGGTAAAAAAATTTTAATCACCGGTGTTGCGAACGATTGGTCAATGGCGTGGGCAATCGCACGGCGCGCGCATGAAAATGGCGCGGAAATTGCGATGCCGTATGCTATGCCGGCGTTGGAAAAGCGTGTGCGGCCACTGGCGGAATCAATCGGCGCAAAATTTGTCCAAGAATGCAATGTGCAAAACGATGAACAAATGGATTCTTTGTTCGCAAATATCGAACGCGAATGGGGGCATTTGGATGGAATGTTGCACGCGATTGCGTTTTCGGATAAAAATGAATTGATGGGCCGCTATGTCGATACGACACGCGAAAATTTCAAGAACACAATGGATATTTCCGTTTATTCGTTGGTGGATTTAACACGGCGCGCATCGAAACTTATGACCGATGGTGGTTCGATTGTGACACTTACATATTTCGGTGGGGAAAAATCCGTACCGAATTATAATGTTATGGGTGTTGCAAAATCCGCGCTGGATTCATCGGTACGGTATTTGGCATCCGACCTGGGCCGTGATAAAATCCGCGTCAATGCAATCAGTGCGGGGCCGATTTTGACCCTGGCATCCAGTGGCGTTGGGGGGATTAAAACGATGTTGCGCCTAAATGCAGAACAAACGCCACTGCGCCGGAATATGACATTGGACGATGTGTCGGGGGCCGCACTGTATTTGTTTAGCGACCTATCGTCGGCGGTCACGGGCGAAGTCCACCATGTGGATTGCGGTTATTCCACAACCGGCATGATGCCAAACGAACTAAAAGACATATTGTTAAAGGCGATGGATAATCAGTAAAAAACGGAAACGAACGAAAACGCCCCGCAACCGCCCCGCAACCGCGGGGTGTTTTTATATAAAAAATTGACAGCCGTAAAATTTGTTGTATTATGTCGGCAAAACAAAGGATTACAAATGACAAACGATGACATCAGAGAAATTATACGATTGTTATTAGCCGAAAAACCTGTAGTTAAATATACGAAAAATGACGATGTATTATATCCGGGTAAATTACCGCCTGCACCATACGGATATTATAAAATTGAAAAGTCCTCTATGGGTCCGATGTTTTTTAAAGTTTGTTGTCCGGATAAAATGGAAGAAGGTGTTGCGCCGTTAGTTCACTTGAAGACTTTAACCAAGGAGTTTCACATTTATAAGCCTACACGTTACACCAAACATATGGACCGCAGATTGTACAGCGAAAACCTTTCGTTGTACGAAGATATTATCAAGGCTATACAACAATTACCACGCGAGAATTCAAATTTGGAACCAAATGAAGCAAACTTGCGGTTTTTCCATTTCTGCGACCCAGATAGCAAGAAAGAAAGACTGAATGAACGTTATCTGTACGCGCGTGTTATGTATTACACGATGTACAATATGATACAGGGTTCCAATGTAAGAATGGAAAATTCAAAAGATAATCCGGGTTGGCAAACTATTTACAGTACACTTGGCGATGGGTATGTTGAAAAAATTGAGGTCAGGATGGTGACATATAAAAATCAGTATGGCCATGATAGCCAACTGTTGAGTGTTTATATCCCAGGCATAGATGTACTGTGGCTATTTAAGGATCGTGAAGATTGGGTATCAATGATGATGTTTGGTGCATACAAAACCCTTTCGGATATTGCAACAAATAAAAAATGTATCGATTGCCACAAAAAGAATGTCCCCGCGCATATCAAATGTAATCAACGGACAGATCCAGATTGCAAGGAATGTCATATTGGGCGCCAAGCACAATTTACGCGCAATGATTCAGAATATGCCGCTTTGATGTGCACAATTAAATTAGCGCGTGAAAAAGCGAAATAAACGAAAACGCCCAAATGAACTGTATCCCAAAAAGTGGACAAGATAAAAGAACCGCCCCTGGGGTCAGATTAAACGGGGCGTTTTTATGTAAAAAATTGACAGCCGCAAAATTTGTTGTAATATGTCGGCAAAACAAAGGATTACAAATGACATTTGATGAAGTTATACAAAAATTATCAGAAGAAAAACCCAGGGCCAAACTTAGGCCTACAGATTTAGTGAACAGATTGATACACGGTATACCATATGGATATTGTGAATTTAACAGTCCTTCGTTGGGGCACGTGACGATACACGTCACATGTGATGAAAACATGGGTTTACCACATTCTGATGAAATTAGTATCACCGTAGAGTATTCATCTAAATGTGTAAGTGCATGTAATTTATCGGCGAGCGAAAAATCTTTTAACGCCGGTTTGGACTTTATCAAAACGTTAACATGGGCACCAAAACTGTGGGCTCGGTTGCCTTACCGTTCTAACGGTGGCAGGTAAAAAATATATCCCACAATTGTGGGAATTATTTTTTTGCAAAAATCTTTTCGGGATGTTTTATATTGCACAGCGCAACAATGAAATCAACAAATACCCAAATGCATGCCGCCATGAAACACATCAGTCCCAAACCCATAAATATCATCGCCACCGTGTCCGCACCCGCGCTCGCAAATGCGGCCAGAATTGGAAACGAAAACAAACCAAACAAAAACATTATTAAAATTGCAAGGCCACTTTTGGTTTTGCCGGCATAAAACCGGTGTGCACCGAATATACCAAACAACCACAATAAAATTAAATAAACAGCAATGGATTTGTCCGCATCAAATGCCATACGTCCGCATTTTGGACATGCCCGCGCGCGGTCAGAATGTTTATATCCGCAATCACGACAGTAAATCATCGCCATGTTAAATCCTTTTGGTTTGGTATGACTTTGGTCATATTTTATCACATTTTGGGAACTTTTTCAAATTTGATGTAAATCGATTGACATTTATGCGTTTTGTATTATAATTATTCTTGTGAAAAAGCAAATAAAAATGGACGTATTAACAAAAGCGAAATTTTTGCACAGTGGCATAAATATGCTGCGTGGTGAAAATATATTGCGCGGTCGGCAACGCGATGCTTTTGATGCGATGGCAAATATGTCACCTGAACAAATTGCACACAGTTATTTTAAACTGCCAACCGGCTTTGGCAAGACGGTTATGTTCTGTTTGCTTGCACATGAATATGTGAATCAAATACATGCGAATAATATCGATCTGGGTAAAAACAAGGTTATAATTTTGGTCCCGCGTCTAAGTTTAATTGGCCAAACACAGGAAAAATTAAAGGAATTTGCGAAAATTGTGGCCGTCAGTGTTTTTGACGCCAAACATAAACAAACAGATCGCGATATTATAATTTCAACATATCAATCGATGGAAAAGTTATTTTGTCGTATCGGCGCAGAAAATATCGGACTGGTTATCGCGGACGAAGCGCATCATGCAATTGGCGACAAAAGAATGTCGATATTAAATCAAATATCAAATTATGCCCCGATTATTGGTTTTACCGCGACACCGGTTTATTCTGAAACACATGCGGTGTCCGATTTGTTGGGTGCGGAAATATATTCCATGGGTATTGGTGATGCGGTAAACAATGAAATGCTATGCCCAGTAAAAAATATCCTTTATCGAACCAACATGATATTTGATCCGTCTGCTTTTGGATTTGTCCAAGGTTCTGGCGATTTTAATTGGAAAAGCATTATAGACAAAGGGACAGAATTTGATATTATGGTCAAAGAAATTGCACAAATATACGCGTATGGCGAATGTGATGGCAAACCCTTTCATGATATGAAAACAATGATAAATTGCCCGAACATAGATATCGCCACCGTCCAGGCGCGCGCAATAAATCGGGCAATTGGTCGTGATGTCGCGGTTGCTATGCACAGCCGGCAAAAAAACTTTTCACATCTAATGCAAAATTTCCGGGACAATAAATTTAATGTTGTATGCCAGGTAAATACCCTAACCGAAGGGTTTGATGATGAAGAAGTGGCGTTGTGTATAAATTATCCGTCTGCATCCGCTGTTCGAATAGAACAGGCCTCTGGTCGTGCCTTGCGCATCAATCAAAAAAATCCGCATAAAATCGCATATGTTTTGGATACGGTTTTTCGCGGTGGCGAACAAGAAGCAATCGAAGACACAATCATTACCGCACGTCAACATGGACAGGTTTTATTTCGTGATATTGCGGGGGCGGCCGTGTTAATTCCGAACGGGTTTCAATATGAAACACATCATGGTGGTGAATACGGTGGCAAAAATCCAATTGATTTTAATTTCGATATTATCACGGACGACAAACTTTTAATGACAATAGAACAGCATTACAATGATTGGGTTATGGCCAATAATCAAAAATGGTTGTCCCCAAGTATGTTAAAAAAATATTGCGAACTAAGGGCATCAGAAACAATTGAAAAACGTTTAAATGAAATGCGTGTTGATTCACGGATGCACAATCGTATTTGTGATATGCGATTACTAAACGGTCGAATTGCACCGTGTTTGCGCGATGATACTGAATCAATCAAATTGTTTCAAGAAATGCTTCATGAAACTTGGTTGACCCCATCGCAATTGCAACACTATTGCGATTTTCAAGGACCGGCCATTGAAAATCGCCTGCGTGAAATGCAAGTCGAACCCGAAATGAAAGACCGTATTCAAACAAAAGAATTAATCGGTGGACGTCATGCTTTATGCCTACGAAATGACCCAGAATCAATCGAATTGTTCCAAAAATTGTTAAATATAAAGTGGCTATCGCCAAGTTCACTTGCCAAAATTTGCAGTATAAAAAATGCGATAAAAATGGAACAACGCATGAACGAAATATGTGATGATCCAAGGTTGGCAGGCTTAATTCGAAAACGCGAAATACGCCCGGGTCGTATTTTGTCTTACTTGCGTGGTGATGACAAAACGATCACATTATTTCAACAAATACTCAGTGAAACAACATGGTTGGCTCCAAGTTTGTTGCGAAAATATTGTGATATAACAAATCCGATGGCAATCGAAAAATGTTTGTGTGAAATGCGAAAAGATCCAAAAAACAAAGACCGTATTCAAGATATAAAACTATTTAGTGGACGCGTTGCACCATGTCTGCATAACGACCCGGATTCAATCGAATTATTTCAAAAGTTTTCAAAAGAAAAGTGGCTAAGTTCATCGCCACTTGCCAAACGTGTTCATTTGCAAAGACAACGTGTAGAAACGGCCCTTTGGAAAATGAAAGATGATCCACGAATGGTTGGGCATATTGAAAATAAAACTTTGCAAAACGATCGAAATGCGCCGTGTTTATGTGACGATGAAGAATCTATTAAATTATTTTTGGAAGTTTTCAGGGAACAAAAATTGACTGATTTGAAACATGGGGTGGCTGTTGTTGCGGCGGCAACTGTGGTTGAAACACAACAAAAAACGCAATTAAACGAACATAAAAAATAATAGTCAATTTGCGTTTTCCAATTGTATTATTTTTATGAATTTTCTATAATATGGGCATGGCAAAAATACCCGACCTTTTTATTCGTGCAGAACACGCGGATTTAATGAAAAAACTAAACGCGTGGGATATTGCGTATCATCAAAATGACGCGCCGGTTGTGGACGATGCAACATACGATGCGGCAAAGAAACGCGCACTGGAAATCGAGGACGAATATCCGGAATTGGCCACAGCCGGGGCGTCCACACATGTTGGCGCGGCGCCATCGGCCAAATTCAAAACATACCCGCACAGTGTCCCAATGCTGTCGATTTCTGATGTGTTTGATGAACGGGAAGTTGCTGATTGGTTTAACAAATTACCAACCAAGGATTTGTTTATTGAATTAAAGGTTGACGGTGTATCATATGCCGCGCGGTATGAAAACGGTGTGCTTGTTCGTGGCCTTACGCGGGGCAGTGGGGTTTCCGGCGAAGATATAACCGAAAATTTGAAAACGATTCCCGATATCCCACAAGAACTTTCTGGCGATTTCCCAGATGTAATAGAGGTTCGGGGCGAGGTTTATATGTTGCGCGATGATTTTATCGCGTTGAATGCGACGGCTGAGGAAAAGGGCGAAAAAGTTTTTGCAAATCCGCGTAATGCGGCGGCGGGGTCATTGCGTCAGCTGAATCCGCGTATTACCGCATCGCGGCGGCTTTCGGCGTTTGGTTATACATATGGCGCGGTGTCTGCGCGGACTTGGGATACGCAATCACAGTATTTTGATAAATTGGAATCATGGGGTTTTAAGACCACGCGTAAATGGGCGCGGCATGCAAAAAATATGGATGAAATTCAGGCGATGTATAACGACATAATCTTGTCGCGTGCCGATATTCCGTTTGATATTGATGGACTTGTTATCAAGGTAAATGATATAAAGACCCAAGAACAACTTGGCGCCCGTGCCAACAGTCCCCGGTGGGAGGTTGCATATAAATTCCCCGCCGCGCGTGCGGTGACAACACTGCGCGGGATAACGGTTCAGGTTGGACGCACCGGTGCACTGACGCCCGTGGCGGAATTGGAACCGATAAATATCGGGGGGGTTGTTGTGTCGCGTGCAACATTGCATAACGCCGACGAAATCGCGCGCCTGGGGGTGCGTGTCGGGGATCGGGTCACCGTTCAACGCGCCGGCGATGTAATTCCGCAAATTATCGGGGTCGCCGAAAGCGAACCGAACGCAACCGATTTTGTTTTTCCAACGAAATGTCCGGTGTGTGGTGGTGATGTTGTTCGCGCCGACGGGATGGTTGCATATCGGTGCGTGAATACGCTTTCGTGTCCGGCGCAAAGGATTGGGGAATTGGAACACTTTGTATCGCGTGGCGGGTTTGATATCGACGGCCTTGGGGAAAAGCAATTGGAAAATTTTATATCACGCGGTTGGATTGAAACGCCCGCTGATATATTTACAATTATTGAACGGCACGGTAACGAGATAAAAAAACTGGACGGGTTTGGTGACAAATCTGTGTCGAATTTGCGTTCTGCAATTGATGGGGCGCGCGATATTGAATTGCACCGTTTTCTGTTCGCGATTGGAATTCCCGACGTGGGCAAGGCAACCGCGAAACTTTTGGCACACGCGTTTGGCGATTTGGCACAATTACGCGGTGCAACCGTGAACGAATTGATAAAGATTGACGGAATCGGTGAAGTTATGGCGCGTGAAATCGTATCGTTCTTTCATAACGAACGAAATATCGCGGTGATTGATGCATTGTTGCAACAGGTGACGATTAAAACACCCAATATCAAAACTGTTGCATCCGCCGTGTCGGGCAAGAAAATTGTTTTAACGGGAACACTTTCAAAATATGGTCGTGATGCCGCACGTGAAATTTTGGAACGCATGGGTGCGCGCGTGCAATCCAGTGTTTCACCAAAAACGGATATTGTTCTTGCAGGTGCGGATGCGGGGTCGAAACTTTCGCGTGCAAATGAATTGGGCATAACGATTTGGACCGAAGAAGATTTTGAAAATGCAATGCAAAAGGCGGGAATAAAAAATGGCGGACAATAAAAATAAAGATAAAAAGAAAGACAAAAAACCGATTTCTTTTCGGCGGCGGTTATTGGTATTATGTTTCAACTTGTTTTTATTTTGCATTGTTGGGGTTGCGCTTTATGTGGCCGTGATATATTTTCGCATGCCATCATTGGATACGATTTTGAATGAAACGCGCGCGCCGGCGATTGTCTTTCTTGATAAAGACGGCACGGAAATACGCAGTTCGAATAAGATTATGGGAACACCGGTGTCGACCAAAACCCTCCCGCCCCATGTATGGCAGGCGATTGTCGCCATCGAAGACAAAAGGTTTTTTGAACACGGTCCCATCGATATGCGTGGAACTTTGCGCGCATTGGTGCTGAATCTGGTGCGCGGGCGGTTTGCGGTCGGTGGTTCAACAATAACACAACAAACGGCAAAAAACATATTCCTTTCGCGCGATAAAAAAATTTCGCGCAAGGTCCAAGAATTGATACTTTCATATTGGCTTGAAAATCGGTTTGATAAAAATCAGATTTTGGATTTGTACATGAATCGCGTGTCATTGGTTGGCGGAATGCGCGGAATTGATGCGGCGGCGCGCGCAATGTTCGGTCGCGCGGCAACGGAGCTTTCTATTGCCCAGGCCGCCCAGATTGCCGCAATGTTAAAGGCACCCACGATTTATAGCCCATATCGCAATCCGGAAAAAAATATAGCGCGGGCGCGCACGATACTCCAAGAAATGGCGAACCAGGGTTATATTGACCTTGCAACCGCGCACGCGGCGGCGGCGGAATTGGCACCGGCGACGGGCACGGCGGACACGAACCTTTATCGTTACTGGACGGACTTTGTCGCGGATGAATTAAATTCGCGAATTGGGATAATGAATTCCGATATGTTTGTTCACACAACACTTGATTCAGAAATGCAAAATAAAATCACAAATGCGATATCATCAAATGTCGGCGTTCACCAAGGTGCGGCGGTCGCCATGTCGCGCGATGGCGCAATACGTGCGATGGTGGGTGGAACGGATTATAAGGTAAGTCAGTTTAATCGTACAATCGCGCACCGCCAACCGGGCAGTGCGTTTAAGCCGATTGTGTATTTAGTCGCACTTGAAAATGGAATGAGTCCGGAATCGACGGTAAATGATTCGCCTTTTGCAATCGGTGATTATAATCCAAAGAACTATAATGAACATTATTACGGTGATATTACACTTGCGACCGCGTTCGCGAAAAGTGTAAATTCTGTGCCGTTAAAGTTGGCATCGCTGTATGGTCTTGATTCTGTGCTGTCCATGGCGGGGCGTTTGGGCGTTGGAAATAAATTGCGGCGCGAATTTTCAACCGTATTGGGGGCGTCTGAAATGACGCTGTTGGATTTAACAAATGTCTATGCGGTGATATGGAACGCGGGGGAATCGGTGCGTCCATATTCAATAACGCGCGTGACGGATGTGCGTGGAAACACGCTTTACGAACGCAACCCATCGGACAGTATTCGGATTTTATCGCCCCAAACGGTCGAATATATGACGGAATTATTGGCGGCGGTGACATCACCAAATGGCACGGGACACTATGCAATGGCGCCAAACGTTATCGGTGGCAAGACGGGGACCAGTAATGATAACCGCGACGCATGGTTTATTGGCGCAACAAAAGATACGGTTTTGGGAATCTGGGTCGGTAACGATGATTTTACACCAATGGAATCGAACATAACCGGTGGCACGGTCCCCGCGAAAATCTTTCATGAAGTGGTAAAATAAAAATCCCCGCCGGTTATAAGCCACAACATTTTCAAACTTTGCGGGACCCTATTTGGACCGGCGGGAATGCGTTCGGTGCAAAAGAAAAAGTTTTATTTTGTCGGTTGGCTTACGAACATCAAAATCAGCCAAACCACCGCGGCAACACCGATAACGGCATAGACAATATTGCTGACCAATGTTGCGGGGCCGAACAGCCATGCGACCAAATCAAAGCCGAATATGCCGACCAAACCCCAATTTATCGCACCGATAAAGGTTAGCGGTGCAAGCACATAATCTGTCAATCCTTTCATAGTTTTCTCCCATATCTGTTGTTGATTGATGTCTTTATCTAAAGACGGTTTTATTATAATCCATGCGCGCCCACCACACAATACGAACAAAAACCTAATCACTTTCAATTGTCATCTACGAAATTTTTCAAAATTTGTGTTGTCCCCCAATATGCGCCCCTTTTTCCGCAGGCCGGTTTGTTTGAATGATGTAAAATACAAGGCAGAGTGTGCATATAAGTGGTTAAAAACCAATAGTTTTGAGGCGTGTCGCAAAGACTTTGGATTGCACGATTTTGCCATAAATTTTTTGATTTTGGGATTTTACGCAAACCTGCGGAATTCGTGGGTTTTTGGGGTGAAAAAGTGTTGAAAAAAACCAAGGTTTTTAGTCAACACTTTTTTTCAAAAAATCAAAATTTTTATTTCCTGTAAAATCAATGACTTATGATTTTTCGAATTTTGGCCGGACAAGGTGTCAAAAAACCTTGGTTTTTGTTACACTGTTATCAGTGGATTTTGGGAAAGGAAAGCCCTATGGCGGACCTTGGGCCCCACGAAAAAAGGTTTTCGTGGGAATACCCGCCCGCCATGACAAAAAAGAAAGGAGAGTAAATCATGCGAATCGGAAATTTATTGTTGTGCGGAATTATTATGGTTGGCACCGCATATGCGGAAACAACACAGGCCGACCGTAAGACCGTATCGTCCAAGGCATATGTTGATACATCGGTTGAAACACGACAAGAAAAAATCCCGGCCACGGGAACAAACAGCGCGAACGCTGGAACGACAGTTGTGATGTATACAACAACCGGAAACGGAACAATCGGTGAACGTGGAATATATGATAATCCCGCCAATTATACCGCGGGCACAGACGCAAATAAATTGGTGACGGCATCGGCACTGAAAGGAAGCGTTACAAATTTACCCACAATGGAAACATCAAAATTGACCTGTGCGAATCCGGACACATGCAGTTTATGGACCATCGTAGATCAACAAGTATATGGGGATGAAAATAATAATACCAGTGGCAATTAAAAACTGTAACCGGGGGAAAGGATATGTTAAAAAAGATATTATTGGCATTGATATTTGTGATTACTGCGATAACCGGTGTCACGTATGCCGAAGATGATATGAAAACCGTTGCATCAAAGGCATATGTTGATACGAAGATAGAAACGAAACAATTAAAAATCCCCGCGGCGGGTCAACCGAATGTTGGTGCGGGTGAAACGGTAATGACGTATACCGCGACCGGTAATGGTCAAATTGGTGAACGTGGCCTGTATTCGGACATCAGCAGTTATAATGCAACCACGGACGGCGATAAACTTATTACCGCATCGGCGTTAAATGCGACATTTACGAATTTACCAACAACCCCGACAACGAAATTAGAATGTGCAAACCAAGCGGACGGTTGCACCCTTTGGACCATCGTCGACCAAACAGCGTATGCCCGTGGATTACCCGATGGGTATACTTTCCTGGACAGTATAATAGTTGATGGAGCGTATTTTGTCACAAATTTGTATCCAACATTGGATACCGATTTTGAAATAGATTTTCAAAAAAATACCGATTCTTTAGTTTGGCTATTTGGAACAAGAGAGTACCCAGATGGGACAACTTCCGCTATCATCAACAAGTTTGGAGTACAGGTGTTTTCCACGTTTTCGAATAGTATATGGGTTCAAATTGATAACACATCAAGTCTTGAATATGGCACAGTTGCAGTAACAAGTGGCCAAGCAGATAGATTGGCACGCCATAGAATACGATTTTACCAAGGTAATGTATTTTTTGATGGTGCGCCGGTTAATTGGGCAAATTATGTTCCTGATGCTAGTGCATTTACGGCGGGAAATCCGTTGGTGATTGGTAATAACTATGCGTCTGATGGCACTTTCTCTAATGCATTATTTAGGGGCACGATTTACGGGGCCACAGGTTTTAAACCTTGTTTGAGAATATCTGACAATGTTGCGGGATTGTGGGATGTTGAAAACGGTGTGTTTATAGAAAAATCTGGCGGTGGGACGGTTACCGCGGGAAATCCAATAAACAATTAGGCAGTATTGCCCTTGCATCTAAGGAATAATAGCATGATTTTTTAATCCCTTGCCTTTGGTTTGAAAAGGGGCTATGATTGGGCGAAATAAAAAAAGGGGATTTAAGATATGGCAAATTTAATTGTTGACGGAAACTGGGCGGCGGCGGATGTTGCGTATCGGTGTGTGGACTTTGCGGCGATTTACCCAATTACCCCAAGCAGTACCATGGGCGAATTGGCGGACGAATGGTCGTTTCAGCACAAGAAAAATATATGGGGTGCAATTCCGCAAATAATCGAAATGGAATCCGAAGGTGGTGCGGCGGGTGCGATGCATGGCGCGTTGCAAATGGGGGCGCTTGCCACGACCTTTACCGCGTCACAGGGATTATTGCTTATGATTCCGAATATGTATAAAATCGCCGGGGAACAAACGCCGTTTGTTATGCATGTCGCGGCGCGGGCACTTGCGACACACGCGTTGTCGATTTTTGGTGACCATAGTGATGTTATGGCGGTGCGGTCGACGGGCTTTGCGTTGTTGTCGTCGCACAATGTGCAACAGGCACATGATATGGCGGCGATTGCGCATGCGGCAACAATTCGTGCGCGCGTACCGTTCTTGCATTTCTTTGACGGGTTCCGAACAAGTCACGAAGAATCGCGGTTAAATCGTATTGATGATGATGTTTTGCGTAAAATGATTCCCGAAGA
This sequence comes from uncultured Pseudomonadota bacterium, assembly GCA_902787305.1. Classification (GTDB taxonomy): domain Bacteria; phylum Pseudomonadota; class Alphaproteobacteria; order Rs-D84; family Rs-D84; genus Enterousia. The sequence goes on along the minus strand of CADAFS010000006.1, from coordinate 35,486 downwards.
TTTGGTCGCACGCTATCACGCGATGGGTATGAATCCGGATAATCCGACAATTCGTGGCACCGCGCAAAACCCCGATGTTTATTTCCAGGGGCGCGAGGCCGCAAATGAACTTTACGCCGCGACACCGAAAATTGTGGCGGAGTGCATGGATGAATTCGCGCGACTTACGGGGCGCCGGTATGGGTTGGTTGAATATGTCGGCGATAAAAAGGCGGAAAATGTTATTGTTGCGCTTGGGTCGGCATGCGAAACAATCGAAGAAACAATCGCGCATTTGCCGGCCGGATTTGGCCTGATTAAGATTCATCTTTATCGGCCGTTCCCGGTGGATGCGTTTTTGGCGGCGTTGCCAAAGGGTGTAAAACAAATTGCGGTAATTGACCGGACAAAGGAACCGGGCGCGGTTGGTGAACCACTTTATGTGGATGTGAAATCCGTTGTTGGTGATCGGGCACGTGTGTGTGGTGGGCGCTATGGTTTGGGGTCCAAAGAATTCAAACCGCGTGATGTTGCCGCCATATTTGAAAATATGAAACGCGGGACATTGCATCATAATTTCACGGTTGGAATTGATGATGATTTGACGGGGCTGTCGCTTAAAACCGACCCGGCGTTTTCGGTTGAAGACTCGGATATAAAAACCGCGATTTTGTATGGTATCGGAAGTGACGGAACCGTTGGCGCGGTGAAAAATATCGTAAAAATTGTTGGGGAAAATTCCGAACTGTATCCGCAATCTTATGCGGTGTATGATTCGAAGAAGTCCGGTGGACTTACCGCATCGCATATTCGTTTTTCGGATAAACCTATTCAAAGCCAGTATTTGGTAGAGGTTGCAGATTTTATAAGTGTTTCGAACTTTATGATTGCCCAGCGGTTTGATGTGTTTCAGTCCTTGCGCGCCGGGGGAACGGTTATGATAAATACATCAATGTCGCCGGATGTGGCGTTTGCAAATTTGCCAAAAACTGTGCAGGAACACCTTATGCGGTTGCGCGCGAATGTGTATTTTTTGGACGCGAACGGCGCGGCGGCGGAATTGGGATTGGGAAATCGAATCAATACATTTATAATGTTGAACTTCTTTAATTTAACCAAAGTTATTGACCCGTCCGTTGCCGCCGAATCCGCCAAGACCGCGATTGAAAAAACGTATAAGAAAAAAGGTATGGATGTGGTCGCCGCGAACTGGGCGGCGGTGGACAGGGCGGCGGGATATTTGAAACACTTTGATATGCCGTCGTCGGTGTCGAATTTTGCACCGGACTTTGTGCCGGCGATGACCGCGGATGCGCCGACCGTGATTGCGGGAACACTTGGTGAAATGGCGGCGGGGCGGGGTGATGCAATTCCGGTGTCGCGTTTCCGCGTTGGGTCTGAATTCGGTGCGGGCCAGTATCCGGTTGGAACATCGAAATATGAAAAGCGTGCCGTTGCCGCGCGTGTCGCAAAGTGTGATTTGGAAAAATGTATTCAGTGCGGAAAATGTTCAATGCTGTGTCCGCATGCGGCGATTCGGATTAAGGCATTGACCGCAGAGCAGGCGGATGCCGCGCGCGGACGTGGTGTTATTGTGGTGCCGATGAAAACCCCGGAATTGGGTGCGAATATGTATTTCACAATCAGTGTTTCCCCGGCGGATTGCACGGGGTGCGGGCTGTGTGTGAAAAATTGTCCAACTTCCGCCCTTTCCATGGTTGATGCAAATGCCGATGACCAGCGGGCGTTTGATGAAGTTGTAAAATTGCCGGATATGCCGCGCGAAAAATTGAACCTTGGTATGCCAAAGCATATCGAACTGTTGCCACATTATTTTGAATTTCCGGGCGCGTGTGCGGGCTGTGGCGAAACGCCATATATTAAAATGATGGCGCATTTGTTTGGTGACCATATGGTTGTTGCAAATGCGACGGGGTGTTCTTCGATTTATGGGGCGAATTTGCCGACAACACCGTGGACATGTGACGCAAACGGGCGCGGGCCGGCGTGGTCGAATTCGCTGTTCGAAGATAATGCCGAATATGGTTTGGGTATGCGGGTTGCATTGAACCAGCGGCGCGATATGTTGCGTGGGTTGCTGTTCGAATTGGGTATAGAAAATGTTGAAGAAATCTTTAACGAAACGGACATTAATAAACAACGCGAAATTAAAGAAGATTTAGCAAAGAAATTAAAGAAAATTGATTTGCCTGATGCACGTTTGGCTGAAAGTATGCTGGGCGATGTTGTGCAGAAATCCGTGTGGATTGTTGGTGGCGATGGTTGGGCGTACGATATTGGATATGGTGGTTTGGACCATGTGTTGCACAGTGGTGAAAATGTGAATATACTGGTTCTTGATACCGAAGGGTATTCGAACACCGGGGGCCAGCAATCCAAGGCGACACCATTCGGCGCAAGTATGAAATTCGCGATTGGTGGAAAAAATCACGCAAAAAAGGATTTGGGCATGATTGCGATGATGTCGGGTGCGTATGTTGCGCAAATTGCATTGGGGGCGAATCCGGTTCAGGCGATAAAGGCCTTTCGCGAGGCGGAAAGTTTCAATGGCCCGTCAATAATCTTGGCCTATGCGCCGTGTATCGCGCATGGGTTCGCGTTGCAAAATGGGCCGGAACATCAAATACAAATGGTGAATACGGGTGCGTGGCCGCTGTATCGGTTTGATCCGCGCCTTATTATTGAAGGGCATAATCCGTTGGTGATGGATTCAAATGTGGATAATTTGGCGCCACTTGAAGATTTCCTTAAGACCGAAACGCGGTTCGGTGCGGCGCGTGCGGCGAATCCGAACTTTGATAAATTGGTCGAATATGCCAAGGAAAATAACGAGTATCGGACGCAACTTAAAAAATACATCGCACACTTTGCTATGATGCAGGCGAACACCGTCAAAGAAAATGGTGAGGGATAGTTATTTATGGCTTATGAAGCGTTGCGTGATTATCTGAAAAATTCGGTACTGTGGATTGCGGACAAGAATTTGTGTTTTCGCATGTCACCGGAATTGGCACAGAACTATGATGCAGGCGTTTATAATTTGGCAATATCCGAACAAATTGGTTGCATACATGAATTGATGACACTTAATCTGTTATCGAACAACGATAAAAAGTTTTATGTGTATTTGGTTCCTGATGATAGATTTGTTGATTTGTTAATGTATCCATACAAAGACAGAAAACAAGGGGGGCGACCCGTTCAATGTTTTGACAATGACGGTTTAAATATTGCATATGGTTCATCACAAAATTTATTTGTTTTGGAAAAGAAATCTGGTCAATTGTCACATGTGATGGACCTGCACGAATATGCGCATTTGATTCAGTATGAATTTGCATGCAAGCATTTACTGTTTAATGAAGGTTTCGCAGAGTTGGTTCCGTGGTATTTGTTGGATTACGAAAACCGAACCCAAAGCCACATCAATGCGGTATTGAATAGTGATATTTATACGGCGGCTCAAATACTTGGCACACCAAATGTTTTTAGCGATATTGTGGAAAATCGCCCTGCATCATTCCAAAGATCTTATATATCGTCATATATATTCATACGGACTATTATAGAAAAAATCCAAGAAAAACATAATCTTGATAAAATTGATGCGACAAAACTTTGGTTAAAATGGATTCGGGAAACGGATAAAAACCGTGGGTTTCTTGTTATGGAATTTGCCGAAAAATTGGGCTTGGATGCGGACAAATTGCTTTATACCACCGAATGCCAAAAAGAAGTGTTGCAAAAAATGAAGCCAACGGGCAAAATAAATGTACCACCAAGGGAAATAATAAGATGAAAAAAATAATTTTAATTTTGTCATTGGCGCTTTGCGCGTGCACTTTTCAGACGAAACACCGTGGATATGTATTCCCAAAAGATTTGGACGTGCAGGTTGCAAAGATAAAAACCACGAATCAGTTGGAAGATTTAATTGGTTCGCCCCAGGTTAAAACCATTTACGGGGACGAGGTTTGGATTTACTTTGGCGAAGATGAAAACTATCATGGGCCGTTTCCACTTTCGTATGATGAAAAGACGGTGTTGCTTGCATGGGTTCGGGGTGGGCGTGTGACGAAAACACAAATTTTGCACGATGATGATTTGCCGGATGTGTGTATTGATTCGGATGAAACCGAAATTCCGGCGGCAATTGAACTTAACGCGTTGCAAGAATTGTTTAATAATATCGGCCGGTTTAGTCCGGGCGCCCTTGGGCAATAAAAAACATATTTGCAAAATGTGCGAAAAAAGTGTAAAATTGGGGCAAAGGAAGGAATATGAAAAAATTTTTATTTGCTCTTTTGATTTGTGGTAATGCGTTTGCGGGTGATTGCGGACCGGGCTATGTTTTGGTGGATCGTGGTAAAATTGATGGCATGGTGGCGCGGGAATGTCAAAAACTTTGGTGTGTGGATTTGGAAACGGGACGTGAAATGGGTTCGGGTGATCGTGCGGCGACCGGTTATGTTATGACGGCCGCGCCGGTTGAATTGTGTGACGTGTCCGGGGAATGTGTTGAATGCTTTGGTGACCGCAAATGGTGCACCGGGGTGCCAAAGGGTGTGTGGAACGCGGAATATGGCGCATATACGCGTGGTGGTGTGGATTCGGCAACATACACATCATCGCAAAAGGGTGGATGTTTTAGTTGGAATTTGGAAAAACCGGTGTGTCCCGCGGGCGAAGATGCGATTTTGCAAGATGGCGAGTGGGTTTGTGCGATTCGGGTCCAAGGTTCCGGGAATACCGGGCGTGCGCCGGCGGTGCGTCGAACCGGAACGCGGATGCGCGGAACACTGCGTAAATAGTCCGGTTTTTAGACAAGAATCTTTTCGGGCGAAAAAATCGCCCGATTTATTTGTTTTTCTGATATTTTTATGTTATAATGTGCGGGAATTAGAGAGAATGGCAATATAAAGAGTGATGCTATGCCAAGTAAAAAATTGGAATTTAAAAACGGTCAATATGTGGTCTATCCGACCCAGGGTGTTGGTAAACTTGTGCGCACCGAAGAGCAGGTCATAGGCGGACAAAAAATAAAAATGCTGGTTATCGATTTTGAAAAAAGTCGTATGACGTTGCGTGTTCCGTTGGAACGGGCGGAAATTTCCGGATTGCGGCCGCTTTCATCCGCAAAAAAGATGGACGAAGCGATTGCCGCCGCCAAAGGCAAGGCCGGCGCAAAACGTATGATTTGGGCGCGGCGTGCGGCGCAATACGAAGAAAACATAAATTCGGGCGACCCCATGAAATTGGCCGAAGTTGTGCGTGACCTGCAACGGCGGAACCCGACCGACACGATTCCTTTTTCAGCGCGGCGTTTATATATGCGGGCGTTGGAACGTATGGCCCAAGAATTTGCCGTGTTGCACAAAATGGATGTAGAGGCCGCATCCGAAAAAATCGAAGATATTATCGGCGTGCCAAAAGAAATTGACCTTAATGCCGTTGACGAGGATGAAGAAGAACAGGAAGAATTTTCAGAACAGGAAGAAAGTTAAAAAACGCCCGTTTGGCGTTTTTTACAAAAATATTACCACTAACCACTAACACTAACTACTTACACTTGCGCTTTCCACTTACATCGTGAAATCTTCGCCAAGGTAAACCTTTTTTACCATTTTATCGCGGATGATTTCGTCACTTGTGCCGTGTTTTAGAATCATGCCGTCATGCAAAACATAACTGCGGTCCGTGATTCCAAGGGTTTCGCGGACATTGTGGTCGGTAATAATAACGCCAAGTCCACGATTTTTTAATTGTGACACTAAATCGCGGATTTCGTTCACGGCGATTGGGTCGATTCCTGCGAACGGTTCGTCAAGTAATATGAATTTTGGATCGTTGGCCAATGCACGTGCAATTTCCACGCGGCGGCGTTCACCCCCGGACAGTGATGTTGCCGGGCTGTGCCGCAAATGCGATATAGAAAATTCTTCGAGCAGTGCATCCAGTTTCTTTTTGCGCGTTTTTTTATCCGGTTCGGTGACCTCCAGTATTGCCATGATATTTTGTTCGACATTAAGGCCACGAAAAACACTGCTTTCCTGGGGCAGGTAACCGATGTGCAGACGCGCGCGTTGATAAAACGGTAATTTAGTTATATCTTGGGAATTAAGGAAAATTTGTCCGCGCGATGCGTTTAACTGGCCCGTGATACAATAAAACGCCGTTGTTTTTCCCGCACCATTTGGTCCCAGCAGTCCCACAGATTCCCCCTGGCGCGCAATCATGGAAATATCACGCAGAACCACGCGGCGACCGTATGATTTAGATAAATGTTCAATTTTTAATATAGATTGCTTTACCATTTTTTATTCACCAAGCCTTAGTATTAATTCAGATGTTTGCATTTTATGCCCATCGTTCTTTGAAATTATATTCACATTTCCGGTAAGTTGCAAAACTTTTGTTTTTATATCGTATTCGCCACCGTCGGCGGAAAAACTTATTTTGTCTTTTTGACCGTTTTGCATTTGAACAGTATAGCCGGATATTTTTTCAAGTATAACAATGTTCGGACGGGTGTATTCCAAACGGCCACTTGTCGCGGTAATTTGAAACGGTTCGCCCTTGGCATCCGTTCCCGCAAGTGATGCACCCGACATTTTAAATTGATTCTGTATTACATCGGTCATGTTTATTATCGAAATTGGTGTCCATAATAATTGATGCGTGAAAAGTGCGCCGGCAACAAGTGCCGCAATCATTGTGATACCCCATCCGGTAAAGAAAAATTGCCACAGCCGTTGCCAGCGCCGATGGCGATTAGTTATGATTAAATTGCGTTTGTTTTTCGTCATGTGCATTATATTAGCCCACCATAAACCAAAAAGCAATTTTTTATATTGGTGTCAACGAAAAATACTTGACATTTTTTTTTTTTTTGCTATTTTCACCACGGTTAGTTTATGAACGAATGCTAATAAAGAGGTAAAAAAATGGCAGAACAAGCGATGGCGCAGAATCAGAATCAAGACATGGATTTGATTATTGAAGTTAGTTGTGGAAACCCGGGGTGTATAGCATTCTTGGGCGGAGCTTATAAAATATCGCGGTCCCACACAATTGATGCTATTAAAAAATTGCGTGACAATGGGATATTGGGGGCGGATATATATAAACTTTGGAACGATTGTTGTCAACGTATTACTCAATTTACTTTGTGGGTTGTTGAAGCGGCACCTATTGATGACATAAAGGCACACGTTAAGTTAGGTGCGCCAAGAGGGGTGGCATATACCGATGATGAATTAAGGAAATACATCTTAAAAGCTACTATGGATTATGATCAATCAGAAATAAATCAATTTTTATATCCTGGTGCGAAGCGCATGTAAAAAAAGTGGGGCACGCCCCACTTTTTATATTTGGTTGTTTTGTTTTTTTGTGATATAATTGTTTGCATAAGAGAATGTAGGAAATGAAAAAGTTTGGTACTTTTGTATGTTCTTCGCTTGCGGTGTTGGTATGCGCGGCGGCGTTTGGTGCCGCAAATGTTTTAATGCCGAAAAAGGCAGATTCGGTGGCGAAACGTGACGTGTCAACATCGACAACCGGAACGGGCGCAAGTTTGTTGCCAACGGCACTTGGGTTGGTCACAAGTGTTATACAACTGAATCAACAACAAAAGGCGTTGACCGCGGAATGTGAACCGACGTCGCGCGAAATTACATTTGTGAACAATATGATAAAAGAATGGGCAAATGCCGGTGGGCGTAATCCTTTGACATCATCAAGTGCGGTGCGGCCGTGCAGCGCGAATGAAAGTTATGCGACCACGGTGCGGTATGCGGGAAATGGACTTACGATTGATAATTCAACAATATGTTGGGATACATTTACGGACACAGAGGCCCGACATGCCGTATGGGCCGGGTACCCAAAGGCGTCGGTTGCCGAATATTGTTCGGATGGTGGCGATAACCTTAGCCTGTGCGGTAAAGGCAGTCGCAAGAAAGTCACGAATATGTGGACGCTGTTTGATATGATTGATTTTGAAAATAAAGATTACACCCAGGGAGAGGCAACCCAGGCGGTGGCGTTGTTGGAAAAGGCGACAAAGTGTTCCACTAATAAATTGGCGGCGAAAAGATTGGAAACATTTGGTGGGTTTATAACAAATACGATAAGTAATCTTGGGCAACCAACGAATACTGATTCCATTATGGGCGCGGTTAGCAGTGTTGTTGGGCAAACCGGTTTTGGAAACATCGGTGGTATTGCAAATGTTGCAGCACAGTTTTTAGATAGATAATAAAAATTGATTTTTATGTTTGTTTTTTGCTTTACTAAAATCCTTAAAAAATGTATAATGTGTGACAAGGTAAGAGAAAGGATTTTTTCATGACATCAAAATCAAGTGTTTCGTTGTATGCAATTTCGCGTGTATTGGCGGTTGTGGGCGTGCTGTCACTCGCCGCGTGTGCGCGTTCGAATGTTGGTACGGAATATAATGGTGGATATATGGCAACGCCGACCGTTGACTATGTCGAAGGGTTGGATGTGTATTCCGCACCGCATCGGGATTCTTTCCTTAACCAATTGGCAATGAATTATCGCTCTTATGCAATTTATAATGCCCGGACCAGTGGGTATCCCGATGTCGGTGAATTATTCGCACAAAAGGCGGTGGCCGCGTTTTCTGGCGAAGTGCCATATCCCGAATCTATTGATAATTGGCCAATCGAAGATGATAATGCCGCGTATGATTTGATGATGGCGTATAATGATATGGTTGAACTTTTTCAGAATGATGCAACCGTGACACAGCCGGAATTGGCGGCAGAGTTGCAGGCGAAATATGATTGCTGGTTATCCGCCACCGCAAGTGGCCAGGGGGCAACCGCGCGTGAATGTAAAACGCGTTTTGAAAATACATTGGTCGCGTTGCGTGATTGCACGGGCGGGCGTGTTATAAACCCGGTGGTGACAGAAACCACGGTTGAAGAAATGCGCGTTGATTCGGGACGAACGGTGAAACGCGGTGCGCAAATTGGAACGTTCTATCCGGAAACGACAAATATGTCCGCAATGCGCGGAACGAATCGGGCGCGTGATGGGGTTATCATTGTGAATAATGTAAATGTGCCGGAACATCTTATAAACCCGGAACCGGTGCAGCCGATGGTGTTTAATCAGAATATATATGGTGGTGATAAAACGTTAACTGATAACAGCACCCGCAACAGTAATAATGTTAAAAATGCCGGGAACACCAGCACGGTCGAAAAGTCTGATTGTCCGTGTGCGGGCAAGGGCGGAAACGGTGCGTCACAACAAAGTGTCCAGGATAATTATCAGCCAATATCACTGACGGTGAATTCTAATCCGGTTGTGTTGCCGTCCCAGGGTGGAAATCAGGTTGATGTTAATGTTCCGGTGTCTGTCCAAGGCGGAACGTGTAATGCGGCGGCCGTGGGTGGAACATGCCCGCAAAAGGTGGATGTCGATTGCCCGTGTGCCAAGGCGGCGGCCGAAGAAAAAGAAATAACAATTGTTGCCGATGGATTGGTTTCGCGTGATGAATTCATTGAATTGATGATGACGATGCGTGGCGAATTGGCGGCGATAAATGCGCGGCTTGATGAATTGGCGGCTAAAAAGAATGAACCGGTTGAACGCATGCGCGATGAAACGACGGTTATCAAAGTGCAACAGATTCCGGTTGAACCAAAGCAACATGTTATGGAAGAAGTGTTCGAAATCCGATTCGATTTTGACAAGGCGGTAATTAAACCGGAATACGAAGATATCATACGTCAGCTGGCAGAGGTCACCCAGGCGAATCGGAACGTTAAAATTTCAGTGGTTGGGCATACCGATACTTCGGGCAGCCAGGCGTATAACTATGCACTGGGCGGTCGTCGGGCCGAAGCGGTTCAGAAAATGCTGATTGAACGCGGCATCCCGGCAAGTCAGATTGTTGCGGTTAGTGCGGGCGAAGAAGACCTAAAGGTGCCGACACCGGACGGCGTGCGTAATGCGGAAAACCGCCGTGTGCGCGTTGTCAAAGAGGTTACATATACCGAACCGGCGGGTGAAAGATACGCACCGGTTGCGGATGTAAATGTTGAACAATTCTATACGGATTGTGAAAACGGAAACTGTGAAACAGAATATCAAAATTGGTAATCACAAAAACGCTTGACAAAAGTTTTTGTTGGTGTATAGTGCCGATTACCAGAGAGATGCTTTGCAAGAGGTATTGAAGATGGTAAGTGAAGTAAAAAAATTGATAAACACTACTAGGAAAAGCATGGCTTTTCGTCCGGGAATGGGGATGGAACCTTTCGATTTGGCATCACAGTTGACACAACGTGGTGTGCCGGTTCGGTTCCCGGGAATGGATGATGATCCAACCCAACGATAAAGTTTATTTTCTGTACAATTGGGTGTGGCGGCACATGCGTGTCGCCATGCTTTTTTTATTAAGTTCTAAGAAGAGGCGAAAAAACATTTTTTAAATGGGAATTTTTGTGATATAATATCCCAAAAGGATAGCGAGGGAGTTTTCATTATGTATAAAAATCTAACGTTTATGTTTGTGGCGTTGTGCTTACTGCCGGGACTGTCATTCGGCGTGACATTGAAACAACGGTCGTTCGGTGAATCGACCGGTGGTGCGTATTATTCCGATTATGACTATGGCGCACTTGATTATGTTCCCGGTGCCGACGGAATGAGCGAGATGGAGGTTGTATCAACCCTGCGCCATGATATTCAGGCATTGGATGAACAAATCGCAACGTGTGAACGCAAGCGCAAGGGTTGGGTCGCGGCGACGGTTGTTGGTGGCGTTGGTGTTGCGGCGACGGGGATTGCGGCAATTGTGCAGCATAACAAGATTCAGGATAAAAAGACGGAACTGGATCGCGTGCAAAAAGATGTTAAAGAAGCAGGTAGTCAGGTTTCAGAGGCAAAGCGCGAATTGGATAAATTACAGACAAAAAAGGGAAATTAAAATGAAAAAGATAATATCATTTGTTGGTCTGTTTGCGGTTTTGGGTGTGGGTATTGGTGATGCGCACGGTGTCGCAATGAGTGCCCAGGTTCGCCGGTTGCTACAAGAAAAGCAGGAAAAGATAGAGCAACTTGAAAAATGCGAAGGGAAAAAGCAAGGATGGATGATTGCGGGGATATCGACGATTGGATTGACCGCGGTCGGTGTCGGTGTGAATATTGCGCAGGCATCAAAGAGCAACCGCCTTTCGGATGAAATCGAAATGGAAAAAAGCACATTGGAACGCCATCAAAATGAATTGAATCGGATACAAAATGATATTGCCGCGGAACAACTTAGACAACGTCGTGAAGATTGTAAAAAACAATCTGGTAAGCGTTGGAACGATAGTGGATATTGTGAAGATGTCCCGGGCACAGGGGGCGGAAATGGTGCAACAGTCCAGGTAATTGAACCAACACCCATGCCCGCGCTTGATAATCCAGATGGTGAGATAGGTAAACCGTGTAGTGACAATGGCGGTGGTATATGGACCGAAAAGACAGATGGAACGAAGAAGTGTTCGAATGTAAATGGCCTGGTTCTATGCGAATGTGTAAAAGGAACAACAGCGACACCGAGTGGTGGTATGGGTGATGGAAATGTGGTGTCAAATGAGCAGGGCACCGAAAGAAAAATCGGTGGACCATGTGTGGAAGAAGATATGAAAAAATTGTATGTATCATCGGGGCATTATATTCGTAATGAACAGACAAGATTGGGAACGCGTTGCGAACCTGGCAATGTTCTTTGTGCGTGTTTTGCCGATAGTTGTGAAGACGGTTTTGAATTGGTTTATTCTAATGGCAAAAATCAAGGTTGGTGCAGAAAAACGTCTGGTGGTAGTAGTTCATCGTCTTCATCAAACACTGAAAAGAGTTCAACGTCTACGGCTACAAGTGGTGGTACGAATTCCAAATCAGTTACGTCGAATAATGGAGAGAAAGGCTCATCGTCTGTTGCCAAAACTGGTGGAAATACGGGAACAAACAGTTCTGTGTCGTCTTCATCAAACACTGAAAAGAGTTCGGCGTCTATGGCTACAAGTGGTGGTACGAATTCCAAATCAGTTACGTCGAATAATGGAGAGAAAGGTTCATCGTCTGTTGCCAAAACTGGTGGAAATACAGGACCAAATAGTTCTTCGTCTTCTGCATCAAGTAGTGGAAGTACTTCAACATCTACAACGAAAACTGGTAGTATAAGTTCATCATCGGTAACAAGTGAGATTGGTGATTGTGTTATAGGAGAGCCGAATAAGATTTTGCCGGAAGGCTGTGTTTGTGACGCATCGAAAGGACTTGTTGAACGATGGGTGACAACTATGTTTGGTGGGCGTGGCAATCAAAAAGAGTGTAAGTGTGATTCTGGTACCCAGTGGAATGGTCGAGAATGTCAGGGAACACAAACAGTGCAGTCAACTACAGCGAAATCTACGTCAAAAAGTAGTAACCAAAGTAATTCGTCTTCTGCATCAAGTAGTGGAAGTACTTCAACATCTACAACGAAAACTGGTAGTATAAGTTCATCGTCGGTAACAAGTGAGATTGGTGATTGTGTTATAGGAGAGCCGAATAAGATTTTGCCAGAGGGTTGTGTTTGTGACGCATCGAAAGGACTTGTTGAAAGGTACTTGACAACTATGGGTGGAAAGCGAAGTAAAGACAAAGAATGTAAGTGTGATTCTGGAACTCGGTGGGATGGTCGAGAAAATATGTGTATATAAATTTATCCCCGCGGTGGCGGGGAATTTTGTTGGGGTGCATACCTTACTTATTTTACCGTCATACCGCGGTATCGGGTCCCATAAAAAACTTAAAACGTTTTTTATGGGTGGTTTCACGCGGTATCCCATCGTCACAGTTGAAACCACAAGATCCCGGCCTTCGCCGGGATGACCGGAAACTACCCCGTCCGCCTACGCCTGCGGCTACGCCGAGACTTCGCCCCTTTCCGCAGGAAAGGGGAGTTTGTTCTCTGCAACATCGCGGAGGTCCCGCTTTACAGCGATTGTAGATGTTACCAATTTCGATGATAAGATTATCGTAATAACACAACAATTTCCAGAACGGCGTCACCCCGCGGTAGCGCGGGGGCCAGTTTTTGCGAATGCAAAAACTTGCGTCGCAGACACTATGTTTTTCATTGTTTCACAATGAAAAATTCCCTGCGGGGCAAGTCCTCGCTACGCTCGGCCTGGGCACCGCCCTTCGGCGGTGTGACGCGTCCCTGCAACCCCGCGGAGATCCCGGCCTTCGCCGGGATGACTGGAAACTACCCCGTCCGCTTCGCGTCCACCCCTTCACTATGGTGAAGGGGACTATTTTTTCACCGCCCAGAATAGGGCGAGCAGCCATCCGATTCCCGTCCAACCAAATACCCACGATGCAATGCGGATGCGCATGGCATCCGCCTTGCCTTTATCATTTTTTGCGGCCAGATACGCCGGTGCAAGTATGATTGCACACAGCGCGAGTCCCGCCACGGTATATTTGATTATTAAAATTTGTTCAGGGCTTAGTGCCATTTTCTACTTTCCATATGTTGCATTATTACCCAATTCTTCTTCGATACGCAACAACTGATTGTATTTCGCCATGCGGTCGGTGCGCGACATTGAACCGGTCTTGATTTGTCCCGCGTTCGTTGCGACCGCCAAGTCCGCAATCGTTGTGTCTTCGGTTTCGCCACTGCGGTGCGAAATCACAACGCCATAGTTCGCGTCCTGGGCCATTTTGATTGCGCGCAGGGTTTCGGTTAACGACCCAATTTGATTTACCTTAATAAGTATTGCATTTGCAACGCCGCCGTCGATTCCGCGTCTAAGGCGTGTTGGGTTCGTCACGAACAAATCGTCACCGACCAATTGACATTTGTTTCCAATTTTTTCGGTAAGTGTTTTCCACGCCGCCCAATCTTCTTCGGCCAGTGCGTCTTCGATGGAAATAATCGGGTATTTTTCAATCAAATCCGCATAGAATTTTATCATATCGTCAGATGACATATTTTTGCCTTCGAATTTATAAACGCCGTTCGAATAAAATTCAGATGACGCAACGTCCAGTCCGATTGAAATTTGTTCGCCCGGCGTGTAGCCTGCGTCACGAATTGCGGCGATGATTGCGTCCAGTGCCGCTGCGCATGAATCAAAGTTCGGGGCAAAACCACCTTCGTCACCGACGTTTGTCGAATGACCGCCGGATTTTAGAATCTTTTTCAAATGGTGGAATGTTTCCGCGCCCATACGAATCGCCGTGGCTTCGTCGCGTGCGCCGTTCGGGATAATCATGAATTCTTGGGCGTCAAGGCCATTGTCCGCGTGCGCGCCGCCGTTGATAATGTTCATCATTGGGCGTGGCAAAACATGCGGATTATCGTTTCCATAAATTTCTGCAAGGTATTTGTAAAGCGGGACACCCTTTTGGTTCGCAACCGCACGCGCAACCGCAAGTGACACGGACAATATCGCGTTCGCACCCAATTTATCTTTGTTCGGTGTGCCGTCAAGCGACAACATTTTTTTATCGATTTCCGTTTGCCGGCCCGCGTCCATACCGATAAGTTCGGGCGCAATAATTTCGTTTACGTTTTTTACGGCGCGCGTGACACCTTTGCCCATAAAGGCATCGCCACCGTCACGGAGTTCCAATGCCTCAAACGAACCGGTACTTGCGCCCGACGGGACCGCCGCACGCCCCAGCGCACCACCGGATAGCGTCACATCGCATTCAATTGTTGGGTTGCCGCGCGAATCCATAATCTGTCGTGCATGAATTTTTGTGATTTTATACATATTTTTTCTCCTTTGTTTAACTTGTTGCTTTTTTTTTGTTCCAAGTTGTGGTATAATATAGCAACGGGAAACGAGAAAAAGAACAAAAAAATATGATAAAAAAATTGGTGCCGTTTTTATATTGCCTGACCCCGATGTGGGCGGTTGCGGCGGGTGATGTTGTGATTCCTGGGACGCCTGGGGCCATGACGCCGGTAAGTGGTGCATTAGATTTAACAGACGAATCGTATCTTTTTCAGACGGGGGCGGGGATAAGTATTGGTGGCGCGCTTTCGACCGCAGCGGGTGTTTATGTTGGGTATGACGGTACAATGCCACATGACGTGGGCAGTCTTTTTGCCGAATCGGGGGTAAGTCAGAATTATTCTATTTTAACCGGCGGTAATATATCGATTGCCACGGTTTTGGAAATTGCGGCGACCAATAGTTTAACCATCGGTGGCACGGGCGGTACACGTTATAATTTTAATGCCGCCGCGATAGAGGCGTACGGTGGATTAAACCTTTATGGGGCCGCTTTGACGATTGGGCAAATTGTTGCGTCGGGAACGGGTAATGTCGGTAATGTCGTAATTCAGGGGAATTCATTAAATGTTAGTGGCGTGATTCAATCGTTGGATGCGCGGAATATGACGTTGAATTTGGGTGGCGGGACTTTGGGTGTCACAGGCAGTATTGAAAATAAATCGACTGGAACGATGTCGATAACCGCCGGTGCGATTACCACACAAACAATTACAAACGATTCGAATTCGGGGACTTTGAATATAAACGCGGGTTCTTTGAATTTAACCGGCGGTAATGCGACGACGACGGCGTCTTTTATAAACAAAGGGGATTTTGTCGGTGTTGTTTCGGGGGCGACGACACTTGCGCATGGGTTTGATTTGTCGACGATGGGTGCAACAAATTCGTTTAGTTTGACGACCGGAACATTGTCGTTGGGTGATAGAATCGATAGTTTTTATGATAACAATTTAACTTCGTTTACGGTGAATGTGACGAACGGTGCAATAAATGCGAACACGATTCGAAATGGGTACAGTGATGCGGCGGCGGTGATGAATTTGTCGGCATCAACCTTTATCAATGCGGATGGCATTTATGCTTATGGTGGAGCAATGAATTTATCCGCGCCGACTATATCTATTGGAACGGGTGGCCTTTCGGTTGCCGAAGGCGGTGCATTAAATATATCAAACACGGATGTTATTACGTCGGGCGCCGCGGTTTCGGTTTATGGTGACCTTAGTGCGGGGTTGGTCGGTGCGGCAAGTGGTGGAATGAATATAACCGGTGGGTTTACAGAAATTGACGCCGGAAATTTTGATGTGAATGTTGGTGGTGGAATATCGGCAAATGGTTTTGGAAACGGACTTGAAATTTTTGGCCAAACAATAAATGTCACGGGTGATGCCATATCAAGTAATGGCGGTAATATAGTATTTAATTCTGGGACGGTGAATGTTGGTGGAAACCTTGGCGGAAATGATGTGACGTTTTATAATCCGGGTTTGGCAAATGGTATAGATATAACTGTTGGTGGAAATATAATTGGCGGAACGGATATTATGGGACTTGCACATATGACGGTTGGTGGAAATTACACATTTGATGATGCAAGTCGTTTGGTTGCTTTTGCGAATTCAGGCGCCGGGTTCACGTATTGGGCAACGGCCGTTTTCGATGAAGATAATATGGTTAGTGTGATAACCAATAATGTCGGTGGCGCGGAACCGTTGATTTCGGTTTCGGGGCAACTGATTACAAATGTAAGTGGTAATGCGTTGACGCCAAATGAAACACCGTTATTGGATTCACAGATTGGTATAAATTTGCGTAATACCGTGAACGGCGGTTCGGCAATTTGGTTGCTGCATGCGGACGAAGGAATCCAAGAACTTGCGGCGCGGATTGCGGGACTTAGTATAAATTTCTGTAATGCGGATGGAAGCGTTTGCATGGATTATTTGGCGGCGACAGACCCGAGTAATGGTGCGGGTGTTCAATTGCCGATACACCTTGTGTCATATGATACGGATGGCGATGGTGTGAATGATAGTTTGTATGTTGTCTTTGACGACCAATTAACGGATCAGGGGCGTTTGTTCAAATTGCAACCGATTGTGGCAAGTGCGCCTTACTATACAATTGGCGAATATCAATCGGCGGGCGCATTGGATGATTTGATTGAACATTTGTTGCTGTCCAAAGGGTTTTCGTACGATTCGCCGGCGGGGGTTATGCGGATACTGTTTGATAACACGGTTATGTCAGAGGTTAGTGAAGAACTCTATCAACGTATGATGTATTATTGGGCGTATAATAAACCCGATGTTATTCGTGCGTTTAGTCGTGTGTTCCAATTGCGCGAAGCGAACCAGATTGCGGATGCGTTGGAATTGAATACGCACACGGTGTTCAAAGATATATCAAATCGTTTTATTGATGAAGCAATTTGGAATCGGAATCGTCGTGTGAATAAAATTTGGTTTACAGGTGATTATGGGTATATGTGGGATGATTTGGTGGATAATCATGCACATGGTTCGCGTATCAATTTTAATTTGGGATATGATTGGCAGGCCAGCAATACATTGATTCTTGGGTGGATGGGACATGTTTCACATATTCGCAGTGAAAATAACGATATTATTGATTTAACATATGGTGCGACACGCGCAACGGGGTATGTTGATACGGATGTTCGTAACCTTAATGTTGGTGGTGGCGCGTATTTTATGAAAACATTGGGGATAAAGGCACGTTGGTATGGCGACGCAATGTTGGATTTGAACTTTATCGATGTTAAACGCGATCAAACATGGGTTAATGGCCGTATAGAAGGCGATGCTTTTTCGCTTGGGCTGGTTGGTGAAACGGGTATAATTCACGATTGGTTGAATCAGTATATTATTGGTAATGTTTATTTGCGACTTGGGTACAATTCGGGTTTTGATATGACCGAAAAGGTTGGGGGCACGGATTATATGAATCTTGATTTTGATGGGCATTTCATATTGACACCGGGCTATTCAATTACGGCACAGAAGCGTATATATCCATCGGCGTGGTTTCAATTCCGGCCATATGCGACGGTTGGTGTGGAATACGATTTGATTGAATCGCCGAATCAAATGCACTATCGGTTCGCGGTTGTAAGTCCGTGGCGTGAATACGATATTGGTGTTGACCCACTTTGGGCGCACGCGGGTGCGGGTGTGGAATTCCTGTCGGTCAATGGTGTTCATGTTGGGTTGGATTATCGTTATCAATATAATGCAAATGTTCAAATGCACAAATTGCAACTTTCCGGAATGTATAGGTTTTAAGTGTTAGTGATTTGTCCCGCTCGCGGCGCCGGGGCATTCGGCGGGCGGTGTTATGTTTTACTTTCCGGAATATAAAATTTTACTAAGTGGTGATACGATTTTTCGCGATGGTGTTGGGCGAACCGATTTGCCCGGCGGCAATGCCGATGAACTGAGGAAAACAATTTCTGAACTGATTGCGCGCAATTTGCCCGATGATACATACGTTGTCCACGGCCACGGCGCGGATTCAATGATGCGTGATATAAAGATGCGGTTTTCCCATAGTGGGTTATAGATGGTTTATAAATTTGGTGATAAGATAGGTGACACCTTCCGCCTTCGCCAAGGCTACGGCGCGACAGGCCCGGCGTTCCACGCCGTACTCTTCTGGCCAGAGGAGAATTTTGCTCTCGTTCTTTTGCGAACCGAATTCCCCTCTGGCTAGAGGGGTGCCCGCAGGGCGGGGTGTCGCGCAAAAACTGATACTTTTTTCATCATCGAATTTATAACATCGGGCGTTATGATGAAATGTTTGACATTGGGGAAAATTGTGCTATTCTTGCCAGTGATGATTGTAATAAAAGGATGAAAAATGGATACAAAAACAGAAGAATACAATTCAAATGTGCAGGACTTGATGAGTATAATCCCAACGGCAATGGTTGCTAAACATGTTTTTTATTTGAAAGATGACGATGGCACCATTCTCGACCAGTCCACACGGTGGGTTGTTAACGACTATGCAATTTATTCTGGCAGTCGCGGTGTTTATTCAATTGTCCCGAATTTTGAAGAAGCCTTTGAATTCTTTTTGAAAGCAAAAGATTACAAAAAATTTGAGGCGGCATGTGCTGCCCGACGCAAAGAGTTGTTTGGCAAGGGTCCAAATAAAAAAACAAAATAAAATCAAAAAAAAAAAACCGAAGCAATTCGGTTTTTTTGTTAAACCCCAAAAACCAACACACGCACGATGCCGCAATTCCCCTTCTTTTCAAGAAGGGGCGAAGTCGCGCCGTAGCCTTTGGCGCAGGCGGATGGCACACGGAGTGTGACGGGGTAGTTTTGGGCGTATAGTGCTAATTTACCCATACCCCACCGGCTTTCGCCGGTCCCCCCCTTTCCCATGGAAAGGGGATTGCCCCCCAAACACCAATACGTGGGTGATGGTGCGCGGGATCAGGTTTTCGCGAATGCGAAAACTTGCGTCGCAGACACAAAGTTTTTCATTGTTTCACAATGAAAAATCCCCTGCGGGGCAAGTCCTCACTCTGTTCGGTCTGGGCACCGCTCTTCAGCGGTGTGACGGCTCTCTGGAAAAATTTTTTCATCATCGAATTTATAACATTTGCGTTATGATAAAATTTGACATCGGGGAAAATTGTGCTATCTTTGTTGGCGGTGGTTATAATAAAAGGATGAAAAATGAATAAAACAATAGATGAACAAATTCGGTCGATTATTGCTGAAAAATCGGGAGTTGAGCTGGTTGAAGTGACGATGGAGGCGGATTTACGAGTAGATTTAGATGCGGATTCATTGGACATGGTTGAAATAGCTATGGAATTTGAAAAAAAATTTAATATTGATATTTCTGACGAGGAACGAGATGGACTTCAGACAGTTGGTGATTTGGTGCGACTTATAAAAAGTAAACAGGACGAAAAGAAACCATCTGCCATGGTACTTTTTCTTATGACGCGTGGCGTTGGAAGAAATGCGCATGGTAAAACGCCGCAGAAACCAGCGGACAAATTCGTAATGCCACAAAAACCCATGATGCTTAACCCTGGTAAAAAAAGATAAAATAAAAAACTAAAATGGTGAAAAAATGACAAGAGACCAAATGTTTAATATTTTAAAAAAAATTGCTGTAGAAGATGCTGAAAGTTCAGGTGTTGACGTTGACGTTGAAGCTGTGACGGAAACGACATCTTTTGAATATGATTTGGATATAGATTCTCTTGACCTTTTGACCGTAATGGAAGAGTTTAAAGAAAAAGTTTGTTTTCATTTTAATCGTGAATTTAATGCTGGTCTTACACTTACACTTGATGACCTAATAAACATCAGTAGAGATAACAGTAAAGATAACCTCCTAACGCTTGGGAAAGTCGTGGATTTTGCATACAATCAATACAAAGAACAGGAAAAAAAATCATCGCCCATGGTGTTGTTTTTTATGACGCTGAAGCGTGGCGGGGAAAAGTTGCCTCGTAAAATGTCGCGGAAACCAGCGGACAAGTTCGTAATGCCACAAAAATCCATGATGTTTAACCAGGGTAAAAAAAGATAAAATCAAAAAAACCGAAGCAATTCGGTTTTTTTGTTAAACCCCAAAAACCAACACGCGGGTGATGCCGGCAAGGTCGCATTCGGCGCGGATGAATTTCCAACCGGCGTATTCAAAAATTTTTCGGACCGATACTTCCGCACCTGCGCCGATTTCGATATATAATTTTCCGCTTTCCGCAATCCAGTTTTTTGCATTTTTTGCAATTTGTTCGTATGCCGCCATGCCGCGGTTTTTCGCATAAAGTGCAATGCGCGGGTCGTGCGTTGCGCCCGCATCCACGCGCGGGTCGCCCATTGCAATATATGGCGGATTTGAAACGATGATATCAAATTTTTCGCGGGGTAACCGCGGGTTTGTAAACGAACCGTGCTTTATTTTAATTTTGTCGCGCAGGTTCAGTTTTTTTATGTTCCGGCGTGCCACACGCAGTGCGCCATGCGAAATATCGACCGCGATGCCGGTTGCAGAATCGATATTTTTAACCAGTGCGGCGATTATGCAACCCGTGCCCGTTCCCAAATCTAAAATTCTTGGGGCGCGCCACCCATCCGATAAAACAGATTCAACCAATGTTTCGGTATCTGGGCGTGGGTCCAGTGTTTTGCGGTTCGTATAAAATTCCAAACCATAGAACCATTTTTTATGTATAATTTTTGCGACGGGCGCGCCGCTACGCAACCGGTGCGCGATTATATGCGCGCGAAACCACGAAATTTTTGGAAAGTTGTCCGTAATAATCCGGGCCGCGCGAATGCCGCCGGCATTTTTCAAAAGTTCAAAGGCTTGATTTATTGTCATAAAACTATTATAATGGACGCCATGGAAAAAGCAAAAAATATTATAACTTCTAAGAAATTTGTCCGCGCGGTTTTATGGATTGCGGGGGCGTGTGCGGTGATTGCGGTTGTGGTTGTTTTATGGGCCGTTTTGTGCGGTCGGACGGTTGATGATGTTCCGGGAACGGCGGACTTTGTGACGGAAACGATTGCGCCGGTGGATAATAAAACGACGGTTATAAATGTTGTGGCGGGCGATACACTTTCCAAAATTTTGTCGGCCAATGGCGTCGGGGGCAAAGATATAAATTCTATCGCCGGTGTATTGAAGTCCAAGGCGGGCATTACGGGTCTGCGCGCGGACAAGGATAAAATTGAAATTGTGCGTGACGGCGGGCCCGATACGCCGATAACAAAAATTGTTGTGTTGCCGGGGCCGTGGCGGCGTGTGGAATTGACCTGTGACGATGCGGGGGTGTGGAATTGCAACGCGATTGATATTGAACGCGATACGCGCCTGGTCTATCGCCAAGGGGAAATTTTGGACGGCGACAGTTTTTACCTTGCCGGGATGCGGGCAAATATTCCGGCGGGAATTTTGGCGGATGTTTATGATTTGTTGGCGTTTGAAATGGACTTTGAACGTGATGTGCGCGCGGGGCAAAAATTTTCTGTGTTGTATGAAGAAAACTATCATGACAATGTGCATGTTGATAACGGTGCGGTGTCGGTTGTGTCGTTTGATGCGCTGCGCGGGAATGTGAAAATGTATCGGTTCAAAAAGGCCGATAAAACGGTTGGATACTATGACCCAAATGGGAACGGTGCGATTAAATCGTTGAAACGCACGCCGATAAATAATGCGAAAGTGACAAGCAGTTTTTCAACGCGGCGTAAACATCCCGTTTTGGGCTTTACGCGTGCGCACAAAGGTGTCGATTTTCGCGCGCCGACCGGAACGCCGATTCCCGCCGCCGGCGCGGGGCGTGTCGTTGCACGTGGATATAATCGCGGGCATGGAAACTTTATAAAAATTAGGCACAATGGTTCGTTTGAAACGCTTTATGCACACATGTCAAAATTTGCAAAAAATGTAAAGGTTGGCACAACGGTAAAGCAGGGGCAGATTATTGGATATTCCGGTTCAACCGGGTTGTCAACGGGGCCACATTTGCACTATGAAATTATCAAGGACGGCAAGCATGTAAACCCGATGACCGTAAAGTTGCCGGCGATAAATAATTTGGACGCGGAAAATAAAAAGAAGTTCTTGGAATATCGCGAAACCTTGGACAAGGCCATTGAAGATTTGGAAAATAACCCCAAAGGGTTTATTCAGTTGTGATTTTACTTTCCCCAAAATGGTGCGATGACATAGTCGGCGCGCAATGGCATGGATATCTTGGTCACATTTTCCATGATAGATTTGATTTGTTCGGCGAAACTTTCGGCAAGTTTTTCATCGCATTCGAAAACCATTTCGTCATGAACCTGCATAATAAGTTTTATTTTATCGTTATTCGGAACAACGATTTCATTATAAACATTTATCATCGCGCGGCGCATTAAATCCGCCTCGAACCCCTGGATGGGGGCGTTGATTGCGGCACGCATTGCGTATGCGCGCAGACGGGAATTTTTCACCTCTGGTAATTCTATTCTGCGGCCCCATGGGGTATAAACACATGCGTTTTCGCGCGCGAATTCTTTGGTGTCGTCGATATATTTTTTTATTTCCGGCAATCCCGCCATGTATGAATTTATTATTTCCGCCGCGCGCGCACGTGACACATTTAATTGGGCCGCAAGGCCGATTGATGAAATTCCGTATATAATTGAAAAATTCACTGTCTTTGCCGCACGGCGCAAATCCCGTGGAACAATCGTAGTTGGCGGAATATTGAAAATTTTTCGCGCGGTTTGTTCGTGAATGTCCGCGCCCGCGATAAATGTATCCTTGAACGTTTTAATGTTCGCAACGTCCGCCAGTAGGCGCAGTTGAATCTGTGAATAATCGACCGCAATAAGTTTTTTGTTTGGACCCGCGACAAAGCATTTCCGGATTTCTTCGCCAAGTTCGGTTTTGACCGGAATGTTTTGCAGGTTCGGATCGCGACTTGACAGGCGGCCGGTATTCGTACTTGTTTGCAAATATGTTGTGTGAATGCGGCCGTCGTCACCAATTTGCCGGGGCAGGGCATCCGCATACGTTCCCGCAAGTTTCGCAATTGAACGCCAATTCAAAATCTTTTCTATAATTTCATGGTGTTCGATTAAATCGTTTAGTGAATCAGCATCGGTGGAACGCCGTTTGTTTTCGGGCAAATGCAATTCGTCAAACAGGACGGTTGCAAGTTGCTTTGGACTGGCGATATTAAATTCGTGTCCGGCAAGGTCGAAGATTTCGTTGCTGATTTTCGTAAGTTGTTCATGAAACACGCCCGAAAGTTGTAATAATTTATTTTTGTTCACCAACACGCCGGCGCGTTCCATCATTGTCAAAACCATTAGCAACGGTCGGTCGCATTTTTCGTACAATTCGTGTAGTTTTTCGTTCGCATCGATTTGCGGCCGCATAAGTTTATATAGCGCCATTGTGACGGCGGCGTCTTCGGCGGCGTATGGATATGCGGTGTCGATTGGTAATTCATCAAAGTGCATGTCGGCATCGCGTGTCTTTGGCGGGAACAGTGATGCAAAAGTTATATTTTGATGATTCAGGTATTTTAATGCCAATTCGTCCATGCCGTGCGAATGCAATGTTCCATGCAACGCATACGATAACAACATTGTATCGTCAATTGGCGAAATTTTTTCGATGTCCCACCCTTCGTTCGCCATGATGTGCAGGTCGAATTTTAGGTTGTGACCGACCTTGGTAATTTTTTTATCCGTCAAAATTGGCCAGATTTTTTTATACAAATCTTTGATTGAAATCTGTCCCGGGGCAAAGCGATCACCACCAAATAAATCGCCCGCCGCCGCGCGATGACGCAATGGAATATAAACGCCGTGTGTCGCATCGATTGCCAATGACATACCGACCATTTTTGCGGTCATTTGGTCCAGGCCGGTTGTTTCGGTATCAAGTGCGATAACATCACGGGTGCCCGATAAAAATTTTTCCAATTCCGCGATGGTCGTAATTTTCGCAAAGGTCATTTTCGATTCGTTTTGTGTTGGTGTGGTGGGTGCGGGCGTATCGACGGGGCATGCGGAACCAGGAAATTCAAATTTTGTTGGTTTTGCATTTGTTTCGCTAAACAGTTTTGAAATTTTTTCATACAGTGAATTGCTTTCGATTTCTTTTTGAACAAAATCCAATGCGGCGGCGCGGTTGAAGTGCAATGGCCCAAGTTTTAATCCCGACAAATCGACATCGCGTTTAAGTGTGACGAGTTTTCTTGATATATATGCCGCATCGCGCGATTCGGCAAGGAGTTTTCGCGTGCGTTCATTTTTTATATCGTCCAAATGTGCATAAAGTTCGTCAAGTGAACCGAATTCGTTGATAAGTTCCGCCGCCTTTTTCGGGCCAATTCCATGAACGCCCGGAACATTGTCGGACGAATCGCCCATCAGTGATTGAACATCGATAACGCGTTCGGGTGGCACACCAAATTTTTCAATAACCGCGTCGCGTTCGATGCGTTTTTGCTTCATGCCGTCATAAAGGAAAATACAATCGGACACCAATTGCATTAAATCTTTGTCACCGGTCATAATGCGGGTTTTGTCGGCGACGGTGCAGTTTTGTGTTGCGATTGTGGCTATTACATCGTCGGCTTCGACCCCGGGAACGCAAAGGACGGGGACACCCATTTCGGCAAGACCGCGGCGAATCAACGCGCCTTGGGAAATTAAATCGGCGGGCGTCTCAAGGCGGTTCGCCTTGTATTCTGGGTATATTTCTTGACGGAAAGTTTGGCGCGACGCATCAAACACGCATACGAAAATATCGTCGGGCTTGGCGGCGGCAAATACCGGTAACATCATGTTGAAAAAAGCAAACACCGCGCCGGTTGGGGTGCCGTCAGTGCGCGTAAGGCGGCTGTGCACACCATAATATGCGCGAAATAAAATCGAATTTCCGTCAATCAGTGTTAGCATACTGGCCCCCGTTATTTAAATGCGGGGCACGCGGCCCCGTTTTGACTTTAGAATAAATAGCGAAGTTTAAGTTTCGCCTCGTAATGCAAAATGTCAGGGCGTTCATCAGCAAATCGCAAAACGTCCGGAATATAAATCGCGTGCGCTTCGACATCAAACTTAAACGGCAATTTTGGGACGTCGATTGTCACGCCCAACATGCCTTGGTACGCCGGTTTTGTATCATATTGTTCGTTATACCGCTTGTTTTCTTCGCCGGCGAACATCAATCCGACCCCCAGTCCAAGGTATGGGCGAATTACGGTTGATGGCATTTTAAAATATGCGTTTGCGAAACCGATACTTGCATGTGAATCGGATGTGCCGATGTATGTGTATTCAACTTCGCCGCGGAAAACCGGGACATCAATTCCGAACATCGCGCCAAAGGATTGTGAAGTGTTCGTTTCATTCTTCCCATCGCCGAACAATGTTTGTGCGCCGACCCCAACCGAAACGCCGGCATAAAGGTCAAACACGGAATTCGCAACCGCGGGCATCGTCGTGGCGGATGCAAGGGAACATAAAATAATTGATGTTTTTAACTTCATCTTTCACTCCTTTTTATGATAATATAATAATAGAAAAAGAGTTTGGTATATGCAAGCGAATAAACCTATTTTTTTAATTGTTGGACTTGGGAATCCGGGTGCGGAATATGAAAGAACGCGGCACAATGTCGGATTTATGGCGGTGCGGTATTTTGCGGGTGCGGACGCAACGTGGAAAAACGAACTGTTTGCCAAAACATATCGGGTCGATATTGACGGCGTGCGGATAATTTTCGCAATGCCGCAAACATTTATGAACGACAGCGGGCGCGCGGTGCGGGCGATTGTGGATTACTATAAAATTCCGATTGAAAATGTGACGGTGATTCATGATGATATGGATTTGAAATTGGGCGACACGCGAACCAAGGTTGGCGGGTCAAGTGCCGGTCACAACGGCATAAAGTCAATCGATTCGGCGATTGGTCGCGAATATAGGCGCATAAGAATTGGAATTGGACATCCGCGTGATTTGGGCTTGCCAATTGATGCCGCAGATTGGGTTTTGGGAAAATTTACCCCCGCCGAAATGTCCGAAATCCATCGGGTGATAGAGAGTATCCAATTATAATTACTAATTCCAATCCCAACCGTCGTCCGCCGCGTCGGTGATATTGAAACACCCCTTTGCATCACAAAATTTTGTGTCGGATGTATAATGACAATTATTCCCTATGGTTCCGGCATTATCGGTGGTTTTGCCGGCACCGCAGTTATTTGGTGGACATATGTCGGCCAACGTTTCTATTGCCCCAAATGCAGGGCAGGCGGTATCAAGATAACTTCCTTTTGGTACCTGTGTGCATTTACAAACTGTATATTGTCCACCTGGATCATTTTCATCAACGTGACACCATGTCTGGCCAGATACCGGTGATTCTGATACGGGGCTTAAATCATTATACGCATCCACATAATAACCACTATCACATTTGGTGCACCAATAATTGTTAACGCTGTCATACGATATTTGTTGAGTAGCATATTGCGCATTTTGGGTTGTCGTTTTATTAGCTTTTGCGGTGCAATGCAAACCATGGTCTGAATAAGATGTTCCTTCGCAAATGCATTTTGTTGGGTTATTTTCCGCCGTCATCCATTGGTGGTTTTGATAATCCCATTGAATATCATTTTTGGGGGAACCGTTACAATCGCTGGGGAATTCACCACAATTCAATATTCCCGTGTAGCAGTTTCCATCAGGTTCTATATGTATTCTATATGTGGATATGCCATTCGGACACCAGAAACTATCGTTTGAATAATGTTTGCATTGTAATATGTTATCGTGTGTTTTATGTATGCAACCAATATCGGCATAACAATCGTCTATGGAATCTGATCTTTCGGCGGATTCTGGAAAATTGCCATCGGTGTTCAAATTGCAACAATATGCAAAATGACCGCCAGGGCAGTAATACCCCTCTGGGCAGTCCCTGCATCCACCTTGTTCTATATTTGGATATGTTCCTGCGGGACAATTATAGATATTGTTCCCCAAATTCTGGGTGCATACTGCTGCATACAAGTTGTTTGCAAAAAATACACACAATAAAAAAATCGGGAACATTCTCATGGTTATGAACGTACCAAAATAAACCTATATATGCAAGTAAAAATGCGTGGTTTATGGGGTGGTATACTTTATGAACCAATTGTTTATGTTGTAGGATTCAATAAAATTATTGTGTTGGTTGTCGCCCGACCCATAATATCCCATTTTTGGTGTATATTTCATGCCGTTGGGGTGATAGGTTGATGTGACGTCGTTGTCATATTCCATTGGTTCATATGTTTTGTTGTTTGTGATTTTAACAAATGTCCCGTTGCATGCGATTGTGTCGCCCAATGGAAAACCATTGCCCGTGTTGCCACCCGTGTCAAGCGTGCCAATGCAAATTATTCGTTCGTTTCCTCGGTGTCCTAATTCTTGGGCCGATGTGTTTTTGGGTATGCATAAACCGTCTTGCAATTTTCCCACGCAACACGGGGCATTTTCGCCGTCCATTGGGATTGTATCAAAACCATTTGGGTTCGCAAAACAGCAATTTTTTAAATCATCATTGATTTGTATTTGAACATGTGGGGCCGGACAATACATACCTTCGCCCGTGATATTGCCGGCGGCGGCATCATCAGACAGGCATATTGGTTGCCCCGTGCTGTTTGTATATGTTGTTTCGGCGGTGCAACGGGTGTTCACACAACTGCGTGCGTCACTTTGATATCCGCCACCGTTTGTCGATCGTGCGGTGCCGGTGTTTATTGCAAACCACGATAGCAATGTGCTTTGGCCATTTTGTGGCATGTGTATGCGGTTATGTTGTTCGTCCGTGCTGGTCCCAATAATTACCGCCGGATATTCTTCGCAATTGCCCCAAATGCGTTCGGCGATTCGACATGCGGCGCATTCGGCGTTTGAATTGTTGCACAAACCGTTCGCGTTGCATATATCTTCGATTGGGGAAATGTTCGCGTTGCCGTATAATTCTTTATAAAAGGCGTATTTGTGGTTGCCAGTTGTCGTTTTGCCAAGGTTATCCATTATCGCCATGATTGCGTTGTCGCCCGCCGATGCGACACAGTTTAATACTTCGCCCCAGCATGCCGTGCGTTCAAGTATCGCGTGGCGATTCGGTGAAAAATCTATGTCATTGCACAGGTCGAAATTGCCGGAAATGGATTTGCATGATTGGATAATGCAATTTTGGCCAACCTGGGTGCAACTTGAAACAACCGCGTCGTATGTTTTGTCGGTGGCAATTTCGTGAATGCCGGTTTCCCATGACACGTCGCCCGTCGACCCCAACAGGGTTGCACAAGATTGTTGGACATCGGCGCACATGGTGTTTGCAGTCCTGTCCGCCATAATGCCGAATACGGATAATGCGCGCGCATCAAAATTTTCAATTGAACCCGCCGCAGAATCCAAACATTCCGCGGTTAGTTTTGTGCATGCCTGGCGTATCTCTTCAAGTTTGGCGGTTTGTGCAAGTTTGATTTGTGCCAATGCGTCTTCGATAAATGCGTCCCAAACGGTGTCGGCGATGGTTTCACAGTGTTCGGTTGCCGTGTTCAGATATTTTTTGCGGTCGTTCAAAAATGTGATGAATTTTCCAGAACTGTTCGCCGATGTCCATGTTTGGTTCACGCCCGGGCGCGTAATCATGTTATCCAAATCCGCCAAATTCACACTAAGGAATGCGGCCCCCGTTGTTGGGTCGATATAGCGGCCGGTCATATCAAGGCACTTTTCCATTTTTGCCCCGCAAACCGTTGTGTCGGTCAGCATTTCAAGCATTTTCCGCTTGCAGGTTAGTAAATCATCGGAATTTCGTGTTTGGTATGCATCAAGACGCGACATATCAAGCAATGCGCCACTTTCAAATACCTTGGCACGGGCCTGGTCAACCTGGGATTGGTACGCTTTTTTGACGGTGTTGCAATCCTGTTCAATTTGCATTTGATAACCGTTTTGTGCAAGCGATATTTCTTCGTCGGTGCAAATCTCACGCGCGATGTCGTGACAGATGGGCAGGGCGGCATTGTAGAGTGCAACACCGGATTTGGTCGTTGTGTCGATGCCCATAAACGAATCGACCGTATCGAATGCCGCATCAACATTTAATGTCAATGATATCGCCCCAAGGCCCCCACCGCCAGAATCGGTATCGCCGAATTTTGCATTTAACTTTTTGGCGATGTCGTCCAATGCGCGTTTGGATTTTGTTGTGTCGCGGGTGGAATAAAATGCGTCTTCGCCTTCGGTTGCGGTGTTTATGGCGTTCACATCTTCGACATCCATGTTCACAAGCAACAATCTTTGGTTGAAATCCAGCATTTTATTTTCAACATTTGTCATTTGTTTTTTTATATCGTTGAATTCATTTGAACGGCTTGAACATGCGCACCGGCGCAGGTTTGCGTCTTTGTTTGCACAGAATTCATCCATGCATTCATAAAATATTTCGCGGCATTTTGTATAGTTTGTGACGATTGCACCCGCGGTATTGGTTGCCACGCGTGCGGGCGTGGCGGTTCGTGCATTTGTGCGCGGTGTGCGTGCGGTGCGTGATGCAGTCGCCGTTCGCGCGTTTGTTGCCCGTCGTGTGATGTTTGCGGTTGGTCGATTTTGAACGGTTGGACGTGTCACAGGGTTGGTACGCGCGGACACGGTGCGTGGCGCGGTGGCGGATGCCTGAATTGCGCCGCGCGATTCGGTTGCGGCCATGCGCGGTGCGGTTGATACATTTCGTGTGGTTGCGTTTTGGTTTGGGGTTGCCGCCGGTGGTGCGACGCGCGCGGCGGTTGTGGCGGGTGAATACGCGCGGCGCGTTGCGGCACGCGCGGTATCGTCACCATCAACGGCAACCGCGTGCCCAAAGGCAATCATGCCAAGGCATACACAGAAAATTAGTCTAAATCCTTTCATCCCTTTGATACAAGACTAGCAAAATTATGATTTTTCGGGCAAGTGGAAAATGTGCAATAAAATTAAATTTTGGTGCGGATAGGGGGACTTGAACCCCCACGGATTTCTCCACAGCATCCTTAGTGCTGAGCGTCTACCAATTCCGCCATATCCGCACGGCGTGATATTAAAACGGTTGCTATTTTACATAATAATGTTTTTTTTTCAATCTTTTTGTGATAAAATATATTTGATAATAAAAAAGGAATAGGAGTTTATATGAATACTATCATACGCAGGGCGCTTTTGGGATGTTCGTTGGTTGCATTGTGTGTTGGCACCGCGGGGGCGGCGGGGACATATTATACGGGGAACTATCGTTCGCCACAGCAAAATTATGCCAAAACATCGTATGCCGCACGTCAGCAACAGCAGCAAACAAGTTATGCCCAAGATACAATGTACACACGGACGCGGACGGTTGCGCCGAACAATAATGCATATATTGGTGCGCCGTATCAAGATTATACGCGGGTTGTTGGAACGGGAAATCAACAGGTTTCGAACCAGACGCGATTTGTGGATAACAAAAATAAAGTGGAAAAGGGTTTCTTTTTTGACCTTGGGCTGTCGCATGAATTTGCAAATTGGAACTTTGAAATGAAAGAGGCCGGCAGTAAGTTGCACTATGATAACATTCGTTGGAATGTGATAGAAGGTGATATGAAATATGTGTTCGGTGGTGATACAACCCCGCTGTTGATAGAGGCCGGGGCAAAGTATGGTATGCAATTTGGTGATTCCAATATGGTTGATGACGATATTACCAATGGCGGATATTTTATTACCGAATGGTGGAAAGATAATGATGGTAATGGAACGGCGGATGAATTGCTTGGGCAACAGATGGGACATTCGTTGTCCATTGGCCAAAGCAGCAGTGGTAATATGCTTGGGCTGTATGCCGGATTTGGATTGCCGGATACATTTCGGATTGGGGTTGCGCGTGTGACGCCTTCGGTTGGGTATCGGTATTTGAAATATAAATTAGAAACCAAAGATGACTATGGTTTAACGGTGGATACCGGGTATTGCACAAATGTCAATGGTGGTGATGAAACACAGTGTGACCCAATTGTTATTATTGAATACAACAATAATACACAACAGGTTTTATGGAATCCAGCGGTTGATCAATATGGATTTTGGACAATTGCAAATGGGGCGACGGGCGTAAGTACCGGCGGAACGTACATGTTTCATTTGCCAAGCATAAGTCATTCTTATGAAACGACATGGATGGGACCATATTTAGCATTGGATTTGGATTATGATGTAAATGTATATAATAAATTTAATGCACGGTTTGAATTTGGATTGCCGATGTATACTTCGACCGGGGATCAACCGTATCGTGTCGATTGGCAACATCCGAAAAGTGTCGAAGACAAGGGCGGGTTTGGTGATGCGTGGCATATTGGATTGGGGGCGAATTATATGACGGCGTTGACCGAAAGTGTGTTTTTCTCGCTTGGGTTCACATTTGATTACTACACTATGTCCGGGGGCGAGGCGAATACGTACCTAAACAGTGGTTATTATGCGGATATTTATAACGATTTGTACACTTATTATGCGGGGCTATCGGTAAATGCGGGCAAGACCCAGGCGGAAATACAGCAATATATGTTGGACAACGATGCGACCGTTCAAAACATTGCACAGATAGAGGCAGAATGTCCGGGTTGGGTTTGCAAGGTTGACAATGAAATCGAATCGATTTATAAATCTATGGGAATCCATGTTGGAATTCAGGCAAAGTTTTAGGGCATTTATAAAGGTGTGATAAGTATGAAAAAATTTTTATCTATTGTGGTTTTATTTTCGTTGCCGGTGGTTGCGATGGCGGCGGACCTTGTGGGCACGGCGCATGTGAATATGACAAGTGACACCGCCGCGACGGCGAAACAAATGGCGTTTGATGATGCGCGGCGGCAAATTATTGTTGATGTGCTGTCGCCTTATTCGGATGCGGGCGCGTTGCGTACGGCGGTTGCAAATGAAAAAAATGCGGTGCTTACGACACTTGTTGAAAGTTCGGGTATATCGGGGGAAAAAACTTCGGACACGACGTATTCGGCGAATATAAAGATGACCGTGAATCGGGTTGCCGCAAAAAATTGGTTGGATGGAAATGATGTTCGTAATTGGCTTTCGACCGAAGAAGAGGCGGATAATAAATTCACAATTGTTGCCACGTTAAATGATAAATTTGCGGATTGGGGTCAAATTCGGCGCGCCGCGAACGGGGTCGGTGTTGATTTGGAAACGGAATCTATTGGCGGTAATCAAATCGTCTTTCGGGCAAATGCCGGGCGGCGTGCGGCATTGACATCGGCATTGCGTGAAAACGGTTGGCGGTATCAAGATAAAAATGGACTTTTGCATATCTTTAAGTAATAATTTTTCGTGGGAATAAAATCAAAGGATTGTAGAGATGAAAAAAATTTCTGTTGCTTTGTGTGCGGCGGTTGCACCTTTTGCGGTGTTCGCGTCTGATATTGATTTGGAAGGTAAAGAATTGATTTTGAACATTCGGCGAATCGGACTTGATTTGTCTAAGACCACGGTTCGGCATTCGGATGAATATTATAATTCGCCGATTTCCGCACTAAGTGCCGATAGCCAAGAATTTATCAAGGGCGTGTTTGATACCGCGTTGGAATATACACATGGGCGTTTGAATTGGGACAACAGTTTGTTTATGGAATACGGGCGAACGGAATTGCAACCATATAATGAACCAAAAACCGTGAACGAAAGTGCGGATAAAATTTTATTGTCCAGTAATTTGAACTATGCGTGTTGGGATTTTGATTCGTTCAAAATTGGGCCAATGGCGCGGGCGGCGTATGAAACGGAATTTGTTCCGGCGAATGATACGGACAATCGGTTAAAGGTTTTGCGTTCTATGGCGGGTTTTGCGGTGTTTGATTCGCCAATAATCAAAGATTTGCATATTGCGGGCGTGTATGAATATGACTTTACATATGGGCATAGGCAAGTCAGCAAACTTGCCGCGGAACTTGGTTGGCGACTTGAATACGAACTGCGCGAAGGGGTGAAATTTGCGACCGATGGGTATTATCGTGAATACCTTGATTATTCGCAATATGTCGGAACAGATTTGGAACGTGACCTTAGTGTGGTTGCGCGTATGGATACGAACCTTTGGGGTGATTTTACATTGGGGCCATATGTGCAATATCGCCGGGCCAAGGCGCGTGCCGCCGAAAGTTATGGCAGCAATTTTATCATCGGCCTGTCGTGTAATTATATAACCAAGTTTGGGTTGTATTAGTGGGTATCCGCTTTCGCTATCGCTACATGTTAGTGGTTAGTGTAAGCGAAACCGGCGCATTGCGCCGGTTTTTTATTACCAGCGACGATTAGGTAATTATCGCAACATATTACCCATTTTGTCGTTTAGTCGACGCATGTCTTTGAGCGATTGTTTCCTGTTTTCTATCCATTTGATATCGTTGGCATGCATCTTGAAATCACGTAAGATATATTCAATGCCACCGCTAACTACAATGCTACGTGCCGCGGCCCCAGTTTGCGGAAGCCCCAAGATTTTGGATACATACCATTGTACGGCGTCTAACTCTTCACGGGTTAAGACGCGTCCAAGTTCATCATTTTTTAACTTTTCTATGGGTGTTTGGGTGTTTTGTTTCAGATACCGTAAATGTCGCGCGTTATCTTCCATGTCTTTTTTAACATCTGGATCATTTGTCATAGTTTATCCTTTTATTAAATTTTAACGAAATGATTGTAACAAAAAATAAAAATTTTGGATTTTTGAAAAAAAGTGTTGACTAAAAACCTTGGTTTTTTTCAACACTTTTTAATCCTCGCAACCCCACGGATTCCGCGGGTTTGCGCGAATTCCAAAAATCAAAAAAAAATACACCAAAAACCGCATAATTTATGGTGCAAAAAACACGAAAATCGCAAAAATCCGCCATATTTGCAATAAATAGATACCGCCCCACGGCGGTATAATGGTGTAAAAAAATGGGCGCATCCGTCTTCGCTACTGCTCCGTCGCGATTGGACACGCCCAATTTTTTTCATTTATGTTTATTCCGACACTTAAAACGGAATATCGTCGCCAATTTCGGAAATTGAAATTTCTTCGGCCGGGGCTGGCGCGGGTGCGGTGCCACTGGACATTGAATCAACCGCCTTGGCCCCAGACAGGATAACCATTGTGCCACTGAACTGATTCAATACAACCTCGGTCGTATAAGTATCAACGCCTTGTTGATTTTGCCATTTGCGTGTGCGAAGTGCGCCTTCGATGTAAAGTTTTGTTCCCTTTTGCAACATGCGTTCGGCAACTTCGACCAAATTCGGACTAAAAATCACGATGCGGTGCCATTCGGTTTGTTCCTTTTGTTCGCCACTTTGGCGGTCGCGCCAACGGTCAGATGTTGCGAGTGAAAAACTTACCACCTTTTGTCCGCTTTGCATTGTACGGACCTGGGGGTCTTGCCCGATATTACCAACCAAGATTACTTTATTTATACTGCCTGCCATTTTATATCCTTTTGTTTAATATGGTTTTATTGGAGCAAGAATTCGCGATAATGTCAAGAGTTATCCGTCTGCGTGTTAATGCACAATTAAAATGGGACATCTTTTGCACAATTAAAACGGGACACTTAAAATTCCAGAGTCGCGTCACACCGCCGAAGGGCGGTGCCTAGTTTTTGCGAATGCAAAAACTTGCCCCGCAGGGGATTTGTCGTCGCATTGCGACGACAAACTGTCTGCGACGCAGGTGTTCACATTCGTTCACACTGGATCCCGCGCTACCGCGGGATGACGGCATTTTGGAATAATGATCACTGTCCCGTTTTAATTGTGCATTAACAGAGTTATCCGTCTGCGTCCGTCACCGCAAAGCGGCGCCGTGACCATACCGAGACTGCGCCAGGGGCGTTGCCCTGGCTTGGTGTTAGTCCGTCACGACCGCGGCGCGGCGTGCCGCGACGGGTGTGGGCGCATCAAATTGCACGATTTTTGGGGGGCGGAATTTTACATAAACCCGCGGAATCCGTGGGGTTGCGAGGATTAAAAAGTGTTGAAAAAAACCAAGGTTTTTAGTCAACACTTTTTTTCAAAA
>CADAFS010000005.1 GCA_902787305.1 uncultured Pseudomonadota bacterium | reverse complement strand
TAAACTTATTACCGCGTCGGCGTTAAATGCGACATTTACGAATTTACCAACAACCCCAACAACAAAACTTGAATGCGCGAACAGCCCAGCCTGCACCCTTTGGACTATCGTCGACCAAACAGCGTATCACAAGCCAAGTAGGAATTTGTTTGACCCAACAAAAGTGTTGTTTGGTTATTATAGGAATAGAACCACAGGGGATAAAGAGCAAAGCGCTTTAAATTTTATGTCCTCTGATGACGGTTATATTCCTTGTTTGCCAAACACGACTTACACCTTTGCGGGTACGAATAAGACAGATGGCACATATTCAAAGTATAATACAATATACTTTTTTGATAGTGCTAAAAATTACTTAGGTGCTTCACCGTATGAAACATCACGACCTACAACTGGCACAACGCCGAGCAATTGTCATTATTTACAAGTAAGAAGCAACCCGCTTGATACTTCATCTGTTAGTATACAAGATGCCTTCTCACGGTTTAATTGGCAACTTGAACAAGGTTCAACCGCCACGGCATACGAACCATACTATTGATGGAAATAAGTAAAGATTTTTGGGCTGTGTAATTATGCCGATTGGTTTTTATCCGTTAATTGTGCATAAAATATAATAAATAGGGGGGTAAAAAAAATCGGCATAATGCCGATTTTTTAAATAATAGTGTTCGTTTATTGTGTGGCGCCCAAATTACCGTTGGCCACGACCATTAAATGGAACAATATTAAACCCAAAATTGCCCAATTGCCCGGTCACGTCGGCGGATAGTGCTTTTTTCTGGGTCATGCATAGATTAGATAGCAAATTATACAAGTAATTGTATGATTTGATCATGAAAAATCTTTACATAAACAGGACGCAGATTAGTGCTGGTTCTATTATCTTGTGAAACCTAAAAATTTTCCTAAGATTTGTAAAAAATATGGCACGTCGGTTCTTGTTAAAATTTTTGTCAATGTTTTTCTGTTAATGCTTGACTTTTTGATAAAAATGTGTAATAATGGGTGCCGAAGTAGGTTGTGGCGCGTTCTGTGTCACAAATTTTCCAAACAAAGGACTTTTTAATGCATATAAATGAAATAAAGGCCAAGTCGCCACAACAGTTGTTGAAAATGGCGGAAGATATGGGCATCGAAGAAGCGTCGCAATTAAATGTGCAACAATTGCGTTTTGCGGTTATGCGCGGATTTGCGGCGGATAAAAAAATAACACTTATTGGTGACGGCGTTCTTGAACGGTTGCAGGATGGTTTTGGTTTCCTGCGCGCGCCGGAAAGTAATTACCTGGCCGGGCCGGACGATTTGTATGTGTCGCCGAATTTAATCAAAAAGTACGGATTGAAAACCGGCGATTATGTCGAAGGGCAAATTCAGGCGCCACAAAATGAATCTGAACGGTATTTTGCGTTGGAAACAATTGAACGCGTAAATGGTGATGACCCGGAAAAATTGCGGCATCGCGTTTCTTTTGATGATATGACCCCGCTTTACCCCGATGAACAATTAAAGATGGAGGTTATAGGTGACACGGACAAGGGACGCAATTTGTCCGCGCGTGTTATTGACCTTATATCGCCGACGGGGCGTGGGCAACGTTCGCTTATTGTGGCGCCACCGCGCACCGGTAAAACCGTTATGTTGCAAAATATCGCACATTCCATCGCAACCAATTATCCAGAGGTTAAATTGATTGTGTTGCTTATTGATGAACGGCCCGAAGAAGTGACCGATATGCAACGCAGTGTCAAGGGCGAAGTTATATCTTCGACATTCGATGAACCGGCAACACGGCATATTCAGGTTGCAGAAATGGTTATCGAAAAGGCAAAACGTTTGGTCGAAGCGGGTC
Source organism: uncultured Pseudomonadota bacterium (assembly GCA_902787305.1). GTDB lineage: Bacteria > Pseudomonadota > Alphaproteobacteria > Rs-D84 > Rs-D84 > Enterousia. Next base: position 61,723 of record CADAFS010000005.1, on the reverse strand, counting down.
AAGATGTTGTGATTTTGCTCGATTCCATCACGCGTTTGGGGCGTGCGTATAATACCTTTGTTCCGTCCAGTGGCAAGGTTTTAACCGGTGGTGTTGATGCGTATGCGCTGCAACGGCCAAAGCGATTCTTTGGTGCCGCGCGCAATATCGAAGGCGGGGGCAGTTTGACGATTATTGCAACCGCACTTGTCGATACGGGTTCCAAGATGGACGAAGTTATTTTTGAAGAATTCAAAGGGACGGGTAATAGTGAAATCATACTTGACCGGAAACTTTCCGATAAACGCGTTTATCCAGCAATTGATATTACCAAGTCCGGCACGCGCAAGGAAGATTTGCTGGTGGGCAAGGATTTGCTATCAAAAATGTATGTGTTGCGCCGAATTATCAATCCGATGGGAACGCTGGAGGCGATGGAATTCTTGCTTGATAAATTACGACTTACCAAGACGAATGATGATTTCTTTAATTCCATGAATCAGTAATAGATGCGCACCATTTGGTGCGTTTCTTTTTAGGGAAAAACAAAAATGCAAAAGTATTTAATAATCGCCGTTTGTGCGATGGTTTTTGGCGCATATTTCTTTGGCGCGCGAATTGCGCGTGAAAAATGCGCGGTCCGTGGTGCAAATGCACAAACGGGTGAAATTATAAACAATGTAAATATGGTAAGGGGGGCAAATGAAAAAACTGTTCATACCGGTGTGCGCGATATTCGTGACATCTTGCGACGGAAATATACCATTGCGGAATAAATCGGCGGCGGATGTGTGCCCGTGCGAATTTATATATGGGCGCGCGGCCGATTGGGATACGATAAGTGATGATTTGGCACGAAATATATACCGACATAATTTGATTTGTGAATCAATGCGGGGAAAATAAGGTTTATTCACTATAATATTCAATCATTGCGGCGGCGGCGTCATGGATGCGTTGCATATTTTGTTCATATGCATCACAGTCGCGTGATATACGCGAACGGTATGCATCGCGCATGTTTGATGCCATCGATGCACAATTGCGCAGGTGCGCGACACAGTATTCGTGGCCGGTAAGGAAAACATTTTGACCCTGAATTCGTTCTTCGGGCGTTGGCCAATCAATGTCGATTGCGTTTTCAAGTCGCATCCATGAATTTTCGCCGACGTACCTGCCCACGCGTTCCATCCAGTATTCGTTCATTTCCGCGTCTGTCCACTGGCCCCCGCCACGCAGGCGAATTATTTGCAATGTCATGTCGTTGATTTCGTCTTGGTATTTAGAATCAATTTGTGTAAGGCGTGCACTGCAATAACAACGATTATATGCCGTGTTTTCGCGGGCACAGTAATTATCCATGCATTCAGTATAACCCGCAAGGCAACGCGTTGTTGGAACATCATATGTGATGGTCACCGTTTCGGTTGTGTCGGCGGTGACGCGTGCATTTTCCCGCGCGGCGCGTGGTGTGACACGACGTGTGTTTTTAGGAGCGGTGTTTTGGTTTGTTGCAGCGCGTGCGACAACACGACGGGTTGAATTTTGGGTTGGCGCGTTCACGCCCGTTGCGGCGCGGGCCGTGGTTGCACCGGGCGCCGGGCGTGGAACAACGCGACGTGGTTCGGATGCGCGTTTTGTCTTAACAACGACATCAATTGGGTTGTTTGTCATTAGAACACTGGTCCCCGGGTTCAAATCGGTACGCATTTGATTATTCATATACGGGTACATATACGCGTATGCGTTCGGGTCAATATACATTGCGGGCTTTCGCACGGCGGCCGTGGCAACCGTGGCACATAGGGCAAAGCAGGGCGCGATAAAGAGCCATATAATCCTTTCCATGTTTTTAGTTTAATAAAAATACCCGCACCAAGGCAATAAAAAAAACCGAAACAAATGTTTCGGTTTTTGAATTATTTGGATTGTTGTTTTGTGTTTTTATTCAATTGTGCGGATGCTTGCTTGGTCTTTTTCCATGCATGCATGGCGGCAAAAAAGCTGATTATCAATCCCGCATAGGCCCTTGGCACCCTATAATCCAATTCATTGATAACATCTTTGTATGCATCGTTATCAAGTATGTTACCAAAATTATATGTTTCCCGTAATGGCGCCAAGTAAGCCTGGGCCAGGGAGCCTTTCCCGGCCTCCGCCTTTTCAACACGATTGCGATCAGGTAATGATACGGCGGTTTCAAAAAGATTTATGCCTTTTTCTGTGGTTTGACCTTTGAGACCACAGATCCACATCACATACATGACCATGATAAACGCTGTTTGATATCCACAAAAACGTCCTAAGAATGCCCAAAATTGTCTGTTGTTGAATTGCGTTTTAGCTTTTTCCATTTTTTTTGCTCCTTTTGTTATTAGGTTGTTTATAATATAATACAAAACAAACGAATTGTCAAGTGGTTATAAAAAAATTTTAAATCTTTATAAAAATAATGATTTTTAGGATTTTTTTCGGTATAATGTATCATCAGGAGAGATTTGAATGAAGGGGATTTTTTTCGCAATTATGCTGATTTTGCCGGTGCTGGCGATGGCGGATGATGATTGTGCCACGCGTCGCGATGTGTCGGACGGTGTTCAATCATTGCAAGATGTTATAAAACTTGGGCTTTGTCGGAATCCGCAAACGGCGGCGGCGTATGCATCGTTGCGGGCAAGTCATTTTAATAAAAATGCCGGGTATGCCAATTATTTGCCAAGTGTTAGTGCCGGCGTTAATGCAAGTAAGAATTTTGCACAAAGTTCCGATACATTACATCCGAATTACGATTGGGGTTATGGTGCGTCGATTTCCGCGTCTTATTTGATATTTGATTTTGGAAAAAGGACGGCGGATATGAATCAAATGATTGCCACGTATCGCGCCGCCGGATTCGATTTTAGTTCGACCGTGCAAAATTTTGTTTATGGTTTGGTTGGTTCTTACTATGAATTATTAAATGCGGACGCGGACGTGGAATCGGCGCGGTCCGCCCTGACGGTGGCACAGACCGCGTATGACACGGCGAATAAAAAGTTCAAGGCCGGCGCTGTTGCGCGTGCGGATGTGTTAAAGGCGGAAACCACACTTGCCAGTGCAAAATTGTCATTGGAACGTTCAAAGAATAATCGTGAAATTACCAAGGGAACGTTGCTTACCAAACTTTCGTTTCCAGCGGACGGCGATATAACAATTGCGGATATGTCATCAAGTTTTGGGACAGAGGCGGAAAATGAAAGTATCGATGAACTGTTAAAAGTCGCGCGTGAAAAACGCCCCGATTTGTTAAAGGCATCGGCGAATAAGGATGCCGCGTGGCATAAACGGAATTCGGCGTTTTTGCGGAATTTGCCATCGATTTCGGCATCGGGTTCCGTGTCTTGGGGTGATGATAGTTTGGGTGATGTGTTTAGTCCGAATTCAAATAAAATAAATGGTTCGATTGGTATTCGCGCATCAATGCCGATTTTTGCAGGGTTTGCGAATATGTATGGCCTGCGCGCGGCCGAGGCAGATTATGACCGCGCCAAGTATAATGAGCAACAAACGGCGAATGCCGCGGAATTGGATGTTTTTACCGCATACAATAACTATAAAACCGCGCAAACGGTTTTGGAACAAACCAAAGCGTTGTTAAAGTCCGCGACTGAATCAGAAAAGGTGACAAGTGGTATGTACAAGGTTGGACGCGCAACGATGCTTGATTGGCAAACGGCGCAATCAGAACTGGTGTCGGCGCAAAGGCAAAACAACGCGGCAAAATATGATTTGTTTATTAAACGGGCGGCGGTGGCGTTGGCCATCGGCGATTTGAAATCTGAACTAGAAGGAAACAAAGATGAATAAAAATAGAAGAAATTGGGTGCGGCGGCACAAATGGTGGTGTATTGCGGGTGCGGTGACGCTTGTTATGCTTTATGCGTTTTTTGGAACGGCGGCCAAGGTTGCCAAGAAAGATTTTGTGACAATGGATATTATGCGTGGTAATTTGTCGCAAACCGTGACGGCAACTGGCGAAATTCAACCGGTAAATACGGTCAATGTGGGGTCGCAAGTTTCGGGGACAATTTCGGAAATTTTTGTTGACTATAATTCCGTGGTAAAACAAGGGGATAAACTTTTGGAAATTGAACCGTCGGTGTTAAAGGCATCGGTGGACGAAGCCGAAGCATCACTGGAATCTGCAAAATCGCAATTGAATTTGGCGGAAAGCAATTATAATCGCAATAAATCACTGTATGATTCCGGGTATATTGCGCGTGCGGAAATGGAACAATCGCAATCCACATATGAACAAGCATTACAATCGGTCAAGCGTATGCAATCCCAATATGATAGGGCGGTGACGAACCTTTCGTATGCAACGATTGTGTCGCCGGTTGACGGTACGGTTATTTCGCGCAAGGTGGATAAAGGGCAAACGGTTGCGGCATCTTTCCAAACGCCAGATTTATTCGAAATTGCCGAAGATTTAACAAAAATGCAAATTGAAACATCGGTATCCGAAGCCGACATTGGTGTTATCAAACAGGGACAAAATGTGAACTTTACGGTTGATGCGTATTCGGGACAAACATTTAACGGTTTCGTACGCCAGGTTCGACTTTCGCCAACAACGACATCAAATGTTGTGGTTTATACGGTTGTTATTGATGTTGATAATTCTGATTTGCGTCTTATGCCCGGAATGACGGCGTTTGTGACGATTATTGTGAATGCGGCGCGTGATACGTGGAAAGTGCAAAATTCCGCACTTTTGTTGCGCAGTTTCGATGGTATTGTGGAAGTCACGGATGAAAATGTTACGCCGGCGAATCATTTGGCGATTAAACGTGGGTCAAATGTTGTCTTGGTCCCGTATGCTAAGGGTTTGGTGACCGCAACCGAAACACAAATTATATCTGATGAAATAGAAGAGGGCGACAAAGTTATAATCGGATACATGGGACAGCAGAAAAAATCAAGTACCAGTCGGACCGGTAATAATCGTGGTGGCATGATGGGTGGTGCGCCGGGCGGTGGACGACCAATGTAAGGGACGCGTATGAAAAAAACACCGGTTATTTCACTGAAAAAAATCTGTAAAAGTTTTCCGCTTGAAATCGGGGGCGAACAACAGGTCTTGTTTGATAATACCTTTGACATTATGCCGGGCGAATTTGTTGCAATTATGGGACCGTCGGGCAGTGGAAAGTCAACATGCATGAATATAATCGGCGCATTGGACACGCCGTCTTCGGGTGTATATGAACTTTATGGCAAAGATATAACGACACTTTATCCCGATGAATTGGCCAAGGTGCGTAATGAATATATCGGCTTTGTTTTTCAAAATTTTAATTTGTTGCCAAAGCGAAACATCTTGGACAATGTAATGTTGCCACTGATGTATCGTGGGTTGCCGATGCATGAAAGAATTAGTCGCGCGCGTGAAATGTTAAAACTTGTTGATTTGGTAAATTTTGAAACATATTTGCCAACGCAACTTTCGGGCGGTATGAAACAGCGCGTCGCGATTGCGCGTGCATTGGCGGGCGACCCCAAAATTATACTCGCGGATGAACCGACGGGCGCACTTGATTCCAAAATGGGAAATGAAATTTTGCGTTTTTTCAAAAAATTAAATAATGATTTGGGAATAACCATTGTCATGATTACGCACGAATTTGAAATTGCAAGTTATGCAAGTAGTGTGATTCATATCTATGACGGGCATATAACGTACGATGGGCCGATTCCGAAAAATGAATCGGTGTTGCTTAAATCCGAACAAAAGGCGCGTAAAAAATGACATTCTATGATATTGCACATGAATCTTGGTTGTCGATTTCGGGGAACAAAATGCGGTCTTTTTTGACGGTGCTGGGGATAGTTATCGGAATTATGGCGGTGGTGGTTATGGTTGCGGTCGGTGAAACAGTTCAGCAATCAATTACCGACCAATTTTCATCACTTGGGACAAACACAATTATGATTCGCGCGGGGGCGGCGCAAAGCGCGGGTGTGCGCAGTGGTAATCGTATGACACTTACATTGGACGATGTCGATTTTATTGCGCGCCTGCCCGATGTTGCGGCGGTAAGTCCGGTTGAAAACAGCAGTGCCCAGGTTGTATATGGAAATAAGAATTGGTCCACGTCTATGGTCGGTGTGTATCCGGGTTATGCGACCGTGCAAAACATAGAAATGGAATACGGCGCGTTCTTTGAAATGAATGCGGTCAAAACGGCCGCAACATATGCGGTGATTGGACCGGAAACGGCCGAAGAATTGGGTATGCCAAAAAATCCAGTGGGTGAAATTATTCGTGTGCGTAATACCCCAATGACCGTTATTGGTGTCACCAAGGCCAAGGGGGCGGCGGGCATGGGGTCCCAAGATGATATGGTAATAATTCCGATTACCACACTTAAAAAACGGCTTGCGGGGTCGCGGTTTCCGAACGCCGTCCAGATGATTTCGTTAAAACTTTACCAAGATTCTGATAATAATATCGCCACGGACCAAATAACGGCACTTTTGCGCGAACGGCATAAATTAAAGGATAATGCCCCGGATGACTTTCAAATAACCGACATGAAACAGGTTATGGAAACGATGAACACGGTCAGCAGTTATTTGACATTATTGCTGGTTGCGATTGCGGCGGTGTCACTTTTGGTTGGGTCGATTGGAATTATGAACATGATGTTGGTGTCCGTCGCGGAACGCACACGCGAAATCGGGATTCGCAAGGCAATTGGTGCCCAAGAAAGCACGATTATCACGCAATTTTTGTCCGAATCAATAATGATTTCGTTTATTGGTTCAATGTTTGGTTTGATACTTGGCGTCGGTTTGTCGCAGGGGGTTGGGCGGTTTGTGTTGGGCTATAATGTGCCGTTTAGCATTTGGCCGGTTATTGTTTCAATTTCGGTTGCGATTTTTGTCGGACTGGTATCCGGGGTGATGCCCGCAATAAAGGCCGCAAAACTAAATCCGATTGATAGTTTGAGATACGAGTAGTGGTTAGTGGATAGTTTTTTATACAAAACGGCGCGTTTGCGCCGTTTCACTAGCACTAACACTTACACTAACCACTAACTCACATCCACTTTTTTGCCCATTCGCGCAGGGCATCCGGCGAAAGGCCGGTGTCCAGGCGGGCGCCGCGTTCAACGCGTGCGTCGGGCGCAAGTTTCTGCATATTTTTGCCGGCATCACCAATCGGACTGCCCCCGGATGTGGCGAATGGAACAATTGTTTTGTTCGCAAAATCATAAGATTCCATAAATGTGTCGATGATTGACGGTTCGCGATACCACCATATCGGAAAACCGACAAAAATCGTTTCATATTTTGAAAGGTCTGGGGTTTTCTTTGCAATTTTTGGGCGACACGCGCGGTTGTTCATTTCCGTCGTTGTGCGGCTTAGTTTATTTGTCCAATCAAGGTCATCGGTTGTGTATTTTTCCGCCGGCACAATTTCAAACAAATCGGCACCAATCGCCGCCGCCAAATCTTCGGCCAGTCCACGCGTTGTTTCGGTTGCACTAAAATACGCAACAAGTGTTTTTTTCATGGTTTCTCCTTTTCTTGTTTCCATGTGAATTATATAGTGCGCCAACACCGAAAATCAAAAGGATTATATTCGGGTGTGTGTTTTCAGTAAATTTTGTGCCGAAAGAAACAACGGACCTGGTAAATTATCAAGTGAAAACCACCGCCATTCGGCGCATTTTTCCTGTTCCATAAGTTTTGGTTCACCCGTAATACCATCCGCGCGATAGTGCAGGGTGATATAGTGTGAATCTGGGTAAATATCACTGGTGATGCCAACAAGGTGGAATTTTTTTTCGGGGATAATTATTCCGGTTTCTTCGCGCAGTTCACGTGCAGCACAATCTGCGGGTTCTTCGTTAAATTCAAGTTTACCGCCCGGTGGCGCCCATGTGCCAAAACCATGCGTTGAAAGTCGCCGCCCAAGCAACACTTGCCCCGCCGGATTAAAAATCCAACAACCAATTCCAACACGTGGGGTTTTATTTTCGGACATATGAATTCCTTTTTTTTGTTATTATTACAAAAAAGATTTATTTGTCAACGACTGGTATAAATAACACTTGCGTTAAGTAAAAAATAATATATAATTTGTGGCACATCGGGGCGTAGCTCAGTCTGGTAGAGTACTTGCTTTGGGAGCAAGGTGTCGAAGGTTCGAATCCTTTCGCCCCGACCACAGATTCCAAACCGCTCATCAAGAGCGGTTTCTGTTTTGTTTTCTAATACTTACACCGAGTTCGAGAGTTGTGTTTTTCAAAATGGCTATTTTTATCTTGTTCTCGAACTTTTTAAGAAAAATGTTAGGAAAACTAACCTTTTTCATGAGTTTAAAAAAAATTGCTACATCGCCTCGCATTAACATGAGTAACAAAAAACTTGACAGGTGTTATTTTTTGTGTTATTTTGTGTTAACACAAACGAAAGAGGTGTAAGATGCCAGGAAAATCTTATGATTTTGACAAAATGGTCGCATACGGTTTTAGTAATATAAATGTACATACTGACAACACCAGTAGTGATAATTGTTACGGAAGTTGCAATGATTATAGTTGCGATATAGATTGCGATTGTGTATGCGATTCCAAGTGGGGTTGGGAGTCTTTTGAACGGGAAGCAAAAAAAGAAAAGGAAATAGTTTTAGCACGCTCAGAAGCTAAAGAAATCGAATATTCTAAAAAACAGTCGAAAGACAAAACAATCAAGGACAAATTGGACGGCATGAGCGAAGAAGAATTGTTAAAATTTATTCAACTTGCGACACAAGCACTTGCGAAAAAACAAACAGAAAAACGCACATCTCGTTAGGTAAAAAATCTGCTAAATGGCGGTTGTATCTCAAAATTAAAGCAACATAACAAAAAACCATCTGTACTGAACGGTTTTTAAAATTTATTTATATATTATATATAACATTTTGTGGTATAATCAAACATATTGAAAAAGGATTATTTATGGAAATAACAATGCGACCAATGACTCTTGATGAAGCATGGCAATGCATAAGCAACTGTTATGTTATGTATCATAGAGATTTAAAAAAGTGTGGTTATTCCTGTTGGCCTTTTATTCCAAAACCAATGTTTGAATCGTTTAATACACCAAATTTATCTGAACAAGAAATTAAACTTTGTCACGATAAATTTGTGGGTATTTATAATCGTAATGTTTCATGTTTAAATAGGTTCGATGATATATTTGAATCATATATAAAACCAAAATTAGAAGATGCAATAAACAAGTTTCTGGTGCCATTATTACCGTCTTGGAATGCAACCATGCCAGAAAAACTTGATATTTTATGTACTTTTGGACGTGGTGCAAGTTACAACCGTAAAGATGAACAACATGCTATCATAGATTTTAGGATGTCACGTTATCCAGATGATAAAAATGTTGTATTAAACACGCTTTTTCATGAATTTGTACATATGCTGATAGAAAAACCAATTATTCAAAAATATAAAGTTCCACAGGATTTGAAAGAGAGAATAGTGGAATTGATTTGTTATGAATTTATCAAAGCCCCTGTTCGTTCAATGTTTGCAGATTCTTTTGCTAATGCATACATTACACCAGAAACAATAAAATCGGATTTGCCCGGTACAGTTGAAAAGATGATGGCAGATTACATTAGTTAACGCAAGTTTACCGAACACAGTTTGTCTTTTGCGTTGTCGATTTCTTGTTTGATATTGATTAAATAAGAATAATCAATGGTTCGCAAACTGTTCACTAAGCACGACCAGGTTTAACAAAAAATACCACCGAAATGGTGGTATTTTTTGTTAAACTATGGTGGAACTGTGGATTCAAACGACAAAAAATTTGTCAATGTTCGAATCTTTCCCTCGGCACAGGTGCCTGCGTGGCATTCGTGACGGTTCGCCGGCATCCATATTTGGATGCACGGCTTGCCTACTCATTGTCGCCCCGACCACGAAATTCAAATCGGCGTGCGGCCGATTTTAATTTGTGCCTTGTGGTTCCCAAGGTTCGATACATCGCAACGCAGTTGCCAGGTTCGGAACAAGCGCACCAGGGGGCGCGCAGTGAAAGGGGTCCACGAAACATCGCGAGTAGGAATTATAATCCTTTCGCCTAACATTTTTTAATGTCAAAATTTAATGGTTTCTGTATGGTTCTGGAATATGTCCGAAACGAAGAATTTAATGATTTTTTTCATAATTGGGGATTTACATTTTGCATTTGATATTTTATAATCACATTAGGGTCGTCTCTTTGGGGGTTTGATTTTTTAATAAATGGGGCGCATTATGAAAGTAAGGGGATTATATTTCTGTTTCAAACAAGGAGAATCATATGAAATTAAATAAACAATCTTTGGTTTTTGGATTTATAACAATTTGTGTAATTATGTTGTTAGCTGTTTCTGGTTGGTATTTTGGGTATAAATTGCCTAAACAGAAACGAATGAATACTGCAATTGTTGCAATCAATGCTATATATGATGATGTTTTTGGAGAAGATAAAATGGTTGAAGAAATGTGTCAAAATTATCTGATAAAACCAGGAACCACACATACTTTGGATGAAATAATAGCATCTGGATACATATGTAAATGTGCAGCAGAAACAAACCGGATAGATTTTGTAAAAAGTATTTTAAGTTTGGCTCGGTCTGGACAAAAGTTTACAGAAGAGAATATAAATAATCTAAAAAATGCGCCGAAAGAACCAATGTTAGGCATCAGTATAACTTTATGTAGTGGTGAATATGAATCTAAGGGTCGTGATTACTTCATAAATAAGTATGGAGTTATAAAATGAAAAATAGAAAATTACGTATAGTAATGTTTTGTGCTCTTGCAAAAGTGAGTGGCAATGAAGATTTAATGAAAGATTAAGGGGCAGATAATGGCGGTAGAGCAATATTCTATAAAATCGGTTGACAGTAAAAAAACAGATGTTAATTTCAAAGAAGCATTGGAAAAACACAATAGAACTATTGTAAATTGGACTTTGGTTTGTTTTGCTATCTTTCATATGCTAGTAGAAGTTCTGAACGGGAATACTTATAATGCAGGGATTTCTGTTGTTATTCAATTTGTAATATCTAAGTTTATAATTGTTCATACTAGTGATTTAACCAAGAAAAAGGGACTGATAGGCAAAACGATACTTGTATCACTACTGGTTTTGTTCGTCAGATTTGTTTTGGGAATTATAATCATGCCAATATTTACGGCTAATGGATATTAAAAAGGAGAATTATCATGTTACAAAAACATATGCTCACAAAGCTGGAAAAAGTAGTAATAACTTTTTTTGTAATATATGAAATAGCATTTTTCTTTGTTTTGACAGATAATGGTTATAATGGAGCATGTAGGTATCTTTTTAGTCGTGATTTTTGTGAGGAAACATATCGGTATTTTGTTGTAATGGGTTTACCACTCATTTTATCTGCCTTATTATATATGTGGAAACCAGAAATTTGCACTGGATATAAAAATAGAAAAAAAGAAGGACAAAATCGGGTTAAAATACTCCAAGATTATTTCACATCTGTGTTAAAGAATGCAAAGAAACCAGTTAATGCTGATAATCTGACTTACATAAGGGATGTTATTGTGGATAAAAAATCCGATAGAAAACTTAAAGAATCTTTTATTAGTCTGTTGCATAAAAACAATATTGATATTGTTGCTGCCATGGATGTTTTAGATACAATGATAGATAATAGTACAAGTGTGCCAGACAAACAAGCTTCCAGATACTGGATAGATGATGATTAATTGTAGTATTTGCTTTCAATAACGGTTGTAATTACCCGTTTACACTGTGGTATTTTGGTATTATAATATTATATATAATGGGACGATGTGTAAATTTTCAGACACCCCATTTTTTTATTAAATTACCCGTTTGCGATAAAACACATTTGTTCAACGCAAATTCACCAATCCCAGTTTGTCTTTCGAGTTATCAATTTCCAGACCAATGTTAATTAAATCAGCATAATTAATAGTTCGCAAATTGGTTATTAAGCACGACCAGAAATTTAAATCGGCGTGTGGCCGATTTTAATTTGTGCCTTGGGAATGCCGTGGCGATATCCAAGTTTAATTTAATTAATTACACCACATGCAATGCGTGCGCCACCGCCGCCCAGTGTCGCGGGCGTATCACTGTAATTATCACCGCCCGCATGAATCATAATTGAGCGGTTTTTAATCTCTTGGACTTTTAAATTTGGGACACTAAAAGACACGTTAACGGTGCCATCCATGGGCACGGTCAGAACCGGCAGGTCGCCTTTGTGCCCATCGGCTTGGTTGGGACCCATATGATGGCCGGTTTTTTCGGGGTCATAGTGACCACCGGCACTGAGGGCGGGTTGCAAATTCCCGTTGGCATCGATATCTGGGGCGCAATTGGGGTTTTCGTGAATATGAAAACCATGCTCGCCCGATGGCAGATTATGCAAGTTGACGTTTACTAACATTCCATTTGGGGTGTCCGTAAAAGAAATTTCGCCTATTTTTTGGCCTGTGCCAGACATAGTGGTTAAATAAATATCTGAATGTGCACTGGGTTGATAATTATTGCAACCAGTTAATAATAACGAATATATCAAAATTTTTTTCATATGCGTTCTTCCACGTATTGGTTAAGTATGCCTGTTGTGACAACTATTGATGAAACGCGTATTTTTTGCAAAAGGAATGTTTTCAAAAACGTCGTTTCAAAACTGGGGCGGAATTTTCAGAAGATTTTGTACAATAAATTGTTTTAATTCTTTGCTTTAATCATTTGAATTTACTATATATTTTATTGTGTGATTTGCGGCGGCCAGGCCGAATGTTCCGGTGACGGTTATGATTGATCCCATATTTTTGTCGGGTGTTTTTTGTGGTGCGGGTGGTTCGGTGGAAAACACAACCGGAAAATCGCCCAGGCCCCGTTCGCGGACTAACTTTCGGATTTGTCGTGCCAGCGGGCAGGCGATCGTTTTTGAAAGTTTGGCTATTTTAACCTGGGCCGGGTCGGTTTTGCGTGCCGCGCCCATTGATGATATAAAGGGGATACCATTTTGTTCGCACCATTCGTAAAGTGCAATTTTGGACGCGATTGTGTCGATGGCGTCGATGACAAAGTCGGGACGCATGGGGGGCAGGGTGCCGGTGTCGAAAAAAATGTCCAATTCGGTGACCAGAATGTCCGGTGAAATAGCGGCAATTCGTTCGCGGGCCGCCGTTGTTTTCTTGTGTCCTAATGTGTTTTGTGTGGCAAACAGTTGCCGGTTGATATTTGATTCTTCGATTTCGTCGAAATCGACCAAAATTATGTGCCCGATACCCGAACGGGCCAATGCTTCGATGGCAAAAGAACCGACCGCGCCGCACCCGACGACCATGACGGTTGCGTGTTGCAATTTTGCTAAATTTTCTTCGCCGACTAACAGACGGCATCTGTGTAATCTATCCGGCATAGTTTATAACCCCCGTGAAATTTTTGTTGATTTGTTCGTTTAATTCGCGCACATCGCATCCGCGCAGTTTTGCAATTTCGCGCGTGGCGGTCGCCAAAATTTCGGCCTGCGCGGTTGATGTGTCGGAATCACTTTCGACCAAGATTTTATCCACTGGGGCGATTTTTGCCGTATCGGCAATGTGGTCGCCACGCATCCCGTATGAAAAATATGTGTTATATTCCGCAAGTGCGGTCATAATTGCCGTGTTTCCGCCAAACGCGTGTGCGATAATCGGAATGCGGGGGCCGTGGCCCTTTAATATATGTAGCACTTTGTCCCATGCGCCGACACAGTGCAAGTGCGTGGGGCGGTTCATTTCAATTGCGATTTCAATTTGTTGGGCAAAAAATTCGATTTGCCGGTCAATGTCTGGGTGATATTTATCAATTCCAATTTCGCCAACCATAATTTGTGGATTTGACAACAGGATTTCGCGCATGCAATCCGCCCAATCGGGGGTTACGGAATCAATATACCATGGGTGAATACCGATGCAGACATGTGTGCGGTCGTCCGCATTTTGGACAAGTTTTCCCCAATCGGCCGCGGTTGTTGCATTACAAACCTGGCCGGTGATATTGCCGGCGGGCGCAGAAAAAATATGACAATGTGCATCTGTATATTTCATGCCTTTTAATATAATATGGCGTGCGCCCCCTTGCAACAAAGTTTTTATGTATTTATTCGGGTTGCATTGGGGTGGGGAAATATGATAGAATACATTCGCGAAAGGGCGAGGTGAATTATGCAAATTGGATTTATCCCGGGAACACGGCGTGAAAAAATTGGTGAAGTTATTAAGCGGATTTATCGTAATACCGCACCATTGCTGGTAGGCGAGGCGATTTTGTTCACAATTGTCGGCATTTTAATGTTGGTGCGTCCGATTGAGTTTTTGGGGATGCTAACGTTTATAATTGGCGCGGTGCTGGTTGTGTTTGGGTTGTATCGCGTTAGTATGGTTTTTGTTTCGAACCTTGGGGTTAGTATCGGCGCGTATGATGTGTTTTTTGGGCTGGTGACATTGATTTTGGGTGTGGTGTTTTGTGTCTATCCGCATGATGCGGCGGTGGGGCTGATATATGTGTTTGCGGTGTTGTTCTTGCTGAATGCGTTGCGAATGCTGTTTTTTGCGATAAATATGTTGCGCATAGGGTTTGGATACTATCGTGTTGATTTGATTGCATCAATTATAATGCTGGTTTTATCAGGGGGATTATTGGTGTTTCCAGAAATCGCCGGGGCCATAATGGTGGTATGTTTGGCGATATATTTGTTCGTTTATGCGGCCATAGATGTTTATATGTTCCTTAAATTACTAAATTTGCACCACCAAATCCGGGCAGGGCGGAAAAATATATTGAAAAATCCATAGGGTTTATGTATAATCGTTGCATGATGATACAGAAAGTGTTCTTTTTTGCGCACCATCACGCCCGTTCGGGTGTGTGTTATTAGCCATGTTTTTTTAGAAAAATCAATGGGCAAATGCCCGGTCAACCATGTAAAATAATAGAATAGGGGAAATAAGATGGATTTGAAACCAACAAAACCTTTATCGGGATTTATAGAATTATTACCGGCGCAACAGCGTTGTTTTGACGAATGCGCCCGCCGGATGCAGGAAGTTTTGAAATATGCGGGGTATTCGCGGCTTGATTTGCCGGCAATTGAACGGGCCGAAGTGTTGACCGACAAAGATAACTGGGACGAAATTGAAACACAGATATTTTTGTTCCAAAAGGGCGACACCAAAATGGGGTTGCGGTATGACGGAACGGTCGGGCTTTCGCGTTTTGTTGCGGGGCATATAAATGATTTGGCTTTTCCGTTCCGTGTGTATCAATTCGCGCGAAACTATCGTGGTGAAAGGCCACAGCGTGGGCGTTATCGTGAATTTTGGCAAATGGATATCGATGTTTTGGGAATTCAGGGTTTGTCAACAAATTATGATGCGGAAATTGTTGCGACGCTTGCGCGGATGTATGAATCTATTTCCGATATTGTCGGGTCGGTAAAGGTAAAGGTGGGCAATCGCCGGTTTTGGAATGCGATGTTTGAATACCTAAACCTGACCGCGGAACAATCGCGCGCGGTTTTCGTCCTGGTTGATAAAAAAGACAAGATTTCGGACTTTGCCGAAGGCCTGCGTGACACCGTTGGTGCGGATAGGGCAAATGAAATAAATTCTGTATTTACCAATGGTTATCGTTCATTCTTAAACAAAACTGATAACCTTGATGCCGCGATAAACGAAATGGATAATTTTATGAAATTGTTGGATGTTATGGGTGTTAAAAACGCCGAAATTGATGTTTCGATTATGCGTGGGCATGCGTATTATACCGGAATTGTGTTTGAATTTTTCTCGGTCGATTATCCTGAGTTGCCGGCGGTCGGTGGGGGTGGTCGGTATGAAGATTTGGTGTCTAAATTTTCCAAAACCAAGATTGTTGGGGTTGGGGCGTCCATTGGTGTGTCGCGTCTATTGGTCGCGCTTATGGAAATGGGCAAGATTGATTTGTCGCGGTGGCAGCGTCCAATTGATGTTGCGATTCTTGTTATGGGTGATGATAACTTGCAATATGCTTTGACGGTCGAAAGTGCCCTGCGGGATGCGAAAATATCGTCGGTCGCGTATTTGGATACGGATAAAAAGTTCAAAAATCAAATCGAATACGCTGATAAAATTATGGCTAAATACAGTATGATAATTGGCGAAGATGAAGTTAAAAATAAGCAAGTGTCTGTAAAAGATATGGCAACGGGTGAACAGAAAACCCTGTCGGTCGCGGACGCGATTAAATTGGTGGCCGGGGGCGCAAAAAAATGATAATAGACCAGAAGTTATTAGACATAAAAAAACGCGCCGCCGATATTCAATCGCAAATGAATTCGGGTGATGTTTCGGGTGCAGAACTGACGAAATTATCCAAGGAGTATTCGCATGTGGCGGAAATTTTGCCACTGGTGGATGAGTATTTTGCGACAAAGCAGGGCATAGCCGATGCGACCGAAATGCAGCATGATGCAGAGTTGCGTGACATTGCGGTTGAACAATTGGAAAACCTTAAACACACCTTGCCTGATATAGAAAAACGGCTACAGATTGCCTTGCTTCCGCGGGACGATGCGGACGACAATAGTGCAATTATGGAAATTCGCGCGGGGGTGGGGGGCGAAGAATCCGCGCTGTTTGCTGGCGATTTGTTTAATCAATATAAATCCTATGCGTTGCGGCACGGGTGGAAAATTGAAATTATCGAAGAAAACGCGACATCGCTGCACGGGTACAAGGAAATTATATTCAAAATCGATGGCGACGGCGTGTATGCGCGTATGAAATTTGAATCCGGTATTCATCGGGTGCAACGCGTCCCGGAAACAGAGGCGGGCGGTCGTATCCATACCAGTGCGGTTTCGGTCGCTGTTATGCCAGAAGCGGCGGATATCGATGTCGCAATCGAAGAAAAAGATATCCGTATCGATGTTTTTCGTGCTTCGGGCGCGGGTGGGCAACACGTGAACAAGACCGACAGCGCGGTGCGTATCACTCATTTTCCGACTGGAATTGTTGTGACATGTCAAAATGAACGCAGTCAGATACAAAACAAGGCGACCGCCATGGCGGTTTTGCGGTCAAAACTTTACGAAAAACAAAGGGCAGAACAAGATGCGGCGCGCACTAGTTCGCGGCGCAGTATGGTTGGTTCTGGCGACCGCAGCGAGAAAATTCGCACCTATAATTTCCCGGAACAGCGTGTGACGGACCATCGTATTAAACTAACGCTTTATAAATTGGATGATATTTTGGCGGGTGGTGAAGGTTTAGATGAAATGATTGATGCACTTATTGCGGCGGACCAATTGGAACGTTTGGCGGCGATGGAATAAAGAGTGATTAGTGTTAGTGGTTAGTGTTAGCGAGAAGTTGAGAAAGCGTATTCGTGTACGGAAATAATATAATGTTTGTACGGAATAATTTGCGTTTTTGTAAATCATGAAAAATATGGCGGGGGACAGTGTTTTTGTGGATATATAAAAGGCGCATAATATATATTATGTATAGTTTTATATGCTGATGCATGGATAAAACTATGCATAAATATGGCTCTGGAAATGTTTTTGTGTGTCGTGAAAATTGTTTTATATGCTGACGCATGATAAAACTATACGTAATGTGGGTGGAAAATGTTTTATAAGTTTGTGGTGCAGAAATCCGTTTTATATGCTGGTGTATGATATAAACCTATAAACATAATATAATAATTCGTGTGTTGCTACGAATATGTCTGTGTGTTATGGAGATTGTTTTATTCGCTTTGGACTCATAAAACTATACATAATATGATTCAATAATAATATGCTGGTGCATACAAAACTGTGCGTCACTACCAACTAACACTATCTACTTACACCGAAATCCGCCCTATTCTGTTCAAAAAAAATGCAAAAATGGCGGGTTTCTGCGGGTTTGCGGCGATTTTGTTGCTAAAAAACCGATAAAATATTAATTTGTTGACAAAATCTTTGTTTTGTTGCATTTTTTGCGCTTGCGTGGGTGGCATTGGCGGTGGTATAATTTCAAGTGTGTTATAAGGTGTTGGAGTGGGGTTGTTAAAATCTTGGTTGTTTCGATATTTATTATGTTTCGGATTCCCGTTTATGGGTGTGGGTGGCATGCTTTTTGCAGACACTTGTAATCCTGGGGAATATATGATTTGTAATCTGGACCTGCAGTATGGTAGTGAATGTAATGATTGCGGGTGTGCACAGTGTCCGCCGGGACAGACCAGTGATGGAACGGGGCTGGTTACCTATTGCCCAAATCAATACGGCGACAGTGGATGTTATGCGGCGTCAGTGAGTTTTTGTGCGGGGTATACCGATGGTTGCCCTGGATTGGGGTATGGTTTTTTGTGCAAGGATGAACAGCAGAATTGTGGTGGAATAACTGGCTGTACCAAAGTAAAGGCATGTAATATCGAAACCGGTGAAACGCAGGATTTGGTTTCAGGTAATTGTCACATTGAAAACGATACTTGTTATTCAAACACGCGGGCGTGCAGGGATTTTTCAAGTTTAGTATATAATTTTGGACAGGTTACCTGTTTAACACAAAGCGGTAGTGCGGTTTGGAATAGTGGCAAATGGGATGTTTCGGGGTGCAGCTGTGATGTTCCCAGTGTTAGTAACAATTTAAATGATTATTTCCGGTGTACACAGTTTGGAACCCATGTTGGGTTGTATCCAAATCAAAATGTACAATCGGTGGATGATTCAATTTTATATATGGTGGATCGTTTATATTGTGAAAAGTGTCCTGCGGGCTATTTGCCAACTATTACGGATGCGTCATCTGGGGATATTTATGCACGCCCAAACAGTAGTGGAAATTGGGGTGTTATAACCTGTGGTATTCAGGTTCAGACGCCCTATTATTCCGATGGATGTTTGATAAAATTTGATTTGCCAACGGGAAACGTGGCACAGGGTGCGTGTCGTAAACAATGTCCAACCGGTTTTGCAACGGAAAGCGATGGTGCAACAAACGTAGGAGAATGTCAATATGATGGACATACGACATATACGGATGATACGGGAACTTTTTATATAGGTTCTTTGGATGATTGTCCATAAAAAAATCGCCATTTCTGGCGATGTTTTTACTTTGATTGGTTTTGGGACAATAAACCTTCAAGATATTTAATTGCCTGGGCTTCGGGATAGCTGTCCCAATATCTTGATTTTTTTATTTCAATGTTTTTTAATTCTTCCAGATTTTGTGCCCTTTCGGATGATGAGATGTTACGACGCGCGGTCAGGTCAAACACGGCGTTAACGTAAGGTACATATTTTTCTGAAACGAATAGATTCAATGAATCATAAAGTGTGTTCCCGTCTTGTGAACGTACTTCTATGTTGTAATACTGGGGGGTGATTTGACGGTGTATTTCATATAGTGTTTGTTCTGGGACGGGATTATCACGTTCATATAACGCTCGTACGGTCCAACCTGGATTCCAACCGCCATATTTATGAACCCACGGCAACGGTTTTAATTGTTCGCATACCTTGCACATTGTTTGCAACAGTGCCAAGAACAAAAAATTTTGTGTTTCTTCACGTTCCTTATATTCGCGGCGTGCGATGGCGCGTTTTTCGTTTTCGGCACGTTCCGCTTCGTTCCTTGCACGTTCTGCGGCGGCCTTGGCTTCACGACGTTGATTGTATTTGTCTAGTGCTGCGTAAAATAAACGAAGCAATCGATAGCGCAGTGAAAGCATTTAATTTCCTTTTATTTTACTGATGCTTGCTGAAACAATTCTTCGGGTTTGACCGATTTTTCTTTTTGTTTCACATGCGTTAGCATTTCGTCCAACGCCTTTCTTTCGAAAATCATGCCACGCAACATGGTAAGCGCGTTTGGATTTTTATTATAAAATTCAAATACTTGCTTGGGGTCTGGGTAACGTGATGCCTCTGCCCAAATTGCCTGTTGCAAATCGTCACGCGAAACTTCGACTTTGTTTTGTGTGCCCCACTCTGCCAATATCAGCCCCAGTTTGACACGGCGTTCGGCTTCCTTGCGTTCTTTTTTCTCGTCAAATTTGCATTTTCCATCGCAATCGCCGTCACAGTGCGAATGTTTATGTTCGTGTTCGTTTTTCGCCATTTGTAATTCTTGGTCCACCAATGTTTCCGGCAAATCAAGTTTCACTTTGTCCGATAATGTGTCCAACAATTCGTTGCGCATTTCAGATTGTGCGGCGTTTTCATATTGTTCGTTCAAAATGTTGCGGATATGTTCACGCAATTTTTCAACCGATTCTTGGCCGATTTCACGTGCGAAATCGTCATTTAATTCCGGCAAGATGTTTTTTCGAACCTCGTGCAATTTTATTGCAAAACGCGCGGGTTTGCCCGCCAAATTGTCCGCATGGTAATCGGCTGGGAATTTTACATTTACATCAAATTCATCGCCCGATTTGTGGCCGATAATTTGATCTTCGAAACCGGGGATAAACGACCCCGAACCCAAGACAAGGTGATGCATCTTTGCCGCGCCACCTTCGAATTCTTTGTCATCCATAAAACCGGTAAAGTCAATAACCGCGGTGTCGCCATTTTGCGCCTTGTAATTTTCGGGTTGTTTTTCCGCGACACTGCGCGCCCGGCGCAGGTTTTCGATTGCGGTTTCAACTTCGGATTCTGGTAATTTTGTCACTTTTTTCGTGACGGTGATTTTTTCCAAATCAATCGCCGGTAATGTCGGCAAAATATCAAATTCCAGTGTGTATTCCGCATCCCGCCCTATTTCCCATTTGGACACGTCCGCACGCGGCGCGCCGGCAAGGCGGATTTTTTTATCGGTGGCGTATTTTTCCAAATCCGCGTTCATTAACTTATCAATCGCATCGGCCATTGCGGACGCGTTATATTTTTGACGCAAAACGGTAAGCGGCACATGCCCCTTGCGAAAACCCGGCATTTTGGCATCCGCACCGTATTTTTCAAGAATTTTGTCGGCGGCGGATTGCAATTCATCGGCGGTAATGACACCGGTCACAGAATAATGTAAATCTTTGATTTTATCTTTTTTTATCATAATATTTTCCTTTGGGTGAAATGTTCCGCGCCAGTATACACGCATTTTTTCGAAAATTCAACTTTTTTTAGAAAAAATGGAATTCGTTCTTGAAATAAAAACCGCCCGAAGGCGGTTTTTGGTAAATTCTGTTTTTTTAGTATTATTTCTGAAAGTTCATCACCGCACGCCTTGCAAGTGCCTGACGATTTTCTAACATGACTGTTTCCACCGAATCACGACGTTTCTCGTCACCCATGTTTTCATAATAATGGAATAGATACGCCAAATCTATATCGCGTTCTACCATCTGGTACGCTACTGTGTCGCCTTTTTGAATGGGTGGTAACCAAGGATTATTCAAATAATAATATGGATCAAAAATCAATTTATCTTTACCTGGGCCCAAATCACAAACAATCATTTCTTGGCCCAATCTGTATATAGTGTCAATGCTGTATACCTGTAAAGTATCGCGATGATTTATAACAACCCGTGATTTATTATTGATAAATTTACAAGGTTCGTTTGTTTCATAATATGTTTCTAATGGAATACCTTGGGCCTTTGCGTTCGCGCGTAATGCCAAACCAATGGCTAATAACGTACCAATTTTTAAAGCTCTGCCTAATCTGTCGTTTTTCATATTTAACTCCGTGTTTATATGTGTTATTATAATACCAAACAAACCTGTTGTCAAGTGGTGGACAAAAAACCGTCGGTTTCCCGACGGTTTTACTATCCACTTACACCCGTCACTAACACATGTATTAACGTTTGCTGAACTGTGTTGAACGACGTGCCTTGTGATATCCATAGTGTTTACGTTCGACAACACGGCTATCGCGGGTAAGGAACCCGGCGGCCTTTAACGCCGCGCGCAAATCCGGTTCGGATTTTTCCAATGCCTTGGAAATTCCGTGTTTTACCGCCCCCGCCTGGCCCGATAAACCACCGCCCATAACCATGACGAATACGTCGTATGCACCTTCGCGTTTGGTGACCGCAAATGGTTGATTCAAAATCATTTGCAGCACCGGACGGCGAAAATATTCGGCCATTGGGCGTTCGTTGATAACGATGTTGCCCTTGCCCGGCAACATATATACGCGTGCCACAGAATCCTTGCGCTTGCCCGTGGCATAGATTGCGTTGTTTAATTTTGGTGTTGCAACCGTTGTGGCGGATTTTTTCGCCGCGGCGGTTTTAACCGTTGCCTTGGTCGTGGCCTTTGGTGTTGCCGTTTTCTTTGCCGGGGCTGCTTTCTTTACAGTTGTCGCCTTGGCGGTTGTCTTTTTTGTCTCTGTTGCCATTATTCGCCCCTTTTGTTTTTACGATTCAATCCCGCAAAGTCAATCACAACCGGATTTTGTGCGGCATGTTTATGTTCCGCCCCCGCATACACATGCAGTTTAGTTAGGCGTTTATCCGCCAACGCAACCGCAGTGCGACGACCCATCATGCGTTTAACGGCATTTTTAACCAATAATGTCGGTTTTTCAGCGCGCATTTGACCCAATGTGCGTTCTTTGATTCCGCCGGGATATGTTGTGTGCCAATAGAATTTTGTCTTGTCGGCCTTGGTCCCCGAAAGTGCAACCCGGTCGGCATTGATAATGATAACATGATCGCCGCAATCCATGTTCGGTGTCCATGTTGGTTTATTCTTGCCCCGCAAGATGTTCGCGGTATATGCCGCCAAACGCCCCAGCGTGCAATCGGTTGCGTCAATCAGATACCATTTTGCATCTAATTCGCACTTTTTTAACGATTTTGTCGCCACCATTTTTGTTTTACCCTTTGTTTTATTAAAAGTTCGTGGCACATTATTACCCAAGCGCGCAGAAAAGTCAAGAAAAATCGTTATGGTATTATTATACCGCAAATAGTATTTCTTAAAATGTTGTGTGAATTTGAACCGATGCGCCATTGGTGTCCGCGGAAACCCCAACCTGAACCTTTTTATCGGCGAAAAACCAACCCGATAGAAAACCGATTGCCGCGCCCGCCAAAACATCGTGTGTATAGTGCCAACGTGATTCTACACGTGAAAAACCAACAAATCCCGCCAAGGCGTAAGGTATAATTGCCTGATTGATGCCATAACGACGGTGTACGAATGCCGCATTTGTAAATGCGTTCGCGGTATGTCCAGATGGAAAGCTATCAAGGCCCATTTTATTCGGGCGCATTTCGTGAACGCGATCTTTTAACCCATCGGTGACCGCGGTTTTAACCAAATTTGCCGCAACTAAATCACGCAGGCCACGCCAATCATAATCGTACCATGTTTCCCAATCAGAATTATAGACCGTTGCACCAAATGAATAGACGGGCAAAACCTTGAACGAAATAAAATCACCAATGTCGCCGATTGTGGATGCGGTTGCCGCATGTGTAATTATCATAAAAAGTGCAGATGCAAACAGGTGTTTTTTCATATCTTGGTTCCGTTGTTTAGGAATAATATCCGTTTCGTAAGAAAAACGCAAGTGGTTGTTTGTGTGCTTTTTATGGGGAAAACATAAAAAACTTGATAATCGGGGATAAGTTTGGTAATCTTGGCGTTGTCGATTTATTCCAAAGGGGCGCGATATGGCATCTGATGATATAAAGAAAGTGATTGAACGCGAAGAAAAATGGCAGGCGCGATGGCGCGATGCGCGCGCGTTTGTGCCGAAAAACGACGGTTCAAAGCCGAAATACTATAATTTGATTGAATTTCCCTTTCCGTCGGGTTCGGGATTGCATGTGGGGCATATGTTGCCGTACACGGGGATGGATGTTATGGCGCGGTATAAACGTATGCGTGGATTTGATGTATTGTTCCCGATTGGGTACGATTCTATGGGGATTTCGTCTGAAAAATACGCAACCAAAATTGGAAAGCATCCACGGGATTCGGTGGCCGAACTGATTGAAATCTTTGAAAAAGATATTTCCATTATGGGGCTTTCGTTTGACCCGGAATCAAAAATTGCGACATCGGATGCGGAATATATCAAATGGACACAATGGATGTTTATTCAATTCTGGCGTGCGGGTTTGGCATATAAATCTGAATTGCCGATGAATTGGTGCCCGAATTGCAAGACGAACCTTACCAACGAAGAATTGGAAGATGGGGCTTGTGAACGTTGTCATGGGCCGGTTGAAAAGAAAATGAAATTGCAATGGAATTTGGCGATAACAAAATACGCGGACCGTTTAATCGACGATTTGGCTTTGGTTGATTACCCTGAAAAGGTTAAAACCATGCAAATCAATTGGATTGGGCGTTCGTATGGCGCAGATGTGGATTTTCGGGTCGGTGACGATATTATGACGGTCTATACCACGCGCGTGGATACCATATTTGGTGTGACGTTCTGTGTTATTGCGCCGGAACATAAATTGGTAAAGAAATGGTTGGATGAAGGCAAAATAAAAAATGCCGGGGCGGTACGTGACTATATCGCCGCGGCAAAGGCAAAATCTGAAATTGAACGGACAGATGTTACGAAAGACAAGACGGGCGTAAAGTTAGATGGTGTGATGGCAACAAATCCGTTTAATGGTCGTGAAATTCCAATCTTTATATCAGATTATGTTTTGGCGGACTATGGTTTCGGTGCGATTATGGCGGTGCCTGCACATGATTCGCGTGACTGGGATTTTGCCAAGAAATTCGGGTTGGAAATTATTCCGGTTCTTTCGGGTGGCGAACCCGATAAAGTATGGGAAGGTGACGGCACACATATAAATTCGTCTTTCCTTGATGGTATGGATAAAGATACCGCGATTGCCGCCGCTATCAAGTATGGTACCGAACATGGTTTTGCGCGCGGGACCAAGAAATATAAACTGAAAGATTGGGGCTTTTCGCGGCAAATGTATTGGGGCGAACCGATTCCGATGGTGTATTGTGAAAAATGCGGGTGGCAACCGGTACCTGAATCCGAATTGCCGTTGTTGCAACCGTATATGGAAGATTACAAGCCAACCGATACCGGCGAAAGTCCACTTGCGCGGGCGACGGATTGGATAAAGACAACCTGCCCCGCCTGTGGCGGCCCGGCGCGTCGTGAAACGGACACTATGCCACAATGGGCGGGGTCATCGTGGTATTTTATGCGTTACCTTGACCCGCGGAATGATAAAGAGTTTTGTTCGCGCGCGCAGTTAGACAAATGGATGCCGGTTGATCATTATAACGGTGGAATGGAACATACAACGCGCCACTTGCTCTATTCACGGTTTTGGTACAAGGCGTTGGCGGATTTGGGCTATGTCCCGGGGGTGGAGCCATATAAAAAGCGCACCAGCAACGGACTTATTATGGGGGCTGATGGGCAAAAAATGTCAAAGTCGCGTGGTAATGTCGTGCCGTCGTCCGATGTGGTGGCGCGTGTGGGCGCGGATGCGTGCCGGCTGGCCATACTTTACCTTGCGCCATGGGAACAGAATAATATGAATTGGTCCGAAGATACATTGCGTGGGGTTGAACGTTTCCTGCGCCGGGTAGAGGCGGCAAGTGATAATCTAACCGACGATGCGCCAACGGCGGAACAAGAAATTCTGATAAATCGCCTGGTGGCCGATGTGACCGAACGGTTGGACGGAATGAAATTTAATACCGCGATTTCGGCGATGATGGAATTTTTGAACGCGTTTTCGGGCGGGAAAATGCCACGGCGGGCGTATGAAGTGTTGATTCAGGTGTTAAATCCGTTTGCGCCACATTTGACCGAAGAAATGTGGGAAAAATTGGGGCACACCGATATGCTGGTCTTTGAACCGTGGCCGACATTTGATGCGTCAAAATTGGTTCAGACAACCGCCGTCTTTGCAATAACAATAAATGGCAAACGTGTTGGTGAATTTGTTGCCGATTTGAACGCGACCGATGGGGATCTGGCACAAATTGCGCGTGATACGGTTGCCACAAAACTGAATGGTGCGGAAATAATCAAAACCATTGTCGTGCCAAGAAAATTGGTGAATTTTGTGGTGAGAAAAGTGTAAGTGGTTAGTGTTAGTGGCTAGTGAAACCGCCAGAATTGGCGGTTTCTAGTTTTTTGATAAAATCACTTGACAATGTGTTGTTTAGTGTTATATTATGTATAACCATTAGATAAAAAGGAGTAGAAAATGGGCAAAAGAAATTTTTTTGGTGTATCTGACAAAGA
Source organism: uncultured Pseudomonadota bacterium (assembly GCA_902787305.1). Taxonomy (GTDB): domain Bacteria; phylum Pseudomonadota; class Alphaproteobacteria; order Rs-D84; family Rs-D84; genus Enterousia. Next base: position 35,451 of record CADAFS010000005.1, on the reverse strand, counting down.
GTTGGAGGCTAAAAGAGCTGCAGAAGCAGAAAAACAAAAAAAATTAGTCGAAGCAAATGAAGTACAAACAAAAGATTCAGAACGTAAGGAATTATTGAAAGAACAAGGCGTGGATTTGGATTCGTATTTCAAAAAACGTCGTAAAGCGATGTGGAGTGCTTTGGGGTGGATTCCTATGGGTTTTTGCGTGTGGTTCTCTCTTGGTATTATGGTAAATGGGTTTATTGACGCATTTCAGGGCAAGGAGACATATGGAGAGGAATGGAGCAAGTCCGTTGTAAATCCATTTGTTGACGGCAAGTTCAAGCCGACGACTACTTGGTATCGACAGATAGCGGCTTTGATTATCACAATAATTGTTGCTATGGCAGAATGGCAAGGAAACAATGAAAAATATCGTAAAGCCAAAAAAACAATTCAGGCCGTGGATATGATGTCTGGGTTGAAAGAATCGGGCGAGAAATATAATCTGAATACATACCAAGTTAAACGTTTGGTGAGATTGGTTCCTGATGTTATTAACAGTATGTCTGCTAAGGATCGTACATATTTTGATATGTTGATGAATGGTCAAATTAATATCAAAAACAATAAGACCGCTTTTGCATTCGCAGAAAATGTCATGATGGGGCATTTGTTATCACATCATGAAGATGCCGTAAGAATTTGGGAAAGTTTTGACGAAAAAACCATTCCTTATGCATTGGCGCAGCGTTGTAAAATGTATATGAATACTAGTAAATAGTTCGTTTTATCATAACATAAAGCAAATCCAAATAACACCGCCCGGATGGGCGGTGTTTTCTTACACTTATCACCCGTCGCGGCACGCCGCGCCGCGGTCGTGACGGACTAACACTTACACTACGAAATCTTTTCAATTCGCCGGCGGCGTTTTTCGCAATCGTCGAATGGGCTTTCAAGGAATGCCCTTGCACAAAGGAACGCCATTTCAATATCAATATCGTCCGCGCCAAGTGCCAAAACATTTATATCATCGTGGAACCTATCGTCGCGTGCCTGGTCCGGCCTATCGCAACGCGATGCACGGATATGACGATAGCGATTCGCCGCAATTTGAACACCCGCACCCGTGCCACATACCAAAATCCCGCGCGCATTAGGCGTATCCAACATTGCATCGGCAAGTGTTTTTGCAACATCCGGAAAATCCACCGGTGTATCTAAATCGTCCGTGCCAAGGTTCACCATGTTGTACCCCAATGCACTTAGCATTTCGATTAAATAGAGTTTTAACCCTACCCCGCGGTGGTCGGCGGCAATAAATACCTTGTCGATATTTTTATTCATCTTTATTTATCCTTGCGCTTTGCCAATTTGCATTCAAGTCCCGTATTGGCGGTTATGTTCAATGTTCGGTATGTCAATGTGCCAATCATTTGTGCATGACTGAACACATTTGCAATATCAACCGTCGCCGGACCGTTTAGTGTCCCGTGCAAAAACAGGTTTGTTGCCTGAATTTTTCCTTCGACCACGCCGCCACGACCGATAACAATTGTGTCCGCCGTGACATCGCCAACAATATGGCCGTGGATTTGGACGCTGTGGTCGGTTATGATATTGCCGGTCAGTTTGCATCCCGCGCCAATTATGGTCGGTGAAGTTTTTTCATCTGCGTTTGTAAATGCCAACATTTTTATTCCTTTACAAATTTTTCGGGGTCAAATGGATTTCCCTTGTACCGTATTTCATAGTGCAAGTGTGGACCTGTTGACCGCCCCGAAGAGCCCCCAAGTCCAACAATTGTTCCCGGTCGCACCCAATCGCCGCGCGATACCGCAATTTTTGACAGGTGTGCGTACAATGTTGTGAACCCAAGTCCGTGGTCGATTTCAACCGTTGTGCCGTATCCAACGCGTTCGCCCGCCGATATTACGCGGCCCGGCGCCACCGCCATAAGTTCGGTGCCAATTTTTCCGGCGAAATCGATACCTTTGTGTTGTTTTTGTTCGCCGGTAAATGGATCCTTGCGCCGGCCATACTTTGATGTGACGCGGACATCCTTAATCGGTGCGCCAAGTGGTAATGTTTTCTTTAATTTGCTAAGGCCGTTCCAAAGTGTTATGTTATCCGCCAATTTTTGATATTTTTCGTCCAATTCTTTGTCGATTTCAAGCGGATTGAATACCGCACCAACAAATTGATTGGAAAACCGATTCGCATTTTTAACAAGCGTTGCCTCCGACAGGCCCAATGTCGCAAGTGTTCCGTTTATGTGGTGCAATTCATCGCGTAATTCTGCAACCTTGTCACCGGCAAGTTTGGAAACCGCATCAATGATTTTATTATCGGCATCAATAACCTTGGCCACGGTTTCAAGTAATTCAATGTCGCGCTTTTTAATTTCAATGTTTTCCGCCAAGGTCAATTCATATTCGACCGCCAAATCCGAAACCTTGGTATATTCGGGGGCGTATTCTTCATCGGTGAACATTTCGGTCACACGCGTTTTAAGGAAATCTAATTCCCCCCATGTTTTAAGGCGTTCGTTGATAAGCGCCTCTTTTTCTTCGGTGGTTAGTTGGGTATCTTTAAGCAATTTGTCATCGATAACATTAACGTTTTTTGTAAGTTCATTGTATTTTTCAAGGTATTTCCCAAGGTCAATCATGTGATGCGCGTATTTTTGCTTCATATTTTCCAACTGAACCGTCCGCATTTGCAGCATTGGGCGATGATATAAAAATACATAGGTTGACCATGTGGCCCATACAAACAGGCCTATTTTGCCGCAAAATTTAGTGAAACGCCAAAAACTGCTCTGTTGAAAAGTGTAAACATTCCCGCGTGGCGTGTCCATAACGGTAAATTCGCGCGGTGGAAAAATTCGCGTGATTATGCGCCATATTGCCCGGAAAGGTGCGGTTATGAACGCCCAAAGTGATGTAAAATATCGTGTTATAAAATTTATCATAACTATTAAATCATAGAGCAATAATCTGCAATAGTCAAGAAATCACATTTAGGCCCCGGATATAATGTCTTTGACGGGGTGGCCGTCACGCAAAATGGTGTCGCAGTTCATGGAAAGGGGTGAAAAAATCGTTGTGTGCGATGCGCGCCCAACCCGGGCGGACAGCAAAACGCGTTCGGCGGTGTTTTTATTGCTAAATAATGGTAAAATCTTTATATCACCACAGTGCCGGGTCATTTCGGCAATAACGGTGGCGCATTCGGCGGCATCGACGATTGTCGCAAATGTGCCGTTTGGACGGGTGCGTGCAATGCACCGGCGCGTCCAAAGGGTTAAATCGGCGTTATGGTGTGCATTGTGCGCCGCGGGCATTCCCTTGAAATATGGCGGGTTTGTTATAACCAAATCAAAGGTTTTATTTGTGCGCCAAGACAATATGTCCGCATTTATAAATGTGGCGCTTTTGTTATTTAATTCGAAATTTTGCCGTGCCGCCGTCAACATTTCATCGGACACATCAATTGCGGTCATGTCAATTCCGGGAATTCGCGCCATAAGGCAAAGTGCAACCGCGCCCGTTCCCGTGCCAACATCCAAAACCGTTTTGGGTTTCCCGTCCACAAATGCGGCAAGCCATACCGCATCAGATGTTGGGTTATACGGGCCAAATTGCATTTTGACCCGGCCACCCATTATGGTAAAAAAACCTTGTTTTTTAGTCATACATGTATAATAATCTTTTCAAATCAAAAGGCAAGTTTATGTTTCAAGATAATATGGTTGTGAATAGCGCAATAAGTGCTTTTAATAACGCTGCAATTGTTGCACCGGCGTTCTTTTGGAATGCGGTGTTGTGCGTGCCGTTGTTCATAGGCGTATATTTGTTTGGGCGTTTTTATGGAAAAAAACTTGGGCTTGCGGATTTCATAAATCCGGAACGGATTGCGTTTTGGTGCATTATTATGGTCGCGCTTTGGATTGTTTTTATGGGCGGAAATTATGATGTTTTGCGTGACGGGGTGTCGCTTTTGCCGTGGGTGACGGCGGGAATTTTGTTTGTTTCGTGCGTCTTTATTGGAACGAAAACGCGTGCGGTGCCGTTGCCAATATGGTATGGAAGTGCGCGCGCAAGTGTGCGTCGCCGGTGGTGGGTAAATGTCGCCCTATTCTTGCTTTTGATGGTGCCGGTGGGATTTAGTGATACACTAAATTGGTGGGGGCCGATTTTACAGGTTGGTGCCGTTTGCACCGGGCTTTTGATTGGGCGCACGCGTGCGTGGCGATTGCGTGGGGTTTTGTGCATGTCGGCATTGATGTTTGTGGCAACAATCGCACTGTTGATGCAACCGGAATTTTTTAGGTTTGGGCAACTTGGGAACCTGACCCCGATACATTTAATCGGGATTATGATGACGGGGATATTGATTGCCGCGGCGGTCGCAACGGATATTGTGCCGGCGCGCGGGCGGATTCATAAAAGTGCGTTTGTTAAACTTAAATGGCTTGTTCGATTTGGAACCGCGCTGTGTTTGGTGTTATTTTTACTTACCGAAGCGGTACCGATTTTTATTGCAACAACCTTTATGGCGTTTGTTTTGTTCGCAATGTCGGTTTGGCATCGTGAATCTGTCGCGGACAGTGTGCGTGGCAAAATGATGGGACTTGCGGTCATAATGTTTGGAATTTTGATTGATGTGCCGACGATAAGTGCGCTTGGGTTGTTTTGGATTGCGGTTTTGAATTCCGAAGATGTTCGGCCCGATGCGCGATTCTTGTTATAATTCGTTATATTTACTGAATAACAAAATTTCTGTGTGTGCGGTATTATCCATATAAAATATGGGGTGATTATATGACAGAAATACATCCAAGTGCGGTTATACAGCCGGGCGCAAAGATTGGCGCGGACTGTAAAATTGGGCCGTTTTGCATTGTCGGTCCCGACGTCGTGCTGGGCGATCGGGTTGAATTGGTGTCGCATGTGGTTTTGGGCGGGAAAACCAGTATTGGCGATGATTCAATTATTTATCCTTTTGCGGTTTTGGGCGTCATGAGCCAGGATTTAAAATGGCAAGATGAATCCGCGATGACGGGCTTGCGTATTGGAAAGCGTTGTAAAATTCGTGAATATGTGACAATTCATTCGGGAACGCCGGCGTCGGATGGAACGGTTATTGGTGACGATTGTCAAATTATGGTAAATGCACATGTTGGTCATGATTGCAAGGTGGGAAACAGTGTGGTTATGTCTAACCTGGTCCAGGTTGCCGGTCATGTTGAAATCGAAGATTTCGCAATTTTGTCCGGTGGCGTTATGGTTTTGCAATTTGCGCGCATCGGGCGCAACGCGTTTATTGGTGGAATGTCGGGCGTGCCAAATGATATTTTGCCCTATGCAATATACGATGGGCCACGTGCAACATATCGAACGATAAATCGTGTGGGACTGATGCGGCATGGGTTCACGAACGAAGATATGCACGCAATTCATTCCGTTTATTCGGCGGTGTTTCGTGAAACGGGTGGCACGGTTGCGGAACGCTTGGCCCGCGTCCGGCGCGAGGTTAAAAACAACAAATACGCGATGGATGCGATTGATTTCATAGAAAACCGTTCAAAACGCGGAATTGGAACGACCGGAAATGCCGAATAAAAAAATCTTTATCATTGCGGGCGAAGTGTCGGGTGATGCATTGGGGGCGCGCATAATGCGACAAATGCGGAACGCGGAATTTGCCGGTATTGGTGGCGCGGAAATGACGGCGTGTGGATTAAAATCCATCTTTCCAATGTCGGATTTGTCGGTTATGGGGGTTATAGAGGTTTTGGCGCACGCGCGCACACTGTCGCGGCGTATAAATCAGACCGTCGATGCGATTATTAAATATGCACCGGACACGGTTTTAACAATTGATTCGCCGGGCTTTGCGCGTTCGGTGATAAAAAAATTGCGCAAAAGTGCGCGTGCACGCGAAATGATTGCAAATGGCCTGCGGTTTCATCATGTTGTCGCGCCCCAGGTTTGGGCCTGGCGTCCGGGGCGTGCGAAAAAATATGCGCGGACGTTTGATAAACTGTATGCGTTTTTTGATTTCGAAGTGCCCTATTTCACCAAATATGGTTTGGATACGATTGCGGTTGGGCATCCAATTGCCGAAGGGTTGGTTGGGGCCGATAAACCACGTGTGGCGGATGAAAAAATTATAACCCTGGTTCCTGGAAGTCGCATGGGCGAAGTCAAACGTTTATTGCCGGTATTTCGTGAATTTATCGAAAAAATCCCAAATGCGAACGGATATAAATTTGCGATTCCGGTTGTCGAAACAACCGCGGAATATGTGAAATCGGTGGTGGCAAATTGGAATGTTCAGCCTGAAATCATACCGGCGGCGGCGCGATATGACCTTTATCGGTGGACATATGTCGCCGTGGTGGCAAGTGGAACGGTGTCCGTGGAAATGGCGATGTTGCATGTGCCGGCGATTGTGGTTTATAAAATGAACAGGATCACAACATGGATTGGACATTTGCTGATACGTGTGCGATGGGCGTCGCTGGTAAATATCTTGTTAAATCGCACGGTGTATCCGGAATTTTTGGGCGAAAAAGCAACGGCAAAAAATATCGTGCATGCGTTCGATAAAATGACCGTCCCGGGCGCACGTGAAAAGATTATTTCTGAATTGCATGCGGCGGATAATATGTGGGTTCGTCCCGAAGGCGCGGCAAGTAAAATAATAGCGGAAAGTGTAAGTGGCTAGTGATTAGTGAAAACCGGCGCATCGCGCCGGTTTTTAGTTATATCGTGTAATGCCGTCGGGAACGATTATGTCACCGGATTCCATTAATGTTCTACAGTCAATTTCTGTTCCTGTATAAATGTACGGTTTTAATATCGGTATTACCTTATTGGTTATTGGATCTACGGGTGCATTACACCATTGCGAATAATAGTTAATCTCCCCCGAATCTAACAAGTTGATTGTCATGCTTTCTGTACAATCTGTGAAGGCAAGATCAGAAGATACCGGTAAAATAGCCATACATTTGGTGCTGTGTCCCTTTTGGCTTCGGCGGCCGCCGTTTTCCCAACAAGAACACACACCCCATGCATCGGTATCCGTGGTTAAATTGTAATCTTTTGGACAAACATATTCAAAATCAACCGGAGACGGCTGTGACATGCCGGGAATAGTACCAAAACTTCCAATTAAACCATAACATCTGCATAATTTTCCGATGTTGGGGTCGGTGTTATTGTCTACATGACAATAGTCAGGACTTAATGTATTTGGAGTTTTAATTTTGCATAACTCGTGCTGTGTATCTGTGCCATACCTTCTATGATCCACAAATTGTGCTTCGATGAATTTGCCTTCGACGTTCATGCATTGGGTAATCAGGTTGTCGATAATCTGGTTATAAACCTCGGTCGCAACACCGGTCGGGCGTAAGCGGCGATTTTTGAATTTATAATTTGGGGCATTCCATGGAATTGTTGTCATCCCATCATCCAATTTTGCCCAACCATATCCGTATGCATCATGATGATTTATCGGGTCGCCATATACATATTGACCATATGTGTCAAGTGATCTATCGGCAATTATGGCATCCAGACCACCGAATACTAATTCAACCTTGTCTGCGCAGCTTGGGATTTCGGCAACGCGTTGTGCGCATTTGGAAACATAGCCCGGTTTTCGTTCGCCGGTTACGTCATATTCATAAAGCGTGAACCAATCAAGTGCCGATATGCGTTTTTCCGTTTCCGGGGTATTGTGGTTTGATACTAAATCATCAACCACGCCTGGTTGAAACAGACCACTGCTGGGATAATAAAAGTTTTCATAATTTGCACCGCCGAAACTGTCAAAGCATTGTTGCACCACGGCGCGACATGCCGCGGTTGTATCGGTATCGGTTTGGTGGTCAATATATTCCGCAATTATATTGGTGTTATCAAACATATTGTTGCAAGATTCAATATAGTTATTACACATTTCGCGGGTAAGGACGATTTTGTCCGGCAAAAGTGATATTTCGGTTGTCCCGTCGATAAGTTCCGCCATCGCCGCGGTTATTGCCGTTTCGCGGTCATCATAACAACTTGAAATAAAATCAAGACACCCGGTTTTAATCGTTTGAACCTTGGACTTTTGGGCATAGTATATATCAAGCAGTGCCTTGTCCAGGTATTCCGCCCAAACCGTATCCGCGATTTCAGTGCATTTATCAAGTGCGGGTTCCGCGAATTTTTTTGTTTTGCTTTCAAAATTTTTAACAAAATTACGATTGTCAGGATTCTGGGCCAATTTTTGATCGATGTTGTCTTTGTTCGGGTTGAATTTTAATATGTCTTGCAATTCATAGAATCGTGCCACGCCGGCAATTGGCGCGCCGGTCGTCACATCTATGAATTCGCCGTTATCAAGACATTTATGGTAATTTGCACCGCAAACTTCCTCGCTAAGGACGGCGGCCTCTACATTCCCGATACAGGTTGCCATATTATCCGAATTGTGCTTGTTGCGGTTTTCAATGCGTGCAAGGTCCAACATCGCCCCGCTTTCGCGCACGGCGGCGCGTAAATCTTTTTGTTTTGATTCAAGTGCGGTTTGCACCGTGTTGCAATCTTGTTCAATGGCCATAAGGTATGCCGTCACCGCGCGTTGCAGTGATGCATTGTTGCAATCGGCGGCAACGATATTGCGACATGACGGATACACCGCGTTGTAAAGTTCCGTGCCGTTATATGATGCGATAACCGCGGCTGTGTCGGTAAGGCCGAACATATTCACCGTGTCGAACGATAAATTTATGCTGTTTAAATCGGACATTGCGCCGCCGACAGTTGTGTCACCACCACGGATAGAATTCATGATTGCGGTAAGTAATGCCTTAGATGCGGATGTGTCCGCGGCAAGCGCGTTTTCGCCGTCGGACGCGGTGTGCATCGCCGTCGCCTGGGCCGCGCTAAGGCCGACCGCATCAAGATTTTCGGTGAATTCTGTGATTTTGTTATTTGTATCAATTATGTTTTGGCGCGTGGACATTAAATCGTAAATTCGCGAACTGCACGAACAGCGGCGATAGTCATCATTTTTTAATTGGCAAAATTGGTCCATGCATTGAAAGTATGCTGTTTTGCAACGCGCATATTCTGCGCCGGTGCGGGTTTCCATAATATCGGCACTTGGGGTGCCGGCGATTGTGGCACGACCTATTTGTACCGTGCGCCGCGGATTTGCCGGGGTTTCGGTGCTAATGACGCGGGTGCGTGTATTTGTGGCTGTGCGTGGTGCGGAATCCAACCTAAGTGTGCCGGCGCGGACGGCGGTATTGCGTGTGGCGCGTGCGTTTGGTACGGAATTTTGTGGTGCGGTTGCGCGTGGTGTGGCGGTAGTACGTGCGGTGGCTGTGCCGGTTGTGCGTGCAATTGACGAAGCGTCACGCACCGCAGAATATGCGGGTGTGCCAGCAATCGGCCCAATAATTGCGCATAAAATTAGAATTTTATTCATCTCTGCGACAATTTTATCAAAAATCCAAAAATGGGTCAAGAGTAAGTGTTAGTGGTTAGTGTTAGTGTGCCCTTTTCTTGTCATCGCGGCGTAGGCCGCAATAGGGAGTTTGTTTTTTGTTATATTTCATAAAAATAATTGTTGCTTTTTATAATCATTATATTATATAATGAATTTGAACCAAAGGAGATAAACATGAAAAAAACAAATCTATTCCTTACATCTGTGGCGGTTGTGGCGGCGTTGTGCGTCGGGTCGGCTAATGCGGCACCGAATCATGGCGGTGGTCATCATGCGCCACGTCCGTTCGTGACACATACGCATGGCGCGCCGCGGCACGGTGGACACCACGTGACGCATCATAACCCGCCGCCGGCGCCGGTTCATGTGTCGCATCACCATAATCATCACCACCATCATCACCATGGTGCGCATACAGGCGATTGGATAATTGCAACGGCGATATTGCTGTCGGCATTGATATAAAGAAAACCGCTTCGGCGGTTTTTTTTATGCGCGCATGTTTCACAATGTTGTCATCCCGCGGAAGCGCGGGATCCAGTTTTTGCGAACGCAAAAACTTGCGTCGCGAACATCACAAATAAATTGTCATTCTAAACTTGTTTCAGAATCCCTGCGGGGCAAGTCCTCACTCCGTTCGGCCTGGGCACCGCTCTTCAGCGGTGTGACGGTTCTCTGGAAATTTTTTCCATCATCAAATTTAGTGTATAACGGTTTTATTTATCTGTTTGCAAATTGTGAAAGTTTATATTATCATGCTGTCTGTCGTCGGGGCGTAGCTCAGCCTGGTAGAGTACTTGCATGGGGTGCAAGGGGTCGCAGGTTCGCCCGTTCCGTCGGTTGCCGTGGCAACCGCCGCGACCGAGGTTTTTGCCGAAGGGCGCGGACGAAACGGAGCGTCTCGGCGTAGCGTTAGCGGAGACGGACAAGTAATGTTTTATGTATACATTTTACAAAGTGTAAATTCGCCAGAACATTTTTATGTTGGTTATACGAATAATCTAAAGTTGCGATTTCGTGAACATAACAATGGCACATGCCGACACACGAATAAATATAAACCATGGCGAATTGTGTCGTATTTTGCATTTGACACGCAAGAAAAAGCGGAAAACTTTGAAAAATATTTAAAGACGCACGCTGGCAGAGATTTTCAAAAAAAATATTTGTAATTGAAAGTGTATTGCTTTAATATATCATATCGTCGGGGCGTAGCTCAGCCTGGTAGAGTACTTGCATGGGGTGCAAGGGGTCGCAGGTTCGATTCCTGTCGCCCCGACCATTAAAAATTGTCATACCGCCGCAAGGCGGTATCTTGTTGAACTTCGACGTGAACGACAAGATCCCGCTTTCCAGCGGGATGACAGGAAGATTGTAGTGGGGATGAACTGGAAACAATAATGTTCGGAACAAGCGCACACGGTGCGCGCAGTGAAAGGGGCCCGCGAACGAAGTGAAGTGGGAATTACATTCCTGTCGCCCCGAAACAGGCAGTTAGTTACCGCATGCTTCTATTGTTATATCTATCCTACGACAATTGTCATCGTCTATTTTTTCGTATTTATCTTCTGTACACTTTTTGTCCCCATATCCAGTTGCAACCATGTTTGAAATATGATTAGTAATCGAATTCAATTTGGGTTCCATATAATCTTTCACACTGTCTGCGCGTTTTTGTGACAATTCCTGGTTGGACATAAAGCCGGGCGCGGGTGGAACTCTATCGGTATGACCATCTATTTTAATACATATCTTAAAATCTGCATATTCGGGTTTATTAAGAGTGGTAATTAATCCTTGTATATAGTCATCTAATGCGGCAACGTTGCTTTTTAGTTTATATGAGCCAGAGGCAAACAGATACTTGTCAGAGAAAGGTTTAAAATCAAGTTGAGGGGCCGGTTGTGTTTGTTCAATTATCGGGTCTATTTCATCAATAGTATCTATAATCGGTTCTTCTATTGATGGTTTAACAGGTATTTCTTCTGGAACGAATGCTTCCGGATATTTGTTTAAAAGTTCTTGTTCAATTTTATTAAACTTCTCTTCCAATTCTTTATACTTTTTTACATGGTCTTTGTTGATTGCGCGGTTGGCGATATATGATCCGGCAAGCCCGACGGTGGCAAGTGTGCCCCCGATCAATAAATCACGGTTTGTTTCGGCGCGTTGTGCGTTCCATTGTTCGGCGTCCGCACCTTCGGGGTTCATTAACGCGCGCGAAAGTGATGTAAATCCGCCGCTTTGCCGTTCGGCGTTGGCGTATTGATAAAGACCTGTTTCGGCGCGGTCGTATAAAACCTCTGCTTCAATTCCGGGGCGCAGGTTTAGTGCGGCCTTGGTTGCCTTTAATTTATCCGCCAATTGTTTGTATTCGGCGTAATAGTTGGTCAGTTCATTTCCGCCCGGCAATGTTTCCGTGTCCCCAAGGTTCACCGATTGCCCACCACCATATTCGCATTTCATTGTCGTAATATATTCGGACATTTTTTCTTCGGCATCATCATCGGCGATTTTTTCGGCAATCGCGCGCGCGGCCATCATTGCGCCCTCGCCCGTCGCAAGTGTGGAAAGTGCGGTTGTACCTTTATTCGCAAGGCTTTGTGCATTATCGTATTCATTGCGATATGCGTCTTCGGCATCGCGCTGCATAGCCATGTCGTCCCGTTTAATTTGGGTTTTTATTTCCGGCGCATAGACACATTCGCCGGTTGCGCTATTGTTTTCATTGTTGCGTTTGTATCCATCCATACAACGACAGATACTGTAACCTTGTTCGGTGGTTTGGGTTAGGTGTTTTTCTTCCGCGTTACATACACATAAATCATTTTTTGCATCGTACCTATCGCCACCCGTATTTTTACAATTGATTTCTTTGGATGTTCGCGCTAGTTTTGTGGATTGTTGTGGTGCGGATTCTGTGGATGAAGATGCCGCGGAGGCATCGCACAATGTGACCGTATCGTCATCATTCCAATGCAAAAAATCGCCGGTGCATTTGGCAAGTTGTTTTTCAAATTCATTATAATCATATTTGCAATAATTTTTAATTGCAGTATAACCGTTTGCTTCATCTGTATTATAGTAATACAACCATTGCGAGTTGTGAGATTTGTTTGCGAACAATGTACTAAGATTTGATAAACCACCATAGTCTTGTTCTATTTTTTCTAACACACCATCGCAGTTTTGTATATCATTAACAGTTTTCCAACCTTGTTGTGTGCATTTATGCAAATTTCCGTCCCATCCTTCAACAACAACGCCATTTTTGCATATGTGAAAACCGCCGCCAGAACCACCGCATTGCAGGTATGTTTCAAGCACACCACCCCAGTATTTCAAGTATCTGTTGTCACTAGGGGTGTTACCCGTTTTTGGAACACAGGTAAGTGCGTGACCGGTGCCTGCGCTTGCATGGAAAAGAATTAAGAAAAATAGAATTTTTTTCATCTCTCTGTGGTCCCTTTTGCCCTATTCTATCAAATTTTGAATTTTCGAACAAGGGGAAAATTAGAAAGTGTTAGTGTAAGTGGCTAGTGGTTAGTGGGAACCACACCCCGCGGTACCGGGCCCCACAAAAATGCACCGTCATACCGCGGTAACGCGGTATCTCGTGGTTTCAACTGTGACGACGAGATACCGGCTTTCGCCAGTATGAGGTATTATTTTACTAACCACCCGTCGCGGCATGACCGCGCCGCGGTCGTGACGGACTAACACTTCCCTACATTTCCACCGGGATTTTTAGGCCCATTAAATCCAATGCACGCGACAAAACATCAACCGCGATTTTAATCAGTGAAAGTCGCATATTGCGCGTTTCCGCATCAACATCGTCGCGCAATATCGGGCAATTGTGATAGAATGTGTTCACCAATTGGCATACATCGTATGCATAGTTCGCGACCAAATCCGTTGCGCGTGAATCAAATGCCGATTGCACCGTGCGGTCAAAGTCCAATAATTCCATAACCAGGTTTCTTTCGTCCGGCCCAAGGTTCGCGGTTTTTGGTGTGTCAAATTTTTCGGCGCGGCGCAGGACCGAATTTAATCGCACCGCGGTATAGAGTATATATGGCCCCGTGCGACCTTCGAACGATGTGATTTGTGATGGTTCGAAAATATAATCCGAACGCAAATCGTGCGACAAATCGTTGAACTTTAATGCCGCAAGCGCGATTTCGTCGATTGTTGCGTCGTCCAATTTCTTGCCCGATTCGGCGACGCGGTCGCGAACCGCCGTTTGCACCATGTCGATAATGTCGTTTAGCCCCGCGGCGTTGCCGTCACGCGTCTTAAACGGTTTGCCGTCCGTGCCGTTTATTGTGCCGTATCCAATGTGTTCCAATGAATCGGCCGGGAACATATCCGTTAATTCGGCAACGCGGAACAATTGTTCAAAGTGCAGACTTTGGCGGCTATCGGTCAGATAAATTATATGGTTCGGTGTGTCCGTAATTTTACGATAATAAAGCGCCATAATATCCGTTGCATCGTATGTTGTTGCGCCGCGGGAATTGCGGAACATAACCGGTGGCATTGGTTTGTTATCGGTATCACGCCGAACGACAACAATTTCCGCACCGTCGCTTTGTTGTAATAATTTTTTGTCGCGCAATATCTTTTCGACCGGGTCCGCATATTTTGCGGCGTTGCGTTCACCAAGGTTATTATCAAACGGTAACATGTTTAGTTTCTTGATAATTTCATCCATCGATTGCAATGATACCGGGATAAATACATTATAAAGTGCATTATATCCGGGGTGTCCATTTTGCAATTCGGCGGTTATGATTTGTGCGCGTTCCATGAATTTTTCATCCGTCTTGGCAAGTGCCGCGGCCGATGGGTAATATGTGTCTAACTCTACGACCGGCATGGCGTATCCCGAATAATCCGCGGTTGGGTCAAAGTTTTCTTGAAAAAATGGCCAATCCGGGTGTAGTTTTTCAATCCATGCGATAACCATTCCCATCGAACGGCCCCAATCGCCCATGTGATTATACGAAATCATCTTGTGCCCGATTGCGCGCCCAAGCCGGTACAATGTATCACCCACAATTGATGTGCGCAGGTGTCCGATATGTAATGATTTTGCCACATTATATGCACCATAGTCCATATCGATTGTCATTGGCTTTGTGGTGCGCGTGATTTCGGCCGCGGTTTGCGCCGCGTTCCATAAAAAATCGTCCTTGATTTTCAGGTTGATAAACCCCGGCCCCGCGATTGAAGCATCGGACACAAAATCCAATTCTTTGATTTTAGGCAAAAGTTCGGTTGCGATTTCACGTGGATTCTTGCCCGCGACCCGTGCCATAACCATTGCGGCGTTCGTTGAAAAATCGCCAAAGTCACGGTTGCGCGGAATTTCCAGTTTTGCCGCAAAACCCAATTTTTCATTTAGTTTATCAGATACATATTTATACAGATTCATATTTTGCCCTTTTTATTGAATTGGTAAAACCACACGCACACGCAGCCCGCCCAGGTCGCCATCTTCCAAGAATATGCGACCGCCGTGATTTTCAATTGCCGTCTGTGCGATGGACAGCCCCAGTCCCGTGCCACCGGTATTTGCGCCACGTGCATCGTCCAAGCGGACAAATGGGCGCATTGCATCGGCCTTTTTGTCGTCTGGGATGCCGGGGCCGTCGTCTTCGATTATAACCGTTGTTTCGTCCGCACCATCGATTTCGGTTATTTTTATTTTCGTATTGGCGTATCGTGCCGCGTTTTCAATTATATTCGCAAACGCCCGCGCAAGTGCCATCGGGCGCGCATAGAATTGAACCGGGTTTTCGGGGAATTTAGTTATGATTTCTTTATCCGGGGCCGCGTCACGCGCAATCCGCAAAAGCATTGGCGGTAATTCGGTCGATTGTTCAATTTCGGGCATTTCGCCACGCGCAAAGGACAAATAACCATTTATCATTGATGTCATACGGTCAATATCCGCAAGCAGCGCGGATTTGTCGCCGGAATCCGTTTCTATCGCCAAACGCATCCGCGCCAGGGGTGATTTCAAATCGTGGCTTACCGCGTTCAACATGTCGGTGCGGGTGCGGTTATATCTATCAAGGCGTTCTTTCATGGTTATCATGGCCGCGGCGGCATCACGTATTTCCTTGGATCCGGTTGGTTGAAAACCCGGCACATCAAGGCCACGCCCGAAACGATTTGCCGCGTGCGCAATGCGACGAATACTGCGGTTATGCAAAATTATAAACGGCGTGGCCAATGCGGACACAATCAAAATCGCACCAATTAGCCAAATTATAAAAACCTCTGTACTGGTGGAATAAATGCGATATAAACTTGTCCCGAATGTCGCAATTTCGCCGTTCGCCGTTGGGACATCAATTGTAATAAGGCGGTGGCCGCGATCAACATAGATTTCACTGTTGCGATTTATGCGTTTGGCAAGTTCTTGGGCAAGTAATCCCGCCGCGCGCGAATTATTATCATTTTTTGCGTGGCGGTGGATTTCGGGTGCAACGGTTGTGTTTATTCCGATGTCGTGCGCCAATTTTTCCGCCGTTTGTGTGTCGCCTGAATCTATGAAATTCATAATTGTTGCGATTTCAACCGAAAGTGTTCGCGCAAGTGTTGCATGAACGCGCGCCCAATGATTGCCGAAAAACACATTGGCAACGATGGTCAGTGCCAAAATCAACGGAACCAATATCAACAAAATTGTTCGCCAGAAAAAACCACGTGGAATTAGTCGCATTTTCTATCCTTTGTTTTTGGTTGGACAGACCAGTTTATAACCACGACCCCGTATGGTTATGATGTCCATGTCCAATGATACATTATTTATTTTTTCGCGCAAGCGTTTTGCGACCATGGGTGATGCCGGCACGATATTGCCGATTGGTGTCGTTAGTCCGCGCAGTAATTTTTTTTCTTCGGCCGATAATTGTAATATGCGCGGCGTGCCGGATTTGTCCGCCACGAAAAATTCGTTGTCGGTGAACAATATGCCGTCAACCCGGGTTGGTTCGGGTTCGGGTGTAAAACGCGTCATGTTTTCAATGCGCAGAATTAGTTCCTGTAATTGAAATGGTTTATCCAGATAATCGTTCGCCCCACCCCGCAGACCGTCAATCGCATTTTCCGCCCCACCCATCGCGGTCAGCATTATTGTCGGGGTATTGTTTCCCCCCGTACGCAGTTTTTTAAGGAACGTCAAACCGTCCATATCCGGCATCATGCGGTCAAGAACGATTGCATCAACGGATATTCGTTCCAAGATTTGTTTCGCTATTTCGGCATTTGGGGCGGTTAAAACATAAAAATTGGCGGAACGCAACCCCCGCGCCAATGTTTGGCGCAATGTGTCGTCGTCATCAATAATCAATAATGTTTTATTCATCAAAAAACCGCCATGATGTTTTCTTTCTTTTATCATAGCGGTTTTGGTCGTGGGTTTCAAGTATTTTAACTATTTCCGTAATGGTTCGACCGCGTATTCGCCCGGCTGAATCGTTTGGATAAAGTTATTATTTTCGTCATACATGGCGCGGAATTGCATGCCGCCAGTTGTGAATTCGGTCTTGAACAATGCGTATCCGGTCGCACCACCAGAAATTCGGCCCTGGGTACCCAAAGAATAATAGCCACCCAATATGCCATAATCCAAATCGATATAGTCAAGGTTTATTAGTAATGATACATTGCTAAACCCATCACTGGTTAAATTGCATGTGAATTCACGGTTTGACAGTATTGCCGATGAATTGTTTGGAATAACCAGGTCAACAATGGTTGGTTCGCACACACGACTTACCCCATTTACCAATAATTCATAGGTCATATTGATTGTGCCACGCGAAAGACCGGTTGAAACATTTACCTGGGATATGGTGGCCTTTGGAATTTTAACAAGTGCGTTTGCAATCCCGGCCCGGACGGGGAAAGAAAGTCCCGATTGCAAACAATCACGGGAAAATGGGTCGGCCTCGCATATATATACGCGTGAATGGGCGTTCATCATGAACATGTTTACCAAACTATTAAACAAAAATGTGCGGGTGATTTTATCATTAAGGCGTGTGCAACCAAAATTACGGCATATAACCATTGGACGGGTCGCAAACATAACGCCGGGGTTGGCGGCCTCTTCTAACTCGCGCGCGGCAAAGATGTTTTCGTCATAATCGAAACCATAATCTTCGTCCATGAATTCAAATTCAGGGATAAAATTCGGATCGTCGGGATATGCATAATATGATTGAACCGGCGTTTCGGTATAGACCGTTTGAAAATTTTCCTGAATGTATTCCGTGGTGCCAAATGCCGCAGATGCCGCAAGCATACCAAAAACCGCCACCAGATTGAACTTTGATGTATTCATTTTGACCTTCCTTTGTGTGTATTCTAAAACATTATTTATATTTGTGTCAAAGCAAAAATTTTTATTGAAAATTCATAATCGTTTGTTCTATAAATGTGGCGTAATAAATAAAAGAAGGTGGATTATGGTTGATATTATAATATCTGGGGAAATGGGAAAATTGCACGCGGTTTATCACAAGGCGGCCGATGATGATGCGCCACTTGCCGTTGTGTTGTCGGGCAATCCGCGGCAAAAGTGTCATATGAATGACCGGATTTCTTATGCGATGTTTCGGGCGTTTATGGATATCGGGTTTTCGGTTGTGCGGTTTGACTATCGTGGCGTTGGTGATTCCGAAGGTGCACTTGGGACAACGGCGGATAATATGCTGGATATTGCGACGGTTATTGATTGGATTCAAAATCATAACGAAGATAGTGACAAGATTTGGATTGCCGGGCATCAATTGGGTGCGTGGTATGTTTTGCAAATGCTGATGCGGCGGCCTGAAATTTCGGGGTTTGTATTGGTGTCGCCCGATACGGCGATGTCTGACTTTGCGTTTTTGTCGCCACGGCCGAATCGCGGCCTGTTGCTTCAGGGTGCCGAAGAATCGGATGAAGCAAAACATTTTTCCGAACACTTGACCCAGGTATTAAAAAAGCAGGCCCAGATAAGTTTGGAAACAATTCGTATTAAAAATGCAAATCAAAACTATGCCGCGCCCGCCGATTTGCGCCAGATGTATAATGACCTAAAAGCGTATGTTGGACGTGAAAATGCGGACACTAAATTGTTATAATGGGCGGATGCGATGGAAAGTGCGATAAATGACCGTTTTATGAATCCAAATGTGCCGGATGAAATTGCCGGGTCGATTCGGCCAAAGACATTGTCTGATTTTATTGGGCATGAATCGTTAAAACAAAATTTGTCGGTTTTTATATCCGGGGCTCGGGCGCGCGGCGAACCGATGGACCATGTTTTGCTTTATGGGCCACCGGGACTTGGGAAGACCACCCTTGCCCACATTGTCGCAAATGAATTGGGTGCGAATTTTCGTGCGACATCGGCGCCGATGCTGACCAAGCAGGGGGATTTGGCGGCGATACTTACCGCACTGGAACCGATGGATGTTCTGTTTATCGATGAAATTCACCGCTTGCCCACGGCGATAGAGGAAGTTTTGTATTCCGCGATGGAAGATTTCAAGTTGGATATCATGCTTGGCGAAGGGCCGTCGGCGAAAAGTGTGCGTATCGACCTGCCCCCGTTTACATTGGTTGGGGCAACGACGCGGACGGGACTTTTGTCTAACCCGTTGCGCGACCGGTTTGGGATTGATTTACGGCTAAGTTTTTATTCACCCGCCGATTTGGCAAAAATTATTCGGCGCAGTTCTGGGATATTGGGGACCGAAATTGATGAAGGTGGGGCACTGTTATTGGCCAAGAGTTCGCGCGGAACGCCGCGTATTGCGAACCGTTTGTTAAAGCGTGCGCGTGATTTTGCCGCGGCAACGGGAAACAGTATAATTACGGAAAACGTGGTGCGGACAACATTGGAACAATTACATATAGATTCTGATGGCCTGGACCAGGTTGACCGTGAATATATCAATGCGATTATAATGCATTATGCGGGTGGGCCGGTTGGAATTGATAATTTGGCGGCGGCGCTTTCGGAACCGGCGGACACAATTGAAGATGTGATTGAACCGTATCTGATGCAGTTGGGTTTGATTCAGCGGACACCGCGCGGACGAATTGTGACGGACGCGGGCTATAAACATATGGGGTTGGAAAAGTAATGGACGTGCATAAATTTAATTTTTCGGTGGCGTATGCAGATACTGATGCGGGCGGCATTATGTATCATGGGCGATATATTGAAGTCGCGGAACGCGCGCGTATGAATTGGCTGGGCCGCAAAGCGCGGCCCAATCCGGCGGATGTCGGATTGGTTATTCGTGATTTGCAAATTCGGTATTTGCGGCCGCTGTTTTTGTGTGAAGAATTCGTGGTTGAAACGCGTGTGTTAAAGGTTGGCGCGGCATCGATTTCGGTCGAACAAAAATTCGTGAAAAATGATGAAATTTGTGCTATACTTATCGGGACGGCGGCGTATTTGGATGCGAATGGTCGTCCGGCCTGTTTGCCAGATGTATTGGCAAATGCGTTAAAAAAGTAATAAAAAGGAAGTAATATGAATACATTTTCGTTATGGAAACTGTTTACGACCGATGTTGTGACGGCGATTGCGTCGGTTGTGTTGGTTGTGTTTAGTGTTTTGTCTTGGGCGGTGATTGTGGAAAAAATCCGACTTTTCCGGCACGCGCGGCGGCAAAGGCCAACGGGAAATCCAGATGTGGCGATTCGGCCGTTTGATAAAAACCTCTGGTTTTTGGCGATGGTTGCGTATATTTCGCCGTTTATCGGTCTTTTTGGAACTGTTTGGGGTGTTATGGATTCGTTTTCATCAATTGGTGCAAATCAATCGGTAAGTATTGGTGTTATTGCACCGGGACTTGCAATCGCACTTGGAACGACGGCGTTGGGGTTGATTGTGGCGATACCGGCGGCAATCGCACACCAGATTTTTTCCAAACGTGCCGATGATTTATATGATTCTTTGGGGGAAAACAAACATGGTGCGTAAAAGACGGTGGATTTCGGATGCAACAATAACATTGACGCCGATGATTGACGTTATGACGGTGTTACTTGCCGTGTTTATGGTGACGACGCCGATGATGACAAACGGAATTGATTTGGATTTGCCAAACGCCGGAACGACGGTTTTAACCGGTACCGACCACGCGATGCAGGTTAGTGTCGATTCGGCCGGGCGATATTATTTGGGAACGGTGGAATTGCCGGCGGACGAAGTTGTGACGCGTGCGGTTGCGATGCGTGGGGAAAATCCAAACCTGACCATCGTGATAAATGGCGATAGGCATGCGGACTATGGCGCGGTTATGAATGTTATGGGAAAATTAAAGACCGCGGGGTTCCAAAAAATTGGCCTTAGGACAAAATTGGAAAATTAAAATATGGTGCGGTTCAATCATTTTACATCTGAAAATATCGGCCTTTCGGTTTTGGGGCATTTGGGGGCGGTGTGCGTGTTGGTTTTTATTGCGGGTGTGGTGATTGGCGAACGCGAACGTTTTGTTGCGCCCGACCGGGTTCAGATTATGATGATTGATTTGTCCCAGGTGAAAATTACCGGCGAAGAATCTGTTTTATATAATACAACGGTGCCGGACAAAAATGAAGAAAAAGAACCGGTAAAAGAGCCGGAAATAAAGCCAACACCGGAACAAGATGCCGCGCTGAAAACCGAACAAAAAATCGAAACACCGACCGTGATTCCCGAAGAAAAACCCGAAGAGAAACGGGAAAATAAACCAAAAGATGAAAAGCCCGACGATAAACCGGCGACCGTGAAAAAGACGGTTATTCGTGTGAATCGGAATACGACATCGCTGCATACGGGGCTTGCCATTTCGATTATTGACGCGTTGCGGTATAAAATGACGCGCTGTTGGGTGATTGATACGTCGCGGCCCGATATTTCGGGGATTCGTGCGGTGGCACATTTAACGATGCGGACAAACGGGACGGTTGCAAATGTGTGGTTCGAAGGGGCATCGGCGGCGGAACGCGACCCGGCGTTTGCGTATGTGTTGGATACAATACGTAATGCAATAAACGCGTGTCAACCCCTGGACATGTTGCCGCGCGAAGAATACAAAATGTGGCGTGAAATTCAGCTTACTTTTTACCCAGCCCAGGGAACGGTGATGTAGTGGTTAGTAAATGTGTTTTACAAAAATAAGTATTTTTTATACTTGACTTTATGCACATTTACTAACCACTACTCACTTGCACTAACACTTTTTCATTTTCTTGTTGCAATGTGCGTAAAAGTGGTGTATCATGGGGGCGCATTGGGCATATGGCGGAACTGGTAGACGCGCTAGTTTCAGGTACTAGTGGGGCGACCCTTGGAAGTTCGAGTCTTCTTATGCCCACCACCAAATTTCGTTATTCGCTTTGTGAATTAAGAAATTTGAGTGCCGCGGCGGAGTGCGCAACGCGCACGTAGACGGGCAGGAAGACCACCCTGGCCTTCGGCCACCCCTCCACAGGAGGGGAACTAAAAAGTTTTGGGGTTGTAGCTCAGTTGATAGAGCGCTACGTTCGCATCGTAGAGGTCGTGGGTTTGAGTCCCATCAGCTCCACCACAAATTTTTATTATCGCGCGGCGCAAAACGCCGCATGATTAAAATAAAGGGTCCGGGGATATGGCGGAATGGTAGACGCTGAGGACTTAAAATCCTTTGGTCATTGCGACCGTGTGGGTTCAAGTCCCACTATCCCCACCACGAATTTTTGTTATCGCGCGCGGTGCGCACGATTAAAAAAATTCAGCGAAGTCTCGGCGTAACGAAGTGGAGACGGATGCCACGGCGGAGTTTGCAGCGCAAACGAAGACGGGCAACAAGACCACCCCGTCGCTGTTCGGCGCCACCCCTCCACAGGAGGGGAACTGAAAAAAGTTTTGGATGAGTAGCTCAGTTGGTTAGAGCATCACGTTCACATCGTGGGGGTCGCTGGTTCGAGTCCAGTCTCATCCACCAAATTTCGTTATTCGTTTTGCGAATTAAGAAATTTGAGTGTCTCGCCGTAGCGCGCACGTATATCGAAAATAATTCATCAAAGACGCATAATTCATTAACCAAAATTAAGCACCAGCGTAGGCGGACAGTGCCGCGGCCAGGTTTGTAATGCAAATGGAGACGGGCAAAAATCTTAGATAACAAATTATATAAAAATCCCCGCGTTGTTGCGGGGATTTTGGGTTTGCTTTGACCGATTTTTATTAGAACAATTTAAACTTGTAATTTGTTCCGGCACGGAAAGACATCTGGGTTTTGTCACCCGTTGCCAAACCGGCACCCGCGTTAACAGACCAACGATCGGTAAGCCCCATCGCGGCACCAAACGCAACGGCGGATTGGTCATTGTAATAACCGTATCCGGCACCGACAGAAACTTCGCCACGTTTTACGTTGGACACCGCAACCGATGACAATGCGGTTGCCGCCGCAACACCCCCGGACACGTTCTTTTCAAGCGTATCTACCCTTTGGTCGGTATAGGCGTTTGCCCGTGCCAATGTTGCCGCGTCGCCCGCCGCAAAGTCGTTACGAATTGCCTGTTCTTGGGCGGTTGCACGTGCAACTTCGTTATCGATCGCGTCTCGCAAATCGGCATCCGCCGCCGCGAATTCACTGCGAACCGCATCATCGGCATCTGCAAATTCAGAACGGATAGCCGTGTCTTCGTCGGCGCGCGCGGATGCTTCGTTATCGATCGCGTCTTGCAAATCGGCATCGGCCGCCGCGAATTCACCGCGAACCGCATCATCGGCATCTGCGAATTCAGAACGGATGGCCGCATCTTCGTCGGCACGTGTGGATGCTTCGTTATCGATCGCGTCTTGCAAATCGGCATCTGCCGATTCACGTGCGGATGCTTCGTCGGCAACAACGGCTTCGGCGACCGTTTGTGCGCGATCATCGATTGTTGATTCGATTGGTGCGTTATAAACATCGGATGCCGCATCGAACATTGCAGTGTTTGCATTAAAGTTGTCCAACGCTTGTTGATAATTACTATCCGCGTTGGTTGCTGTTTCGTATGCGTTGGTTGCCGTGGTATATGTGGCAAAATTTGTTGCCAATGTTTCTTGGGCTGCGGTATCTGCATTATATGCACCCAATGCTGCAGCATAGTTTGCGTTTTCCGCGTCCTGCATACCATTTAATGCGTTGGTGGCCGCGGTCAGGTTTGCACCACTGTCATTTGCATACGCATCAAGCATTCCCTGTAATGCCGTTTTTAAATCCGGATCTATGGCTGGGTTATCAAGGTCAACACCTTGACCATCATTATCAAGATCTCTTACACCCGTGCCGTCTGCGGACAGAACATATCTGTGCCCTTCCCCGGCTTGATATGAATACAGACCGATTAAATCTTCGGCGGTTGTTGCATTGGTAATGGTTGTTGAACCACTGGTATATGCTGGATCTGTTGCATAATCTGCGGTCAATGCGCGTGCGCCGGCATTACTGTCCAATGTTATATATTGTTGACTGCCTTCTATATTTTCATCGTATTGCGGATTTTCATAACTATATGCGGAATCAACCACCGTCGTCCCGGCACTAAGGCCGTATCCATCGGCAACAGATACATTTTCGTATCCGGTCGTTCCTGCAACTGTACTTGCGGTATAATCACCGGCGGTATATGTATTGCCTGATTCAAGTGTTTCTGTTGTTCCATCGGCCAAGGTATATGCAAAGTTAGCCTGGCTAACACCGGTCGTGGTGTTTGAACTTATACCTTCATTTGCGGTTCCATTTGCATTTGTCCCGTCGTATGTAAAGTTTTGGGCACCCGGTGCGCCGTTTGCAACATTTTGTGTTGTTCCGCTATTATCTGTATAATCACCCGCAAATGTTACATCTGTATTTGCGGTGGCGACCGATGTCGTTAGTGCAATAACACCCGCCAAGAATGCCCGTTTCAATACACTGCGGTATTGCGCAGACAATTCTTTGATTGTTGTTTTTGATTGTCTTAACATTTTTTTCTCCTTGGTTTAACGTTAAACTCTTAAAAGGCCATTCCTTTTAAGGCACGATGTTATGTTAAAAAAACCTAGGTTTTTTGACACCTTGTTCGGCCAAAATTTGGAAATTTGTAAGTTATTGATTTTACACAAAATAAAAATTTTGATTTTTTGAAAAAAAGTGTTGACTAAAAACCTAGGTTTTTTTCAACACTTGAAATTAGGGAAAAATCTACTATATTCAACCGCGAAACATGGGCGCTGAAATTTTTTTCAGGTGCCTTTTTTTATAACAAAAGCACCAAAGGGAGTTATCATGATTTATGGGTATTGTCGTGTTTCAACCAGCCATCAAACCAGGGAAAATCAACACTATGTCATCGAAAATTTTGCAAAACGAAATAATATCGTTATTGATTCTTGGGTCGAAGAAACAATTTCAAGTGGGAAAAGATTGCAAGATCGTAAATTGGGAGCGTTGCTGACAGAATTAAAAGACGGTGATATTTTAATCACCACAGAAATTTCGCGTCTTGGGCGGTCGTTGTTAGAGGTTATGGGGATTTTACAAATGTGTCTTGAACGAAATTGCCAGGTTTGGACACTGAAAGAAAATTTTCGTTTGGGTGCGGATATACAATCCAAGGTTTTGGCGTTTGCGTTTGGGTTGTCGGCGGAACTGTCGCGGTCATTATTAAAAGAACGCGTGCGCGAAAGCCTTGCGCGATTAAAGGCCAAGGGTAAAAAACTTGGGCGGCCGGTTGGAATACAAGCAAAACATCTGAAACTTGACAGAAACAAAGAAAAAATAATAACTTTTATTGATATGGGACTTAGTAAAGCCCAAATTGCAAAAAAATTGCGTGTCAATCGGGCGACGCTTTACTATTATCTGCGAAATACAGATATATTTTGAACGCCGGATGAACCGGCGTTTTGTTTTCTATCGTAATCCCATTGTTCGACAGCATTCGTTCGCGGCGGTTTGCCAATCGGAAAATTGCTTTTCCGGGTTGCGTAAATCACGCCAACCCTGCCATCCACTGCATTTTTTCTTGATGCCGGTGCCACTGCATTTTACATACCGGCGCAGCGAGCATGTTTGATTTGATAATTTGCCCATTTCGGTTGTGCATTTGACAACAACGTTTTGGTTTCGTGCGTCGCCCTTGCCCAATTCGCGTGAAGATAAAACCTGATACGCGTGGGCGGAAATCGCGGTTGACAGTATAACAACAAAACTAATGAAAAGTTTTTTCATTTGGTTCCTCCTTTGGCCTTCGTGTTTAATGTTAAATAAATTCTAAAAAAAAGACAACAGGTTTTTTATCGGGCGGTGGACCATGGAATATCGTTCATGAACAGCCAATAAAGCGATTGACTTTCGCCACCGGGGTTGCGGATAATCGGGCGAACGACATAGATATCAACATCGCATGCATGACGGTTTTCAGATTCCTGGGTTTCGACCAGGTCTTGGTAAAACTTTTGTGCAAAATCCATCGCTTGCAAATACGCGGCATCATCATCTTCGGGAATCGCCGAATCGCCCGACCACATTAGCCACATGCCATAGTTCACGATATTATCTTGGCCTTCGATATCGTCGGCGGACAGCAGCAACAGCGGCTTCATATTTATTCCGTTTGTGAATTCATCATTTTCAGTGTTGGTCCAATCATAGAAATCGCCAAGAATCCCCAGCACGAAATGCAACGCGGCAAGTTCTTCGCCGATTTTGGCGACGCGACCGGCATTGCGCATTGTTGAATGAAACAGCCAGTCGCGCGCCCTGCCCGATTTTGCGCCTTGGCGGGCGGCACCGCCCAATTCTTTTTCGATTTTTGCGGCGGTCTTGGCGCCTTTGTCCGCAACCTTGGCGGCATTATCAAGCATTTTGCCACCGGTGTTTGCGGTCTTTATACTTTTGCCTGTATTTTTTAATCCTTGCCATGCACGGCTTACCATATTTCCGGTGCGGGCCTTTTTATAGGTTTTAAGTTCACGCACATATTTTGTCACTTTTTTAAGTTCATCAAATTGCTTTACATATTCCGCAACATTTTTATCCGTGCGCGCCATGTCCGACATTGTTTTTTTTGTTTTTTCGATTTCTTCAAGTTTTGCTTTTGTTAAATCATCAAATTTGGTTATGTCGATGTCTGTGAAATTTGTTCCGATTGAACCGTTAAGTGCGCTTTGTTTTAAACGAGCGATTTCCGAAGGATCTTTGGTTCCAACTTTATTCAAAATAGTGTTTCGTTCTTGTCGCAGTTTCTTTAGTGTATCTGCATCTTTTGCGGTTCTGCGGCTTGCATCGATTGATTCAATTTTGTTTATTCTATTTTCAATATCGGTTAAGTTTTTTGCTTGGGAACGTGTCATGGTTTTTACGGTGGTTGAGCCTGTTTGTCCAAATTTCCACATATTATCGGCCTTTAGTTTTCTGGCGGCCTCTAATTGTTTTGCGATTTTTTCATATTTTGCAGAATCCTTTGGTAATTTGGCAAGTGCCTTTTCAAGTTTGTCGATGGTTTTGATTGTTTTTGTCATATCGTTCATGTTGTCGATTTCTTTGGTTAGACGCGCAATTTTCAGTGATTCACGAATATATTTTTGAACGTTTTCGATTTTGGTAAGTGTTTTCATATTCTTGCCAATTTTGCCGATAATCTTTGTCGCGCGTGCCGTTTTAATGGCGCCTTCGGCGGCGGCGAAACCACCGAAACTGACGACCGTAAGTGCAATATCAAGTGCGATTTCCGCAAATGATATCCAACGCAAATTTATATCGCCGGCGATATAGTAATTATTGTTATCGTCGTCATGTTTTGCGGTGTGTTCGTGCATAACCTTATGAATCATGGAATTGCGCAGTTTTGCGGTCATGCCCGAACGCGTGGAACACACGCCGTCCGTGTCGCGCGGGTACAAATTGCCGATATTATCAATGATATATTTCATTGAAACGGTATTGTTTTTATCGGGGCCGACCATGTCGCGTAATGCGCCCGATTGCACAACCATAATTCCATACCATGCGGGTTCGGTGTTCGTCCATGTTGCGGTTTCATCAAATTCGGAAATCGCGGGATTTGGGTCGGTGGTTGGTAATTCCGTTTTGGTGGCAAGCATGAAACGCTGTTCCAAAACACGTGCTTGCGTTTCATAATTTACAATAATTTCACGACCGTTTGGAAATGTGTATTGTATTGGTAAAAATCTAATAGTTTCGTTTTCGTCCGCATCCATAATTTCGGGGCAAGTTAAAACATCGCCCAATGTTTCGGCGGATTGAATTGTGTCATATATCCATTGTTTAACCGCGGATTCCGGTGCGTCTTCATCAATTTTATCCGCATTTTCATAAAGCGCGTTCACAAAGGCATTACGCACACATGTCGTATTTGCCGGCGCATTCGCGTTCAGCAATTCGGCGGTCTGTGTAACCCCGCCGCCCGCCGCAAAAGCGGAGAGGGGGAGGAGAAGCAGAAACGGAATTAGTTTTTTCATGGGATAATGTATGGGCCATCTAGAACGATATAGTTGTTGTCTTTAGGGCTAGATTCGTACATTACATATACCGTGATATTTTCACCTGTACAGGCTGTGTTTTTTAACTGTTCGGAAAACTTTCTCACGTTTTCTCGCTGACGATAATAATTGGTGTCGACAACAGGAGTGAACTGTATTCGTTTCCCTAAGCAATATTCAGTGCGTTGATATAATTCTCCTGTCAACAGTTTACTGTTTTTTGCTAGAGCAAAATTGTACTTGTATTTATTGATAAAACTATTCTTTGCCGCATCTGATAAAGGTGTATCCGAACAAGGAGTATTATTTGCAAAGTACTGTTTTTCATAATAACGGCCAGCACAATGATTAGGGACATCACTTTGCAGGTCAGAAACAGTTACGACAGTACCTGGTATAAAACGAGAAGGATTTGTTAAAACTACAACATGCGTTTGAAGTGCCAAGTGCTGAGAAAATGTTGATCGTGTTATAGGAATGTCTACAAACAGTGCGTTATTTATTTTTAATTTGATTGGAATGGTTTCACTATCATCCATGAAATCATTAAACGATTTGATATTAGCAGTTTCAAAAAGGCATTTTTCTTTAATAGTTTTTACGACAGCATCAAGAAAGGAATCCTTTTTTTTAGAGATTTTGTTAAACACCTGTTCTTTTGTGTCAGTGTCCGTTATACCAGTGGCGGATTTTATGGCGGCGACGTCTAGGTTATATAAGCAGCTTGGGCGATTAAATGGGTCTGCCGCATAGGTGGTTGATATAATCAGTAGCGATGTCATCAAAAATATTATGCAGTGATTCATCCTATCTATTCCTTTTGAATTGTTATATTGTTGGGCCTATGTATACAGGATTACCGTCATTGTCAATGTACGTTCCTCCACCCGATGGTGGGGTGTCGGCGCAACCACTCGCGGGGTCTTTTCCGTTTTTGCATTTACATATGTTTGAACCTGGCGCGGTTTCTTCGTATGGATCTTCGCATTTACAATTTGTTGGATTCATGTATGGGTCCGGACATGTTGTGATGTTTCCACCACCACCGGCGTTCGGGTCGATACAGGCGGTTTGGGTTTGTTCATATTCGGACTTATTACATTTCCATTTGGCATAGTATGTTTTATCGTCCGTATCGGTTTTGGCAATTGTATGCTGCATTGGACATGCCGCGCCGTCATATGTTGTTGCTGTCGAATAATCCGTGCACCATCCAAGGAATGTGCTGTTTTGGCGCGTTGGGACGCATGATATGGTTGCACCCCGCCCTGTTTCGTATTTTGTGGATTGGCACCCGGTGCCACCAAAAAGAACATAGGCGATGGCATGTTCACGCAACTTTTTACATTCCGCATCGTCCGGGCGGCGTTCACAGAACTTTTCAAAATTTTGTGCCCGCAACCGGTTAAAGAATTCTTCATCTTCGCCAAGGAAATCTGGTTTTTTGTATGATTCCAAATCTTTATACGGTTCGTATCCGGCGGCGGTGTTGGCAAGCCGGTCCGTAAACGATAAATCCGCGGTTGTTTTTGGAAAATATTCCGCGTGCACACCGGCGGTTGGCGTTGTTAGTGACTGTAATTTTTCAAGTTCCGCGGTGCGGTCGGCAATTGCCTTTTGCGCCGCCGTTTGTTTCGGTGCAAACGGATTTGCAATTTCAATGTTTATTGGTTGCGATGCCGGTTTTGGCAAATTCACCGTGGACACGTTGCCGTATTCTTTTTGAAATTTGTCGAACGCGGAATCGATATATCCACCGCAAGATGTTGCAAAATTATGTCCCGGTAATTGCGACAGTTGCACCATTATTGTTGGGCGAACATCCGATATACGTAAGTTCCGACAATAATTATGTTCGGCGCAATATGATGTGACCAAATTTTCCACCACGCGATTACAATCACCGGTATTCAAATCCGCACCGGTGGCATAAATTGGCTTTGGAAAGTTTTGGTTATATGGGCTGTTTTTATTCCAAAATGGATTGGACGAGTAATTCTTTACCGATTGAATTTCGCCATAGTTTGACAGTATCGCCGGTGCCGTGCCAACCGCGTACGCGTGCGTGCCGGCGCATAACGCCGCGACCCACAGTGTAAACAAACAATTGGTTTTTTTCATTCTCTCGTTCGACCTATGTCATATATTATATCAAAAACGTGATTGTAATCAAAGATAAAAATCCACCGATTACAAAAAAAGGTGCGAATGGTATAAATTTCTGTTTCTTGCGATACGCCCATGTTGCCCCAAATGCACAGGCCAGCACCAACGCAATCGCCAAACCCGTTGGTCCGCACCAAAGGCCGCCGACACTAATTAATTTTATGTCGCCCATGCCGATTGGACTTTCGGCGTTCGGGTCTTTGTGGGTCAAAATTTTGTCGAAAATAAGTCCGACCACGGCCGCAAGCATATACCCAAATGCCATTCCGACCGCGCCCGATTCGATTTGAACCGGCCACGGATAAAATGTCGTGACAATTACCCCGATTATTAGCAATGGAAACAGGTATCCGTCCGGGATAATCCGCCGGCGCATATCGGTTTGCGCGATTTTATAGGTAAGCCCAAGCGCCATAAGAATTAAAACAGCAAAAAAAGACCAAAATATATATAAAAACATTATTTCCCCCTTGCGTTTCGAATCGGTTTTGTGTTAGTATATTGTATCATAAATGTTTAACTTGGGTTAGGATAAAATGAGTAAAGCGTGGGATAATAATATACTTAAAAAGTTAAAGGCCTTGGTGGGCAAGGGTTTGTCCACTGCGGAAATTGGTAAAAAATTGGGTCTTTCGAAAAATGCCGTTGTTGGAAAATTGCACCGTATGGGGTGGAACACGGGGGCAAATGATTCGGATGCCAAAACGACCAAGTCGGTAAAAAAGACGGAAACGAAAAGGGTTGCGCCAAAAAAGGTGGATAAAAAGGCACCGATAAGCCCCGTAAAAAAAGCAAATGTTGCGGCGTCTAAGACCGTAAAGGCAAAGCCCGCACCGAAAGAAAAAACAATCGCAAAGCCCGTGCCTAAAAAGACCGTGGGACATGCAATTGCGGGTAAAGGAATTTCGGTGCATCAACGTATGGTGCAACATGCGTTGGAAATGGCGAACCTTAAACCGAATCAGTGTCGGTGGCCGATTGGCGACCCGGATTCGGAAAATTTCCATTTCTGTGGTCAACCTGTGTTCGTTGGAAAACCATATTGCTATGAACACTGTAAACAGGCATATCAGTTTACACCGCCAAAAAAGAAATAACCCCGGGGGGATTCGAAAATGCCAGGAGAGAAAACAATGTTTCAAAATTTGCATCTTGTCGAATATGACATTGCCGGGAATGTTTTGCATGCGTGGTATAATTCCGATAATAAACTGGTATTCGTTGTCGATGAAACGATTGATGAATATAAACCTAATGTTTTGTTGGTTGTGCGGTCGGATGGAACGCGGCGCTGGGACGATTTGTTGCAGAATGTTTATAATATCGATTTGGAATTGATACGGCCAAAGCGCGACAATAAATATCAAAAACTTGATATAGAATATAGTGGAATCGATGTTTACGAAGATTTAATAGATGCCTATGAAAATCATGGGGATTTGAATGCGGCATTGGTTGATTTGGTTGATTTTCGTGATGCGGCGGTGCGGCGTGCGGCGACGGTACGCCTTGCCAATGCCCAAGATGAAATTGCCCAGGCGCAAATTACCGCGGACAAGGCCGAATATACGATAAAATGCCTGCATAACCGTATGAACGTTTTGCGCGATAGGCTTAGTCGGCAAAAATCTTATGTTGGGCGCGAACCGACCAAGCAATCGGCATCGAGAATTTTACGTGTAGAGGCCCAAATTGAATCAACCGATGAAAAACTATTACGGGCCGAAAAACGGATTGAAAATGCACGGCGGCGTATAGAGGTTGCGACCGATGACGCAAATGCGGTGTTGGCTTTGTTGGCGTTGCGGCGGCCAATGGTTGATTTGGATACGGATGGTCCGCACCGGGTTGTGGACGCAAGGGCGAAGAAATCTGATGTTGCAAAAATGCCCGTGACGGATGAAGATATTGAAACCGAAGAACCCCAGGATATAGATATGCCAAGTGATAAATCCGATGAAGTAAAACCGCTTTTGAATAAAGATCCGGAAATTTTGGATGATAAAATTGCGTTTAAACCGGTGGATTTTGGGGATATCAAACCGTCGTATCAACCCGAATTAAAACGGCCATTGTCGCCCTATTCTGCGATGGATGATGAACCAAAGCCGGAAACGGTGCATGATGATGGTGATAAAAATGATGCCGCCTTTGGGTTTCCGGGCGCGGGCGATGATGATACCGATGATGATTCTGATAATGATGCGTTGCCGCGGACGGATATTGATGACTATGATGATGACGATTATTCGGATAATAAAAAGAAAGAAATTGATAATAAAGAACACACGGATGATAACGATGCGGACGATTACGGGGACGATGAAAAAGAACCGGACGAAGAACGTGAAAAATCCGATGAAAAGCGTGGCGATGCGTATGATGAATATAAATCGGAAATAAAATCACGTGCGGAAGATGATGGTGAAAAAGATGACGATGAAGAATTCGTCGAAAAACGTGAAGAAGTCGTTGAAGAAGATGAACCGAAATTGCAAGAATCGCGCGATGATGAATACGAAAATGATTATTCTGTGAAACAGGTGACCCAAGATACGGCGGCGCAAGATACGGCGGCGGAATCTGAATTTGAAGATAATTTCGGACATATGAATTTTGGTGCGTATTCTGATAATGCGCCGGAATTTACGGAAAAAAAGTTTGATGAATCATGGGGTGAACCGGGGAGCCAAGATAAATCGGATGAACATGATGTGGCCCCCGAACCCGTGATTGATACAATAAAAAATGTGGACGAATCTGTGCCGGGCGATGTTGACACAACGGGTCAGGCAAGCACCGCGCAATATGATAACCAGGGTATCAGTGCGCCACAGCGTCCTTTTTCACCAGTGGAGGTTCCAAAAATGCCAGAAGAAAGACCAATGTCACCAATTCAAAATAATGAAAAGCCGCGACCGGTTGGAACAAAACGTTCGGGGGTTGGGTATTATATACTATTGATTTTGTTGATTGCGCTTTCGATTTTCACTCTTTGGTTGTACCAGAAAAAGAACGGTGGAACGGTTCCGTTCCTTGGACTTGGAGAACGGACGGAATACACCGAACCGGATACGCCGATTGATGAATATGTTGAACCCGATGTGCCTGTTGTGTTGCCGACACCGGTCGATGTTTATGAACCGGATACGCCTGTGTGGACTGAACCGGAACCCGCCCCGATTGTTGCGCCGGCGCCAGTGGATAAACCAATAGAGGTGCGTTATCCTAACGATGATATTTTGCGCGGGCCGGAACCCGACGCGCGTGTGATAGAATCCGAAGAAGATGTTTTGGCACGTAAAGAACCGTATGGCGTTTCACGTGATGATAAACCAGTATTGGTAGAGGTGACAGAACCCGTTGTGGAAATTGTGACCGAAGAACCGGTTGCGATGGTCACGACCGTCACCGCGCCGGATGTTATTATCGAAGAAAATGTTGTTTCGGTACCAATGCCGGTGGTTGGTGAAGATGTCGAAACGGTTGTGGAATATAATAATCCGGCAAATGTCGAATATGTGACGGAATCTTATGTTTATGACGCACCACAATATGCCCCTGCGCCGGAATATGTTCCTGCTCCGCAACCGCAATATGTGACGGAAAATTATAATTATGTTTCGGCGCCCGAACCGGCGGATGAAACGCGGCGCGATTTTAGTGTGCATGACGGCGGGCAATATAGTGTGACGGAAACGGTCACGTATCGCGCGGATTAAATAAATGTTTGATAATAAAAATATCGCACATTTTTGTGCGATATTTTTTTGCTTTGACATATATGAAATCTTTATTGCTTTTCAATCACGACCATTGCGACGGAAAAATTATCCTGGTCCGATATAGAAAGGTGAACCGCCGCCGTCATTCCGGCAAGTTCTTTTAGTGCGTTGCGTGCGCCGCCGGCAATCATAATTTCTGGATGGCCGTTGTCGTCATGCACGACCGATATGTCGGAAAATGCAATATCATCGCCGAACCCGGTCCCAAGGGCCTTAAGGCATGCCTCACGCGCGGCCCAGAAATTTGCAAGATGTTTTTCCGCGTTTGCGTTGTCGGCATCCGCGTATTCAAGTTCTTTTTTTGTAAAAATGCGTTGTTTTTTGAACGCGGACCAATCAAGAAAACGTCCCGATTCGACCAAATCAATGCCGATGCCAACAATCATAAGGTTTCCTCCCTTTTGTAAATTTGATATCGGAATATAGAAACTTTTTTCCGATTCGTGCAAGCAGAAAATGAAATTTTTTTTGGGTGGTTAGTGTTAGTCCCGCTTTCGCTATCGCTACAGCGAGGCAGGGGTTAGTGTTAGTACGCGGGGCAAAAGCCCCGCGTTTGTTTGAATATTAAACTTTGGGCGTGAAACCTATCTGCCCTTATACAAGTTTTGATGGCGCCGATTATATTTTGCGGTATCAAATTGCTGCATCTGTTTTTTGTAAAGGGCGGGACGAACGCTGTCCAGTTGTGATTTGTATTTATGCTGTGTATTTGTATCTCCAGATTTATAATTAAAATCACCCCGCATAACACGATAACCCTTGCTGGTGTACCAAACGCTGTCTTCCAATGACATGCCATATGGTTCATAACCGTTATGTGGTAAATGCGCACCAGTGTATTTGTTCACATATATTATTGCGTTACCCGCATTTACTGTTTTGCCGTATTGTTCCAATATGTCCCAGTATTTGCCAATTGTATCACGTGCGCGATGAAAATCATAGGGTGTATAGTAGGTGCAAGTTATGACGTTTGATTGAAAAGAATTCGTATCCGGCATCAATGTAATCCGATCAATATTATGGCGATTGGCATAGTATTCAATTGTGTCCGAATTTATAAAATCATTGTACATAATCCAATTATACCAATTCCATGTAATGGTCGCCTTTTGGTCCGCCGTCAACATTGTGGCCGGTTCGCCCGGGTCCATGGGGACGTGTGGAATTGTGTCATTTGGTGCCATTGATGGTGTTTGTTTGGATGTGGCGACATCGGGAATTGGTTCCTTTTTGCATGCGGTGGCAATTGCCATTAACGCCGCAAGGAATAAGGTTTTGTCTGTTTTTTTCATGTTTGGACCCTTTTGGTTATGTTTATGTTATATATTTTAACCAAAAATTCGTGTTTTGTCAAGCGGTTGTGTTTTGTCTTTAATTGGTGTAAGTGAAAGTGTTAGTAAATGTGTACAAAGTCAAGTATAAAAAACACTTATTTTCGCAAAACACATTCACGTGCCAGCAGGCTATTTAGATGTACCAGCAGTTTGC
>CADAFS010000004.1 GCA_902787305.1 uncultured Pseudomonadota bacterium | reverse complement strand
CCTGGTCATTTATTTGCCACAGCCAACAATTATTACTAACCGGGTCAACACCATTGGGCGCACATGTTAAATGTTCATTTAATCCTTTTGCTATCGCACTATTCGCATGATTCGCCTCTACCAATGCACCCGCGTTTGTGGTGTCGTACGTGGTCGTTGTTTTATACACCGCATGTTCACCCAGTGTTCCCGCGTTTGATGTATATGTCACAACATTACCCGATGTCCCGGATAATTCATCTTGCTTGGTGGCAAGTCCAGTATTCACCGCACCAACCGTTGGCAAATTGTTATCGATACCGGTACCCGAAAGTGTTGTTGATATCGGCTTTGATGTAACAGTTCCCGCCTGGTCGGTATACATAACGACATTGTTTCTTAAATCGGTGCCGTTTGCGTTTAATATGGGTTGCTTGGTTGCGATTTGGTCATCAACATATTTTTTTGATGTGACGGTTTTACTGGCCGTGTCGGCATATGCGGTGCCAATCATAACAATTCCGCACAACAATAAATTTCCGATTCGCATGATTTACTCTCCTTTTTCCTTTGATTTACTTGCATACAAATTCGCTGATAACAGTGTAACAAAAACCAAGGTTTTTTTTATACACTTTGGGCTAAAAAACCGAAATTCGTAAGTCATTGATTTTACAGAAAATAAAATTTTTGGATTTTTGAAAAAAAGTGTTGACTAAAAACCTTGGTTTTTTTTCAACACTTTTTACCGCCAAAAACCCGCGAATTCCGCGGGTTTGCGTAAAATCCCGATTCTCAAAAAAACATGGGCAAAAATCGGGCGATTTTGCACCAAAATTGCGAAAATTTGCCATTTATACAAATTTTTGCACCTGCACAAAAAACATCGTCGGCGGTTACCCGCCGACGTGTGTTTTTACATGGTGAAATAAAAAGTTTTTTCATATTTATAAAATTTTGTAATACAATTAAAATCACCTAGGGAAAATGTCAAAATTCTTATATTCTTTTTTTACTTGCTGTGTTGCA
The DNA here is from genome assembly GCA_902787305.1 of uncultured Pseudomonadota bacterium. Lineage (GTDB taxonomy): Bacteria > Pseudomonadota > Alphaproteobacteria > Rs-D84 > Rs-D84 > Enterousia. The sequence goes on along the minus strand of CADAFS010000004.1, from coordinate 71,566 downwards.
TCCATAGACACGATTACGGCACGGGCTGTTTCTATGACACCACAAATTCAAAGTTTGTTGGATGAAAAACAACAAAAGATAGAACAACTTGAAAAATCAAAATGGTTTCGTGTGTATAGCTATGATTCGGTTTTTGAAAATAACAACCTGTATTTAGGCGTTTTTTATGATTTTTGCTATATATAGGTAAAATTTGTATTTTTTATAACTATATTTTGTGTTTTTTATAATTTTCGAATCGGTTTTGATTCGTTTTTTTATGTTTTCTTGACACAAAACATCCTTTGGTGTGCGAATCGGACGATGACCAAATTCCTGAACCCCACGGAAAATGGGGGTTTTTAAATGTCCAGTAAAAAAATAAAAAAAATTGCATTTTATGTGTTGTATCTGAATCGAAAAAACTATATATTGTTGCTGAAATAACAAAAACAACACAAGATATTGTGTTTTTGACAAAAATTGGAGTTTAATAATGTCTGGGAACGAAAAAGAGGTTAAAATGCAAATTGCGCCAACATTTATATGTAATGTTATGAGTGTTAAGAAACGTTCTGGCGAAACGGTTGCATTCGAAGCGAAAAAAATCTATAACGCAATTAAAAAGGCGGCAACGGCCACAAATGAAATATCTGATGAAGCAATTGTCCAAATCACAAATGATGTTTTGAAAGATTTGGACAATAATTTTATGGCGCGCACCCCGTCGGTCGAAGAAATCCAAGATACGGTGATTCGCAAACTGATGGATGCGCACGCATACAAAACCGCAGAGGCATATATTATATACCGCCAGAAACATTCTGAAATTCGTAACGCAAATGTTGATGCAATCGATATAATCGAAAGTTATGTCGGTGGTTCAAATTGGCGTATCAAAGAAAACGCAAATATCGGTTATTCAATCGGCGGACTTATTTTGCGGACCAGTGAACGCGTCACGGCGGAATACTGGCTGAATATGTTCCCGGCGGAAATTGCCGATGCGCATCGCAGTGCGGCGATTCATATTCATGACCTTGGGTGGTTGACGGGATATTGTGCTGGTTGGTCGTTGCGTGAATTATTATACGAAGGTTTCAACGGTGTTCCGGGTTATTTGCAATGCGAACCGGCGCGCCACATGGCAACCGCGATTTCGCACATGGTAAATTTCCTTGGCACACTGCAAAACGAATTTGCCGGGGCCCAGGCATTTTCTTCGGTTGACACATACCTTGCACCATATGTCCGCGTTGATAATATGTCCTATGCCGATGTTAAAAACGCGATGCAGACATTGGTGTTCAATTGTGCGGTGCCGTGTCGTTGGGGAACACAAACGCCATTCATCAACTTTACATTCGATTGGACATGCCCCGAAGATTTGAAACCGCAACGTCCATTTATCGGTAAAAAACAGGTTGACTTTACATACGGCGACTTGCAAAACGAAATGGATATGATAAATCGGGCGTTTATTGAGGTTATGACCGAAGGCGATGCCCAGGGTCGTCCGTTCACTTTCCCGATTCCGACATACAACATTACAAACGATTTTCCGTGGGACCATCCGAACGTCAAACCGTTGTTTGATTTGGCGGCAAAGTACGGAATCCCGAATTTCCAGAATTTTCTGAATTCTGATTTGAATCCGACGGATGTTCGTTCAATGTGCTGCCGGTTGCGCCTTGATGTGCGTGAATTGCTAAAACGTGGTGGGGGCTTGTTCGGTTCTGCGGAAAAGACGGGATCTATCGGCGTTGTCACAATGAACCTTGCGCGCCTTGGGTATATGCACAAGGGCGACCGTGATGGTTTGTTCCGTGATTTGGAACGACTTATGAACATGGGACGTGAGGTTTTGGAAATAAAACGCCGCGTCATCACAAAGCACATGGAAAACGGGCTCTATCCATTTACGCGTCGTTATCTTGGGAATTGGAATCATCACTTTTCCACAATCGGCGTGAACGGTGCGAACGAAATGGTTTTGAACTTTACGGATGGCAAGGAAAACATCGCAACCCCGTACGGCAAAAAACTTGTGTTGGACCTAATGGACTTTATGCGTGAAAAACTTGTAAAGTTCCAAGAAGAAACCGGCAACCTTTATAACTTAGAGGCAACGCCGGCCGAAGGTTGTTCGTATCGCTTTGCAAAAACCGATGTTAAAAATTTCCCGGATATCATCACCGCCGGCACGCGTGATGCACCGTATTACACGAATTCAACGCAATTGCCGGTGAACTTTACCGACGACCCGTTTGTCGCATTGGAACACCAGGAAGAATTGCAACGTAAATATACCGGTGGCACAATGTTGCACCTTTATATGGGCGAACCGGTATCCAGTGGTGAAGCGGCCCAGAAAATCGTCCGCACGATATTCGAAAACTACAAGATTCCGTACATGACACTTACCCCGACATTTTCAATATGTCCAAAGCACGGGTATTTGCCAGGCCGGCATGAATTTTGCCCAAAGTGCGACGCCGAACTTGGCATAACGCCAGATGAAGTGTCAAACAAGGCATAAAAACAAGAACCAAAAAAGCAATATAAAAAAAGAAAGGAGAGAAACATGATTGCTAACCAACAACAAAGAACACCTTGCGAAGTATTTTCACGCAGCATGGGATTTATTCGCCCGACAAAAAATTTCAACATCGGGAAATATTCTGAATTCTGCGAACGCAAGACGTTCACCGAATGCAACTGTTTGACGACCGGCGCACGGCACGCCGAATTGATGAAAAAGGCCGCGTAAAAATGAATACTGTTCAGATTGGCGGGTTGGTATCGTTCACAACGATTGATTTCCCGGGTAAATTGGCGGCGGTTTTGTTCTTGGTCGGTTGCCCATTGCGTTGTGCGTATTGTTCCAACCCGCATCTGATTGATGTCGCCCCCGGCGAATACGATGCGGACAAGGTTTTTGATTGGCTGCGTACCCGCATTGGAAAGTTAGAGGGCGTTGTTTTTTCCGGTGGCGAAGCATTGATGCAGGGCGACGCGACAATCGACTATATGCGACGCGTGCGCGATTTGGGGTTTGCAATCGGCCTGCACACAAATGGATTTTATCCCGAAAGATTGGCGGCGGCCGCGGATTTGATTGATTGGATTGGTATTGATTACAAGGCAACCAAAACGAATTACGAAAAATTGACCGGAATAAATATCGCATACGACCGGTTGCTGCAAAGTTTGGACGTATGGGCAAAGACGGGCAAGGATGCGGAGGTTCGCATCACCTGTGACCCACGATATGTGACAACGGACGATTTATTGAACATTGCGCGCGATGTGTCGGCGCGCGGATTTAAAAACTTTGCGGTGCAAAAATATATTCCACACTTTGAAGACGACGAACATAAAACAACCCCCGCGATGCGTGGCGCGTTTTTTAACGATGATACCATCCGCAACGAAATAAATTCCATGTTTGAAAATGTAGTTTGGCGGGAATAGGGCAAATCACCTTTCCACAGGGGTCTGTAAAAACATGAACATTTTTATCAAATTTAATAGCACCGATTATGGTAACGGTCTTTTGTATTTTTATCAAGAATAAGTGGCATCCAAAATTGATTTTTTGGGGTGCTTTTTTGGGGTGGTGGATTTTACGCAAACCCGCGGAATTCGTGGGGTTGCTGGGGATGAAAAGTGTTGAAAAAAACCAAGGTTTTTAGTCAACACTTTTTTTCAAAAATCCAAAATTTTTATTTATTGTAAAATCAATGACTTACGGATTTTGGTTTTTTAACCAAAAGTGTATAAAAAAAACCTTGGTTTTTGTTACACTTTTATCAGCGAATTTGTATGCAAGTAAATCAAAGGAAAAGGAGAGTAAATCATGCGAATCGGAAATTTATTGTTGTGCGGAATTGTTATGATTGGCACCGCGTATGCGGAAACGACATCAACCGACCGTAAGACTGTATCGTCCAAGGCATACGTTGATACATCGGTTGAAACACGACAAGAAAAAATCCCGGCCGCGGGAACAAACAGCGCGAACGCCGGAACGGCGGTTGTGATGTATACAACAACTGGAAACGGAACAATCGGTGAACGCGGGATATACAGTGACCCAACAAGTTATACCGCGGGAACGGACGGAAATAAATTGGTGACCGCATCGGCATTAAAGGGCAGTGTCACAAGCTTGCCCACAATGGAAACATCAAAATTGACCTGTGCGAATCCGGGTACATGCAGTTTATGGACCATTGAAGATCAACAAGTATATGGCAGAAACAGCAACGGTAATAATAGTAACAGTAATACCGGGACTAGTAATTAGTGGCAATTAAAAAACATAACGTGTGAACGGGGGGAAAGGATATGTTAAAAAAGATATTATTGGCATTGATATTTGTGATTACTGCGATAACCAATGTTGCGCATGCCGAAGATGATATGAAAACCGTTGCATCAAAGGCGTATGTTGATACGAAGATAGAAACGAAGCAGTTAAAAATCCCCGCGGCGGGTCAACCGAATGTTGGTGCGGGTGAAACGGTAATGACGTATACCGCGACCGGAAATGGCCAAATTGGTGAACGCGGCCTGTATTCGGACATCAGCAATTATGATGCAAGCACAGACGGCGATAAACTTATTACCGCATCGGCGTTAAATGCGACATTTACGAATTTACCAACAACCCCAACAACAAAATTGGAATGCGCGAACAGCCCGGCCTGCACCCTGTGGACCATCGTCGATCAAACAGCGTATGGGGATATGTTACCAAGTGGTTATACACATCTTGAATACATTGAATTTACAGGAAACCAGTGGATTAATACCGAAGTTCTTCCGTCTTCTAATACAGAACTACAAATGGAAATGTTGGCCAAAGCTGGCAGTAAAATGGCATACAGCACATCGGGGTCAACTTCGTCTTTTAATGGAATGTATTACAATATTAATGGTAGTGGCGGGACCGCCAATATGAACGGGCGAAGCACCATTTTTACAACTTCTTTGAATACGAAACATAAAATTATTCAAAACAGAAATGGTGTGACGTTTGATAATACAGGATATTCATACAATGGTGATGTTCCTGATTTTTCTGGCACTAATCCGTTATGGATTGGTGGCGACGCATATTTTAGGTTTGAAGGTTATGTATATTCATGGCGCATTAATGAAAATGGGAACTTGGTCCAAAACCTTGTCCCCGCGCGTCGTAACAGCGACGATGTGTTAGGTATGTATGATACCGTAAGCGGAACATTTAAAGAAAACGCCGGAACCGGAACATTTACCGCCGGGCCTGATATGTAAAGGTTGTTACAACGTATAACACAAGTGTTTATATCCCACCAAATCAGTAAATTTTATTCCGCAAGTTCTGCGCGGATGTGGCCCAGGTTCGCAACACGGCCGCCGATTATATCGTTCAAATCTTTCTTTGCGAATTCAGACGCGTATTGTATCGCGTTTGCGAACGCCAGCGCATCTGAATTTCCGTGTGTTTTAACAACAAAACCCTTTAACCCCAAAAATGTTGCGCCCGCATAGGAACGCGGATCGATTTTATGTTTTAACCGTTTGAACACATGGACCAGGAAAAACGCGCCGATTATCGCAAGCCACGATTTCTTCATATTTTCAGATATAACGCGTTTGATAAGTTTCGCCGTGCCTTCGACAGTTTTCAAAACGATGTTGCCGGTAAATCCATCGGTGACTACAACCTGGACCCGGCCGGCACTGATGTCCGTCGGTTCCACAAACCCAAGGTATTCGAACGGTAATTCCGCACGGTGCGCGGTCAGCAATTTGTTTATGTGTTGCAATGTTTCGTTGCCCTTGGTTTCTTCTTCACCGATATTTAGCACCCCCAGTTTTGGCCGCGACATTTTACCGATGATTTCGGCATAAACACTGCCCAAGACCGCAAAGTCAAACAGGTTTTCCGCATCACATTGTACATTTGCGCCCAAATCAAGCACGACCACACGTGAATCGCCCGCCCCCGACGGCAACATTGTCGTAATCGCCGGGCGCGAAATCCCATCAACGGTCTTGAGTGCAAGTTTCGAAAGCGACATTAAAACGCCGGTGTTCCCGGAACTGACCACCGCGGCAGCGTTCCCTTCGCGCACGTCCTTTATCGCCATATACATCGAAGTGTTTTGCGCATGGCGGATTACATCGCGAATTTTATCCGTGCCACGAATAACATCCGGCGCATCAATCACCGTGGAATTACGCGCAACACGCGGATATTTCGCAAGCAATTTGCGCAACAATTTTTCATCGCCAAAGATACGAAAAAAAGTGTGCGATTCACCGTGTTGATATAAAAACTGATTTATACCACCAAGAACCGCGGCCGGCCCACGGTCGCCGCCCATCGCATCAATCGCAATAATTTTTTTATCGTTGTCGGACATTGTTTTAGAAATACAGAAGGGCACACGAATGCGCCCAATCTGCATATATTTTGTTTATTATTTTGCACCGCAAGCCGGGCAAATGTGATGTGGACGTTTCTTTTCGCCACATGTTTTGCACACGCCACATGGCATCACAGATAATGCATCATGTGAACGACGTTGTGCGCTGCGTGCTTTACTTGTTTTACTTCTTGGCGTTGCCATTTTTCTATCCTTTTATTCGACAGTTGTTAATTCTATCCAATTCTTGCCCATTTGCAAGGAAAAAAATTGTTAGTGATTAGTGTAAGTGTTGGTGGTTATCCGTCTTCGTCCGTCACCGCACGGCGGTGACGCGACTACGCCGAGACTGCGCCAGGGCTTTGCCCAGGCTTGGTGAAAAGACCACCCCGTCCGCTTCGCGTCCACCCCTCCGCAGGAGGGGAACTTTCACATTCCCCTATAAGTCCAGCAATTGTTGGTTTTCGCCACCTTCACGTGCGATGCGTTCGGCCTTTTCTTCGGCCCGCGCAATTTCGCGAACGCGACGGACGTATGCGCCCGTTCCAATCGGAATAAGACGACCGACAATCACGTTTTCATTTATACCAACCAATTTATCGGTTGAACCATTGATTGCCGCATCCACCAAAACCTTGGTCGTTTGTTGGAACGACGCATTCGATATGAACGACCGTGTGGTAAGCGACGCACGGGTAAGACCAACCAGAACCTGGGACGCGGTTGCCGGGCGACCACCATCGTGGACAACACGCGCGTTTTCTTCTTCGAAATCAACGCGGTCAACAACGTGTCCGGTCAGGAAACTTGTGTCGCCGGGGTCGGTGATTTCCACACGACGCGTCATTTCACGAATCAAAATTTCGATATGTTTATCGTTGATGGACACACCCTGAAGCCGGTAAACCTGTTGAATTTGTTCAACCATAAATGTCGCAAGTGCCTTTTGCCCCAAAATACGCAAGATATCTTGCGGGACCGGGTCACCATCGACCAATTTATCCGCCTTTTTGACGACATCGCCACTGCGCACCAACAGGTTTGTTCCCTTTGGCACCGCATATTCGACCGGCGCGGTTCCGTCATCGGGTTCAATACGGATAATGATTTTTGATTTTGCATCTTCCAATTCGACCGTCCCATCGATTTCCGCAAGCAATGCCGGGTTGGATGGACGACGAACCTCTAACAATTCTTCGACGCGCGGCAAACCACCGGTAATATCGCCCGTACGCTTTGCCTGAACCGGGATGCGTGCCAAAATATCACCCGCCGCAACCGTTGCGCCGTTTGCAACGTTCAAAACCGAATGAATGGGCAACAAGTATTCCGCAACCTTTTTCCCGCCAAGCGAAAGGACATCACCCTTGTCATTTACCAAACGGATTGCGGGTTGCATTGCCTTTTTCGTGTTCAGTTTCCAATTTATAACCTTGCGCGAAACGATACCGGTTGTTGCGTCAACTTCTTCTTGGAACGAAACATTTTCGACCAAATCGTTAAAGTTCACAATACCATCCTTTTCCGCAATGATTGTGTTGGAATATGGATCCCATTCGGCAACCTTGGCACCCTTTTCAACACTGTCGCCTTCGTTCACAATCAACATAGATGCGTACGGCAAACCGCAACTAAACAATTCTTCGCCAGACGGTGATTCAACCGCGATTTTTCCATTACGCGAAAGAACAACCACACGACCCGCAGAATTTTTAATTGTGTTCACGCCAATCAATTTAATCTTGCCGGCGACCGGAACTTCGATATAGTGACTTTCGGTTCCGCCCGACGCAATACCACCGATGTGGAAGGTACGAAGTGTCAACTGTGTCCCCGGTTCACCAATGGATTGACCCGCGACAACACCGACGGCTTCGCCCACATGGACCAATGATTGACGCGACAAATCCATACCATAGCATTTTGCACACAGACCGTCACTGCAACAGGTAAGGACACTGCGCACATCGACACTGGGCAGACCAGATTCGTTTATCTTGCGTGCGGCGGCCTTGGTCACCAATTCACCGGCCGGAACGATAACTTCCTTGGTAATCGGGTGAATAACGTCATGCGCCACGGTGCGTCCCAAAACAACATCACCAAGCGGCACGGACAGTGTACTGCCCTGGTACACAGGTTTTGCGGTAATATATTCAGTTGTTCCGCAATCGTGTTCGGTAATAACGGTATTCAATGCCAAATCAACCAAACGACGTGTCAAATAACCCGCCTGGGCCGTTTTCAACGCGGTGTCCGACAGACCCTTGCGCGCACCGTGGGTTGATGTAAAGTATTCCGCCATGGTCAAACCTTCCTTAAAGTTCGAAATAATCGGAACTTCGATAATCGAACCGTCGGGCTTTGACATCATACCACGCATACCGGCAAGCTGTTGAATCTGACGTTTGGAACCACGCGCCTTGGAATCAGCCATCATATAGATGGAATTCCAATTGTCACCTTCGGATTTACCAAGTGCCGCAAACGACAAATCGCCAAGACGGTCGGTCGTTTTCGACCAAAGGTCAATCAATTTGTTATAACGTTCGCCCGCCGACAGCAAACCGTTTTGATATTGATCTTCGATATCTTTTGCGGCCTCTTCGGTATCAGCAATCATTTGTTCTTTTTCTTCGGGAATGACGACATCTTCGTATCCAATGGAAATACCACTGCGTGCCGCCTGTTCAAATCCGGTATTCTTTAACGCATCGGCAAGCAAAATCATCGCCTTGTCGCCACAGCGTTCATATGTCGTTGACAACAACGCCTTGATATCCGGTTGGCCCATAACCTTGTTTACCAAATCGAACGGCATATTGTCGGATTTCGGCAGCAATTGACCAATAATCATACGACCCGCGGTTGTTTTGTATATTTTACCATTGATACGTGCGACAATCGGCGTATGCAATGTGATACTCTTGTTTTCCAACGCCATTTCGACTTCGTCCATGTTGCTAAACCGTGGTGATTTATCGGTATGTTCGCCGTCAATCAACGAAATATAGTAAATACCCAACACCATGTCTTGTGACGGAACGGTCATTGGTTGACCATTTGCCGGCGACAAAATGTTATTGGTCGAAAGCATCAATGTGCGTGCTTCTAATTGTGCCTCTAATGAAATTGGAACGTGCACAGCCATTTGGTCACCGTCAAAGTCGGCGTTAAATCCCGCACAGACCAACGGGTGCAAACGAATTGCCTTGCCTTCGATTAAAACGGGTTCAAATGCCAAAAGTGACAAACGGTGCAACGTCGGTGCACGGTTCAACAAAACTGGATGTTCGTGGATAACCTTTTCCAAAATATCCCATACGACCGGTTCGCCGTTTTCAACCATTTTACGTGCGGTCTTTAAAGTATTGGCGAAATCACCCGCCATAAGGCGCGCAAACACAAATGGTTTGAATAATTCCAACGCCATCGCCTTGGGCAAGCCAACCTGATGCATCTTTAACGATGGGCCGGACACAATCACACTGCGTCCAGAATAATCCACACGTTTACCAAGCATATGCATACGGAAACGACCGGATTTACCGTGCAAAGCACCCGACAATGATTTAAGCGGGCGGCGATTCTGTGAAACCATCGGACGCGCCTTGTGTTCATTGTCAAACAATGAATCGACCGCTTCTTGCAACATACGCTTTTCATTACGAACGATGATTTCAGGCGCATGCATTTCCATAAACCGTTTCAAACGGTTATTGCGGATAATCACACGACGATACAAATCATTCAAGTCAGATGCCGCAACATGTCCCGCATCCAATGTGACAAGCGGTCGCATATCCGGCGGAATAACCGGAATAATATCCGGCAACATCCATTGCGGTTCGGTTTTGGAATCCAAGAACGCTTCGACCAACTTTAATTGTTTCATAATAGATTTGCGTTTCGCTTCGGATTTAGTTTCCGCCAATTCCGCACGCAGACGTGTTCTTTCGTCACCCATGTCAAGGTTTGCAATAATACTGCGCACGCCTTCGGCACCGATACCAACGCGGAACGCATCCGGGCCATATTCTTCGACCGCGGCACGATATTCATCTTCACTAATAACATCGTATTGTTTAAGGTTCGTAAGACCCGGTTCAATAACAATGTATGCATCATATGATACAACCTGTTCCAATTTCTTTTGTGACAGGTTATTTAACAATGTTGCAATTTTACCTTCACGCAAGAACCATGTGTGTGCGACCGGCATCGCCAATTTGATATGGCCCATACGTTCACGACGAACAGACGAAGAACCAACTTCGACCCCGCAACGTTCGCAGATAACACCGCGGAATTTGATTCTTTTATACTTTCCACACGCACATTCGTAATCTTTGACGGGTCCGAAAATCTTTTGACAGAACAATCCATCCGGTTCCGGTTTCAACGAATGATAATTGATGGTTTCGGGCTTTGTGACTTCGCCATGTGACCAAGAAAGAATTTCTTCTGGCGATGCAATTGTCACGCGCAACGCATCAAATTGTTCCCTTGTTTCAATTTGTCCAAATATCTTTTGCAACATATTTGCCATTTTTCTAAACTCCTTGTTTAGTGTTAGTGGTTAGTGTTAGTGGTTAGTGATGGTTAGTATTTTTTTACTAACCACTAACCACTTGCACTAACACTTTAATCGATTTTCTTTGGCGTCATTGCCAGACCCAATCCACGCAATTCGCGAACGAACACGTTAAATGCCTCTGGGGTGCCGACTTGGATATCGTCACTGCCGGAAATGATGGATTCATACATCTTGTTACGTCCAACAATATCGTCCGACTTTACCGTAAGCATTTCACGCAGCAAGTGCGCGGCACCATGTGCCTCAAGTGCCCAAACCTCCATTTCACCCAAACGCTGACCACCCATGTGTGCCTTACCGGACAATGGCTGTTGCGTGACAAGTGAATAACTTGCGGTTGAACGCGCGTGAATCTTTTCGTCCACAAAGTGGTGCAATTTCAACATATACATCACACCAACGGTCACTGGACGTGCAAACTTTTCACCGGTCACACCGTCATACAATGTGAACTGACCTGTTTCAGGTAAATTCGCCAATTTCAACATGCGACGAATATCTTCGGCGTTCGCACCATCGAATGTCGGGGTTGCCATTGGCACACCGTCACGCAACAACGCGGCGTTGGCACGAACATCAGTATCGGTCATCTTGGCCAATTTTTCCGCCATGTCTTTGCCGTAAATCTTGCCCATGACCGCGCGCAAATCGTCCGTCACCGCACGTTTTTGTTTAACCGCATCCAAAACAGCACCGATTTGTTCGCCAAGTGTACGCGCCGCCATACCAAGGTGTGTTTCCAAAATCTGGCCAAAGTTCATACGACTTGGCACCCCAAGCGGATTCAACACAAGGTCAACCGGTGTTCCGTCTTCCATATGTGGCATATCTTCGATTGGAACAACGCGTGAAACGATACCCTTGTTCCCGTGACGTCCCGCCATTTTATCGCCCGGTTGCAATTTCATTTTGTGCGCGATGTAAACCTTAACCTCTTTCAAAACACCGGCATTCAGTGAATTGCTTTCCGTTGCCTTTTCGATTTCGCGATCGGCATTTTCGTTCAATTGTTTCAGTGTCAATATGTGCACATCACGAATTTCTTCGATTTTTGCCTGGGCCTCTTTATCAGAAATAACCATCTTTTTAAAGTCCGACGGTTTAATTGCATCGAATACTTCCTGATTCAATTTTTTACCGATAAACGGTTTCAAACTGCCCGTACCTGATTCAATCGTATGACCTTCGGCAATTTGGAAGATTTGATCGGCGAAACCTTTTTCCATGATTTGAACTTCTTCATCGCGGTCTTTATTAATTTTCGCGATTTTTTCCAATTCAATCATTTGGGTGCGTTCGTCTTTCTTAACACCGTGACGCGTAAGGATATTCACACCGATAACGGTTCCTTCTTCGTTCGGACCAACGCGCAGCGATGTATCTTTGACATTTAACGCCTTTTCACCAAAGATGTTGCGCAGCAACGCTTCTTCGGGGGTAAGCAATGTTTCAGATTTCGGCGACACATGGCCAACCAAAATATCACCCTGTTTTACGCGCGCACCGATATAGATAATACCGGATTCATCCAAATTCTTTAACGCTTCTTCGCTAACATTTGGAATATCACGCGTCAAACTTTCAGGTCCCAATTGTGTATCGCGAACCTTGATTTCTTTTTCCACAATTTTGACAGATGTGAAAACGTCATCACGCGATATACGTTCCGAAATCACAATAGAATCTTCATAGTTATATCCGCGCCATGGCACAAATGCAACCAAGACGTTGCGACCCAACGCCAATTCGCCATAGTTCATTGACGAACCATCCGCGATGATGTCGCCCGCAGATATACGGTCGCCCGCATGCACCAACGGTTTTTGATGTAAAATTGTGTCGTTGTTCGAACGTTCGTATTTTTCAAGGTTGTAAATGTCCACACCCGTCACAACATTACGGCTGTTCATACATTTCACAACGATACGATTCGCGTCCGCAGATTCAACGATACCACTGTGTTTTGCAACCTTGCCCGTACGGGAATCACGTGCAACCTCACGTTCAATGCCCGTTCCAACAAGTGGTGTTTGCACCCGCATCAATGGTACGGCCTGGCGCTGCATGTTTGAACCCATCAACGCGCGGTTTGCGTCGTCGTTTTCAACGAACGGAATAAGTCCGGTTGAAATGGACACAACCTGGCGCGGTTCAACGTCAATCAGGTCAATTTCATCACGTGGAACACGGGTAAATTCGCCATCAACACGCGCCGTCACCATTTCTTCGGTTAAAACGCCCTTGTCATTTGTTGGGGTATTACCCTGGGCGATTTTGTGACCCAACTCTTCGTCCGCGGTAAGGTAAACCATTTTATCGGTAATTTTGCTGTTTTCGACAACATAATACGGCGTTTCGATAAATCCGTATGGATTCACCCGTGCATAAGACGCAAGGTGGTTTATCAAACCAATGTTTGCACCTTCGGGTGTGTTAATTGGACACAGACGACCATAGTGTGTTGGATGGACGTCGCGGACATCGATACCTGCACGTTCACGATTTAATCCGCCCGGCCCCAATGCCGATATACGACGTTTGTGTTCCAATTCCGAAAGTGGGTTGTACGCATCCATAAATTGCGACAACTGGCTGGTTCCAAGGAATTCTGCAACCAATGACATCAATGGATTGACATTCACGACATCTTGGGGTTGCATTGTTGCAATGTTCGGCGAAGATAACGCTTCGCGGACAAGGCGTTCAATACGAACCATACCGGTACGGAAATTTTGTTCCAACAATTCGCCAACCGTGCGAACACGACGATTTGAAAGGTTATCAATATCGTCAATTGTATCTTTGTGGTCGATGATGTTGGTCAATGTTTTCAACACCGCAAGGAAGTCGTTCTTGGTAAGCAAACGTTCATCTTCGGGCTTTTTGCCGGAATCGATTTTCAAACGTTTGTTCATTTTGAAACGACCAACCGCCGAAAGGTCATAGTATGCCGGTTCGAAACCTTGGCGCATGAACAGGTTGATTGCCGCCTCTAACGTTGGGCGTTCGCCCGGACGGATGATGTTATAAATTTCAATCAACGCATCTTCACGATTTGCGGTTTTATCCGCAACAAGTGTATTGCGCATATGCGCGGTTATTGTCGTGTTATCAATCGAAATAAGCGATATTTCTTTGACACCCAATTTTTCAATATCTGCCAAAACTTCTTCGGTGATTTCGGTACCCGACGGGTAAATCACTTCGCCCGCCGATGTAATCGGGTCAAACAAATATTCGCCCACCAACGCATCCGGCAAAATACCGAATTGTTTTGATGCGGTCATAATCTTGCCTAGGCGCTTTGCGTTCAAACGATCACCCTTGGCCGCCAATTCTTTTTTATCCTTGGGGTTTATCAAATCGTAATTTAAACGATATTTATCCAAACCTTCGAACACGGATGTGTCACCAACCCACAATTTACCATTGTTTTTAAGTGCGATACGTTTATAGAACACCGACAAAATTTCGGTATCCGACATTCCACGAATTGTTGGTTTGCGCGGTTCGGCAATCCATTTCTTTTCGTCTTCGGCACACGGCAGGCAACGCAACAAAACCGTTGCCGGAACTTTACGACGACGGTCGATACGAACATAAATTATGCCCTTGGATTCTTCGAAATCAATCCAAGACCCGTGTTCCGGAATTATGCGCGCGGTATATGTAATAGGATTGCCCGCGACTTTGGCCTCTTTGGTGGTGGCAAAAACGACACCTTGGGCGCGATGCATTTGCGAAACGATGACACGTTCGACACCGGACGCAATAAAACTGCCCCGTTCGGTCATAAGTGGCACTTCGCCCATGAATATTTCTTGTTCTTTGATATCACGCAAAGACTTTTTTCCGTCTTCGGCGACATCCCACAAAATCAGTTTTAATTTCAGTTTTAACTTGCTTGAATACGTCATTTTCCGCGCAAGGCATTCTTTGACGTTATATGCCGGTTTTTCCAAATTGTATTCCACGAATTCCAATTCGGCGGCCCCCGCATAATCCTTGATTGGGAACATAGAAGTAAATACACTTTGCAACCCTTTGTTCTTGCGATTTTGGGGTGCGACATCGCCCTGCAAAAACTCTTTATAGGAATTGTATTGAATTTCTATCAAATCAGGAAGCGGAGTTTGCAAAAAACTTTTACCAAAAGATTTTCTTAATTTTTGGATAACTGCCATGGGTTTCAATCCTTTTTTTTGTGCATCTTGCAAACGAAACTATTACATATACCTTTTTTCGCCCATCGCCCGCACAGACATTTTTATCCGTGCGGGCATGGACACTGTTTTTTTGAACCATTTGGTTCGGGGTCAAATTATTTCAATTCAACCTTGGCACCTGCGGCCTCTATCGAAGCTTTCATCTTTTCGGCTTCGTCTTTGGCAACGGCTTCTTTCACCGTCTTTGGTGCAGATTCAACCAATGCCTTGGCATCGCCAAGTCCAAGACCCGTGATTTCTTTCACGGCCTTGATAACCGCCAATTTGTTTGCACCGACATCGGTCAAAACAACGTCGAATTCAGATTTTTCTTCGGCGGCTGGGCCGGCGGCCGGACCTGCGGCAACTGCGACCGCGGCGGCGGCACTAACGCCCCATGTTTCTTCCAACGCTTTGGAAAGTTCTACGGCTTCCAAAACGGTCAATTTTGACAATTCTTCAACTAATTTTTGAATGTCTGCCATTTTTTTGCTCCTTAAGATTTCTTACTGGAAAGTTATTCCAATAATTATTGATTCTTTTTTCCATACTCTGCGGAAACGCGTGCAAGGCGCGACCCCGGTTCAACCAAGATACGCGCAATCGTGCCACGAATTTCAAGCAGCGACGGAAGCTTGGATAATTGCACAATATCGTCCACACCCAAAACGCCGGCATCCATTTTACCACCAACGATGGTAAGGTTTGGATGTTCTTCGGCGAATTTAACCAAAACCTTGGTCACGGCCAATCCGTCGGTTGCAACGGCAACGGCGGTCGGACGTTTCATAAGTTCGGATACGGGTTCGAAATCGGTATCTTTCAACGCCAATTTCATAAGGCGATTTTTCACAACCTTGAACACGGAAACAAGTGGACGTAATTCATTACGCAACCCTTCGAATTCCCGAACACTAAGGCCATGATTTTCGACGACGAAAACGCCGTTCGCCTGCCCTAAGGACGATTGCAACGCAGAAATCAAGTTTGACTTTTCTTCGCGTTTCATCTTTCTTACCCTTACTTCTGGTTCGATTGAAAATCGCACGAACCAATTCAACTTTCCATCCGGGTTTCCCCGGGATGGGACCACTTCCTGTCCCAAAGAAATTTTCTTTGTCTATGATGGGAATTAAGCGTCACCGCACCATCAGTCTTGGACAGAAATCTTTGTTTGCGGCATGATGCATTCGCACCAAACCGCAATAATTACTTTGCATCGATATGCAGGCCCGGACCTTGGGTTGTTGAAACCGCAATTCCAACAATATATTGACCCTTGACCGATGCCGGTTTAACCTTTTTCAATTGTTCAACCAACGCATTTGCGTTTTCGACCAATTTATCGGTTGCAAACGACATTTTGCCAAGCCCAGCGTGGATAATGCCATTCTTTTCGGCACGATATTCGATTTGCCCGGCCTTGGCATTCGCCACCGCCGTTGCGACATCATTCGTCACCGTTCCAAGTTTAGGATTGGGCATCAAACCCTTGGGACCCAAGACACGCGCGACCTTTGACATTTTCGGCATCATTTCCGGTGTTGCGATAACACGATCGAAATTGATTTCACCGGCGGCAACTTTTTCAATCAAATCTTCGCCACCAATGACATCGGCACCCGCCTTTTTCGCATCATCTTGCTTATCATTTGTGAAAACAGCAACACGCACCTTTTTACCCGTACCATTTGGCAATGACAACATACCACGGATATTTTGGTCGGCCTTGGTCACATCAATGGCCAAACGCACGGCGATTTCCAAACTTTCATCGAACTTTTTCGAACAATATGGACGCAACGCTTCAATTGCATCGGCAAAAGAATACGCCTTTGCAGTATCCAATTCAGCCCACGTTTTTTGTCTTTTTGTAATTCTCATGGTTTAATCCTCCACCTTGACGCCCATTGAACGGCACTGACCCGCAACGATATTCATCGCAGATTCAATGGTAGAGCAATTCAAATCCGGCATTTTGTTTTCCGCGATTTCTTTGATTTGCGCCTTGGTAATGGTGCCAACGAAATCACGACCCGGTTTATGAGAACCGATTTTCAATTTCAACGCCTTTTTAATATAATACGAAACCGGCGGCAATTTCATAATGAATTCGAAACTGCGGTCCGTATAGACGGTAATAATGCACGGAATCGGCATACCCGGTTCTTTGTCAGACGTTTTGTCGTTAAATTGTTTGCAGAATTCGGCGATATTCACACCCGCCGCACCCAACGCCGGCCCGATTGGTGGCGCAGGATTTGCCTGTTTTGCGGGGACAACCAGTTTAACAATCCCCTTTAGTTCTTTTTTTGCCATTTTTCATCCTTTTTGTTTTTGGATTCGTGGTTCGATGTGGCGCATCCACCACGATTTGTTTTTTTGCGCGCCTTGCACACGCCCGCCGATTTTACAAAATCGGTTAAACCCGTTCGACCTGTTCGAAATCAAGCGCAACACTTGTTTCGCGGCCAAAGACCAAAATGTTCACGGTCATTTTTTGTTTTACATTGTCAACTTCGGATATAACACCGTTAAAGTTCGCAAAAGGCCCATCGATAACATGGACTTCTTGGCCGACATCGTATGTGATGTCATCGGGAACGGTGCTGCCCTCTTCTACCTGTTTAATAAGGCGACGCGCCTCTTCTTCACTAACCGCGATTGGTTTTTGCCGCGCCCCCAGAAACATAATTACATGTGGCAACAACTTCACCAACGAAAAGGTTTCGTTGTTCATAATCATTTGCACAACGATATAGCCCGGAAAGAATTTTTTATCAACCTTGACCCGTTTACCGCCCTTGATTTCGGTAATTTCGCGCGTTGGTACCATAATTTCGCCAAAATACGCATTAAGGCGGCGTTTATCAATCTGTTCGCGCATACTGCGTGCGACCTTGTCTTCACAGCCCGTATGAACATTTACAACAAACCATTGCATTTTATCATCCATTATGCATTCCCCTTGGCAAATCGTTTTAGAAAATCCACCCAACCAGTGCGTTTAAGATACTGTCCACCACAAAAAAGAATAACGCCGCAAGTGCAGAAAACACAATAATCATGATTGTTGCACGCACGACATCCGCCCGGGTTGGCCATGTAATTTTGAACCATTCGGCCCGCACCCCACGTATAAATTCCATTATTTTTTTCATAAGACGCACCAGTACCCTTTGTTTTATCGCAATGTCCACCCACATTTTTTATGGCAGGGGCAGAAGGAATCGAACCCTCATCCGCGGTTTTGGAGACCGATGTTCTACCATTGAACCATGCCCCTTTGTGCCCGAAATACGCCACTTTGGTCCGAAAGCATTCCGATATTCCGCGATAGGTTAGCAACAAAATCACGAAAAATCAAGCGCAAATATTATAATTTTTTTAGCACATTTTTGCAAGCGGAAAATCGGGTCAATACCCCTAATCTAATTTTTTTGAACTTGCAACCAATATATCTTTAATTACATTGCCCCCCGACACCACAGGTTCCCGAACAACATTCGCTATTATTCGTACACGATCCACCTGTAGCGATGCAACTTGCAGAATTGCCTACAAATTCCCAAAGCCAACAATTTTCGGCATTTTGAACACTTGTACCGGGTTTATATCCGACGCATCTTTTTGTGACCGTGTTTTCTATGTTTTCCATAACCGCGCCTATCGTCGCGATTTGTATATTTGTTGCGGCATCGTTTGTATATGTATCGCCGGCTTCGAAAATCTTGCGTTCGCCAACAACACCGTTTGCCGACGTTGGTTTGGTCACCAGTGCAGTTCCCTTGATATTTGTAGCGGTCCAATCAGATATGTCTGTGTCGGTTGTTATAGTGTTTGATGAACGATATTTACCGGCAACCGGGATTACATTTTGTCGCGCATTTACAGCATTGTAAACCGCCGCCGTATTTGGTATCGTATTGGCATTATTACTTATACTGGTTGCAATCGCTTTGGAACCGGTTTGACCCGCGGTCGCACCATACGTGACCAGGGCGCCATTGGTACCGGATAATTTATTTTGTTTTGTATCTATCAATCGGTATAACCCATATGATTCGTTCATCAATGCCTCTAATGTTGGGGCAAATGTTTGCAAATAACCACTTCTATTAAGTAATATAGCATTAGCGTTAGAGATATTAATCATATCTGCAAGTTCAAAAAGAGACATTTCACGAAGACCGTAATAAGGTAAGACAGCTTGCCATTCTCTGGTGGTTTCATGGGTTTGCAAAACACCATCCAATGCATGCGCCAATTCATCCATGGTCGGAACGATTTTTTCTTTTTGGTACACACCCAGTAAAAAATCCGCTTTTTCATCCCCCGCCTTTGCAAGAGATGGCAACCAAAACAACTGTGCCCCATCGGTAAGTGTTGGCGCATAGGTATATTCAATTTGGCTTGGACTTTTGACAGATTGGCCTCTAATATAATCACTGGCCTCTGGGTAATTTTGGATACGTTTATCAAGCGCGTCAAAAACCCCAGTAAGCGACACCGCCAACGTATCCATCGTCGGAACAATTTTTTCGTCGCCCCAATAGATCATCGCATCTTTTGCCCACCGCGTCCCAGAATCCGCCATTCCAGGGACCTGGTATAAATACGATACAGATGTTAGCGCACCATTTGAATCATTATAAAGCTCACCTGTAGCCTGGTCCACGGACCACGCGTCCCTTTTATCCATTTTCGACAACAAACTATCCGCAACCAATTTTGAAGACGGAACATAACTATTATTACTTGTCAAACTTGCCGTATCCAATGTTAAATACCCAATATTGCCGGCGGTTCCACCATATGCCGGTTTTACCACAATTTGTGTTTTGCCATTAACGGTTGACGGTTGAATTATCGGCTGCTTTGTGGCAAGCGCATCTTCGACATATTCAACCGACGGCAAAGAATCCCCATTTGTTAAATCCCCGTTTGTATATACCGGTGCATCCACAATAGCGGTTTCGGTAAATTGTTGGACACCGGTTTGTGGATTGGTTCCGTTATATGTCACAACCGTACCGGCCGTCCCCGTCGGCAGGGCATTGTTCGTAATTTTAGAATTCAGTTCACTATACACATCTTTCAGCAGTTCCAATGAAACAAGTGCGGATTTAACCAGTGCTTCGGTAAGGCCTTGACTGGTTGCAAACGTGGCGGATGCCGTTGTCCCATCAATATAGTTCATAACTTTTTGCGCACCGGATTTTGCGGTTAACGCCAAATCTTTACCCGCGGTCGTGTAAACATTTGATGGATTCCCAGCGGTATTCAATACAACGGCCTGATTTCCTTTTGGGGCCGCATTCCCGGTGGATTTTGCAGGCAACTTATTTTGTTTCAATGCAAGACCTTGGGCAAATGAATCACCCTTGACGTATTTATTTTCATCCGCCACCGGCCAATTTCCGGTCGTGCCGTCAAATGTAGTACTGTACGCATTGGCCGCGGCAGTTTCGGTTGCAGACCATGTCATCGCCACCGGTGATGTCCCGACATAACGCCAATATTTTGTTCCACTGGACACATCCAAAACGAATATCGACGGAACATATGCCGTCCAAACATCCTTTGGGATATTGCTAGAACTGCCCCTATACAAAACGCTGTATGCCGTCGTGTTGTTTAAATTTATCTTCATCGTTGATGCGGTATTCGTTGTTGCCGGCTTGACAACAATGACCTGACCAACCGCGGGCGTGCCGGTTATTGACGGTATGCTAACCGTCTTGGTTGCCGTGTCCGCCGCACCAACACCTTCGCCATAAAAGTATGATGCCGCATTTGATAATGGCGCGCCATTAACCTTGTGACCCGAAATATCATTATTGGATATCAATGAATCAACATATGCCTTGGACGTCACAGTTTTGAAATCGGCCTCTGGCGTGGTGGCAATCGCGGGCACAATTGCAAACGCAATAAACGACGCTATCGCAGATACAACAACTCTCGACGTTAAAAACTTCATGTTTTCGTTCCCTTCCTTTCGCCCCGAAAAGCCCGGTTTCCGTGCGTTTGCACACAAACACAACTATTTCTTTAATACCAGGCTACTAAATTTCGTCGAATCGGGTCAAGTGCTTTTTTCATTTTTTTGGAAAAAATTTTTATGTTAGTGTGAAGTGGTAGTGTAAGTGGTTAGTGGGGGTGACGCCGTTCTGGAAATTGTTGTATTATTCCGATAATCTTGTCATCAAAATTGGTAATCTTGTCATCAAAATTGGTAACATCTATATGACTGACTACACCGACACTTTCCATTTGCACTGACCACTATTTTTTACTTGCATTGGTTGCAAGATTTTTTCTACAATCAAAAAAAACGTTTAGGAGAGGAACCTTGCAACACCGCATAGAACCGCCTGTTTTGCTGTCCAGATTGGTTGTGTTTGTATTCGCCGGAATGGCGGTGGTGCTGTTTGTATTGTTTATGACACTGGGGAAAATGTTTCCACTAAATCGACCCGAAATTTTCTTTATCACGACCAAGCCCGCAAATTCATCAAGTATTCAAATTACTGAATTGCCGGCAAGTGATGAAAACGTGGACGAATATAAAAAGGCGTTCGTTATGGAATATGTCCGCGCCCGGAACGAAGTGGAACGCAATACTTCCATTATGCGGCGCAAGTGGGGTAACGAAGGTGGCGTTGTTGCAATGTGGTCCACGCCCGCGGTTTACAAGGCATTCACACAGACCGATATGTATAACGCAATTATTGGTGACTATCCGGACTTTGCGTTTACATGCCCCGTCACATTTATTGGTGCGCCGTTGGTATTAAAGGAAGACACATATACCGTGACGATACGATATTACTGTGAATCAAACAGTGGGCCGACAAATAAAAAGGACTATAAGATTCGTGTTGTTTTGGCCAAGGATAACGACAGGATTATTGATTGGGTGGAGCGGCTAAACAATCCGTTGGGACTGAAAGTCATGGAATACACGGTGTTGAATGGGAACGACCCGTTGAATTGGATATCAAAATAAATACGCAAAGAAAAGGAAGGGAAAAATGAAAGCACTTTGGATTTTTAGATTTGCAATTTGCGCATGTGTTGTCGCATCTGGTGCGTGGGCGGCGCCGTTGGACGGAAACTGGGGTGTTCAGGCCGCGTGGGATAATCCAAACGCCAATATGGCAAGTGGCAGTTTGAAACCCGGATACGCACAACTTGCGTGGGAACCGGGGACTGTGTTGCCGGTGAAATTGCGTAATGGTATGGTGACGATGGTAAACTTGCCAAAGGGCGAACAGATTGAAGACGCGGTTGTCGGAAACGAAGGGTTCTTTCAAATCAATGGAAATCAAGGCGGGCGGACGCTTTACATTACACCCGCGCCGGACAATATGGGGTCGGATACAAATTTGATTGTGACGGGAAAGTCGGGAAATGTTTATACTTTCTATCTGCGCAGTGAACCGTCGAACGCGTCCGAAATTACCTATTCCCAGGTTGATGTTGTTTTGGATGGCAATGCCCGTTTGCCCATGGCGGGCGCGGCAACCGCACCAAGTGGCGGGTCGATGAATTCCATATTTAAAAACACAAATACGAAAAGCACCAGCATCGGTGTCGATGGCGAAGATTACGATTGGATTAAAACAATGAAGATTGACCCGTCGGAATTCCGTTTCGATTTGGATATTTTTGTTCCAAATCCGGACGACTATGTAATTGCGCCGGAACGCGTATGGCGTGACCGTGTGTTCACGTATATTGACTTTGGCGACAAGGTTATTTCAATGACGCAACGTCCCGTGGTGTCGTTGTTGGTCGAAGGCGGCGAATCGCCGGTCGGGTTCCGCACCGATGGTCAAGATGGTCGGTTGCTTATTGTAGAGGCCGTGGGCGATATGGTTCTGCGCAGTGGACAACGCATTGTATGTATTAAAAAGCGCGCAAAGCCGTTCTTGATTGCCGACACCGCAAGTGTGATGGCATTGGCCGAGGCGAATGTTGCGCAAAGTATGATGTCGGGCAATTCATTAAATAATATGATTTATGCCGACAATATGACCGCGATAAATGCGGGGTACGGAAACCTTACCGCAAGTCCGACGTATATTAGCAATGTGCCAAATGCCGCGGTGTTGCCGACCATGCCGGCGATGCCGATGAATACGGGCACGATGATGTATGGCACGTATGATGCGCCCGCCCTGGGCAATGGCACGCGTGGCATAAGTATGATGCCAACCGAACGCGTGACCGCGGGGTCTTATTTGCCGAATTCGAATATACCACTTATTACCAGCAACCAAGGTGGTGTCGCCGTTGAATTGCGGTCGGACAGCAGTGTCAAGGCATTGGATGAATACTGGGCCGGATTGGTTGCACGATTCAGTGGTAATGACGGCAAAGGATTATTGAATAAATATAAAGACAGCGTGTTTTATGCCGTTGACGAAGAAGGCGTTGGCGAACTTGGGGCGACATCTTCGGCGGCGCGGCTGTATCGGTTGCGTATCGGGCCGATGCCGGATATTGATACCGCGCAGCAATTGTGTGACCAATTGTTAAAGTTTAGTGGCGCCAGTTGCCAGGTGGTTCGCATACAGTAATGTTTTTTAAGGGGAATTGGTAATGAGTATGGAAAATGATTCTTCGCCGCGTGGGTTGCAATGGTTCTTGCTTATTGTGGCAATCATTGTTGTGGTTGCGTTGTTCGTGATGCTAACGCGGGGCAAGGATACAAAAAAGGTTGAGATCGTTGATTCACCGGTGGCGGTCACGCCGGAACTGATTGTGTCGCCGAATGAACCGATTGACTGGGTTGATACGGATGTTGGTGAATCGCGCGAAATTGAATATACTGTGTCGGCAAATACCCGTGTCCAGGTGACGGATGTAAATGTTGTGGTTGATGGTGATACGACCGATGCCGCGGGAATTTCGGCAACCGAAACATGCACAAATGAAAATACTATTATCGATGCGGATATGCCGTGCAAAATACGGTTGAAATACGAACCCGAACATCCAATTACCATTACCAATGTTGATGTTGCGATTAAATGGACAGACTTTGCCACGGGCGTGGAACGTGACGAACCAAACGCAATTACTATTGTTATTGGTGCGCGTGAACCGTTAAAGATACAACCCGCGCCGGAACCCGAACCGACATATGAACCGGACCCGATTTTTGAACCGGAACCGACGTATGATTTTGAAAAAGATGTGGACGATATTTCGCCGGAATTTGATTTTAATAATACGCAAATGCCGACATATGATTGGCCGGATCCAACGGTTGCCGCAACGCCCACGGGTTCGACGTCGGGCGCGGGTTGTTCGGAATTTTCTTTTCCGGGATACAATATATCCGGCGTACATGCGGGTTGGATAAGGCCCGACGGCGGTGCGTATTACTATCACCCGTTTTCCGATGTGAATTGTAAAACGCCGACCGGAATTTATAATCCGGATACGGGTTATATTATGGATATAAATAATCCGGCGCGGCGTATTGGGTCGGATGCGGAACATATTCGTTTGACCATTACGGACCAATTACCCGCATTGGGCGCGCGTTCGGTAAAGAAACGCGGGAATCGGGCACGGCAATTGACGGATGCGGAACTGAACGCCTTGGTTGCCGAGCGGCAATCGAGCGGCATGGGCGGAATGAAAAAACTGGAGTTGACACCGAACAAGGTCAAAGAAGAAACGTATCTTGGGTCTGGTGCAAGTGACGGTGTATTTTCATCTATGCCATATGACCGGACATTTGTGTTGCGTCAATATAAACCAATTCCGGCGACAATTGTTTCGGATGTTCAAGCGGATGCAGAGATGTTAACGAATGGTCTTCCGGTGCGTGCAACGGTGGATAGGAATGTTTATTCCGATAACGGTCGCACAGTGATTATTCCAACTGGGACATTGATGCTGGGGTATGTGACGGGGAATTTGCCAGGGCCATACAAGGCCGTTGGTCGTATGCAAATAGAATGGTATCAATTTATTCGTCCCGATGGGGTTGAGTTTAATTTTACAAAAGATAACCAACGTCCGTTTTCGGCGGATTCCCAAGGACGCAAGGGTGTCCCCGGGCACGGCAGTACGGATTATTTGCAACAATTTATTATGCCAATGCTGACCGCTATTGTGCCGGCGGCGGTAAATTTGATTGCACCGGTGTCCGATGCATTTGTGAATCAGATTGATTTGGATAATAATACCGTTGTTCAAAGCGGAACGGTGCGTTCATCCGAACTGGCCAAGAATGAAATTATCACCGCATGGAATAATGTTGCGACAAAATTATTGGTTGATGTTATGAATAATACAACACCGCCTTTTTCAATTGCCGCGGGCACACGTATTACCGTATTTTCGCCGGTTGATTTATTTGTGACGTGTGGTGATCAACCGGGTAAGGCGTGTGCAATAAGACCATACCAAACCAAGGCAGCGGATGGTACAGGTGGTGAGAACCGCGCGAATTGGAGAACGGCCGCCAATAACATAACCCCAAGTACAGATATGGAAGAACTTATTGGTCAGGTTCGTTCCATGATGCAGGCTTCATTACAGGAAAGATGTTGCACCGCCCCAACAGGACAAAAAGCATCTGTGCCTGTAAGCAATTGGAATGATGTGGAGATTTGTAGAAATTATAGTTTTGCGACGCTTGATTTCTATTGTCGTTCATTTGGGACATATACCGCAATCAATAATGCACGGCAAGAAGCGGTGTTCCAAAACCAGCAACAAATGGGTGTGCAGAAAACAGATTATACCACAGGTGCGAATACCGTTGACTATAATACCCAGGTTCTTGGACTTGAATATAATGCGGATGGCACTATAAAGAATCCGTTCAAAAAGGAAACGCCCGCCGCGCCGGCGCAACAGCAAAACACATCTGTTATCACATGTGATGGTGGCGCGAATCCGGATGTCAATGGATGCTGTCCGGGTGAAACATACACCGACATGGGTGACCAAGGGTTTAATTGCTGTCCGAATACGGGTGGTGATTGTTTCCCGCCGATTGTGTTTTAGTGCACAGATTATAAAAACAACTAAACCGCCGCATGGCGGTTTTTTTAACCAAAGGATTTTAACATGACATAGCAAACATATATATTATGCCATAAGTGAGAGAGGCGATGCATATGCATCGCCTTTTATAAAAAAACAAATGTTTATCGATTCGCAGGAATTTTTTTCATAAACACTGAACGAATCGCTAATTCACACTTTGTTTCAATTTATGGTTGTAGTTATTTACTGAACTCAATCGTGTCTTTATATATTAAAAGGAATTAGAAAAAAAGGAGAAATTATAATGAATAATTCACAAGTCAATATAACACCGGAAAAATTTCAAAGCGCAGAACAAATATGGTTTTGGTTTTTGTATTCTAAATCTGTGCGTAATGATATTGGGCAATATCGCGGTAATGTGGCGACACGGCGCGTGTGCGAATTGGTTGATGTTGAAACAATGATTACAAAACTTTATTTGGCGGGAAAATTAAATGATGAACAATTGTCGGTTATCAAAGAATTTGGCGATCGCCGGCGCGCACCACACCAATATATTTGGCGTGAAAATCATGCCGCCGCCGTGTGGGATTCGGCGATGCGCGTTATTGATGCGGCCGCCCGCGCCAAGGGTTGGATTGAATAAACGAAAAGGATTTTAATATGGTTATTATTGGGTTTGCACAAAAATCTTCAAAAATTTTACCAAATATATTTTGTAAAAAATTTCGGCACTGTGCGGTTATCGTGCGTGGGCGCGCGAAATTTACACTATATCAATTCATATCGCATGGACATATTGAAAAAATTGTTCTGCGGGCGCGGGATATGAAAATGCTTCGCAAATACGGTTGGTGCTTTGTTTATGTGCCGTGTGATTTGCCACGAAATTTCCCGCGAAAAAATTGGACCTGTGTCAATATGGCCAAAGATGCAATTAAAATGTGCGCACCGTTTATACAAACGCCCGATGCGCTTTATCGTGCGTTATCGGAATGAAAAAAATATCGCCCCGCCCTTGCGGCGGGGCCGCAGAGCGCGAATAAAAATTTCGCGCGATGCGGGGGCGGGTTGTTCCCTTGTTTCGCAAAAAAAAGTAGGCGAGACGGATGGATATTTTTACCCGCCCCCGATTTGACCATCGCTATCGCTTTGGTCGCATCGACCCCGCCGCAAGGGCGGGGTTTATTCGGAATGAAAAAGCCCGTCATAACGACGGGCTTTTTTTACTTCGTATTCAACCTGCGTTTGATGATGTATGTTTGGACTATGCCAAAAATGTTTGATACCGTCCAATACAAAACCAATCCCGCCGGCATCCATGCGAACATTATCGTAAATATAATTGGCAACCATTTCATCATGCGTCCCGTTTGTGCCGCAACATCGTTTGCATCCGCGGCCTTTGCGCGACCGGTTTGCATGTATTGTTGCAACCACATTGTCGCGCCCATAAGTATCGGCAAGATAAAGTACGGGTCCATCGCCGCCAAATCGCTTATCCACAAAAAGTGCGCGTTCCGCATATTTACCGAAACAAGCAGTGCCTTGTAAAGTGCAAAGAAAATCGGAATCTGAATCAGCATCGGCAAGCAACCGGACATCGGCGAAGTTTTATGCGTGCGATATAAATTCATCATTTCCATTTGCAGGCGGACTTTGTCGTTCGCGTAAAGTTTTTGTATGCGTTTTAATTCCGGCTGCATCTGTTGCATCTTTATCGACGACACATATGACTTGCGCGTAAGCGGCCACATCAGTAATCGCAATAATATCGTTAGCAAGATTATTGCAACACCATAATTCATCACGAACGAATTCAAAATGTTCAATGCCCAAAGCAGTGGCCGCGCAAAGAACCAGAACCACCCATAATCTATGGTTTGACCAATTCCAGGAATCGTTGTTTCCGCAGTATCCAAAACGCGCTGTTCACGCGGCCCGGCAAAAACAGTTGTTGTGAAAACACCAGTATCATTTGGTTTTACAACAATCGGCGCCGCAGTGGAATCCGCAATATATTTGTCTGCCACCGACTTTACACGCATTGTTTGGTCGGGCGATTTTATGTTAGCAATTGTTTGCCAGTATTGGTCTGCAAATCCAACAAAGCCGTTTGTTGTCGAATATACATAAGATTTCTTGGCCATTTTTCCCCAATCAACATAGCGCACGCGCGAATTCGTATTCGTCACCGCGCCCGTTGCAACGCCCGACGAAGAAGGCGCAGGTCCACGCACAATGCGCGCATACGGCGCAAAGGAAATATCGCGCGCGGTATTGTTTTCGACACTGTCGGTAATCGTGACCAAGTATCCATCGACGGTTATGTCGCGCGTGAATACAACACCGTCCGAATTGCGCCAGGTCATTTTACCCGCACTATCTTGCCAAACCGTATTCACATCTGGCGCGGTTGTGCCGGTCGCGTTTAACCCGATTTCCAAGAAATCATTTTCCGCCCCAAGCAGTTTTACGCGGTCGGATTCCGCACCCGATGTCGCCGCAAAGTCCATCAATGCAACATTTGAAATGCGCAGTCCACGAACATTTGCAACAATTTTATCCGAAGAAATTTCGCGCGCCGGCATATCGGTTGCGGTTGCCGAAATAATCGCAACATCCGCATCGGTTGGCGTGGGCGCGTTCTTTGGCGCGGTCCACATACTAATCAGCCACCATGACCCGATGAACAAAATAAGCCACCACAAAAAAGACCCAAGTTTCGATTTTGGTTTTGTGGTTGCATTACGATTTGCGTTCCATGCCGCAAACCCCGAATTATTGTTATCAAGAAATTTTACCATTTTTTATCCTTTTAAATTACGCATACAACGACGGCGCGCCAACCACCAATTCAAAATGTAAAGCAAAACACCAACGGTAATAAAGCTGTCCGCGACATTAAACGCCGGCCAATGCGCGCCACCAATATGAAAGTCCAAAAAATCGATTACCGCGCCGAAACGCAACCTGTCCACGAAATTACCAAGTGCGCCACCCGCAATCAGAACAAGCGGTATGCGTTCATAATTTTTCGCACGCGCAAACAGGTAATATAAAATCAATGCAATTATCGCACCCGTTGCAATTGTCATTATCATCGGTAAATTATCACCGAAATTCCGAAACAGCGAAAACGCCGTGCCCGGATTCCACGTGAACACAACATTAAAAAAGTTTGTCACGTGCCGCATTAAATATGGCACCGGCACAACGGTCCACGCCGCGCCCCAAACAAATGCCGAACCAGTTATTAAATACAGCAGCGTGCCCTTGGTAATTTGGTCAACCAGAACGATTGCGATTATCGCAACAATTGCCCACAGTGATTTTTTCATTTTTCTTTCCTTTGTAAAGGTTTTGCACAATATAGCAAGATAGATAAATAAAAGCAAACGCAAAATGTTTGATTTTTCTATTTTGTGTGTTAGTATGCCCAGAGTAGCGGGTGCGCGAGAGACAATATAAAAGGAATAGTAGAATATGGAACTAGAAAAAATCATCACAATGAACGGACAAAACATCACCATTGGGGATATTATATTGCACATGGCTACGTCACCTTATTTTAGATACAGTTTTATACGTCGTCCCAACAAAGATTATCTTGGTCACCCATTCAGCGAGTTCGCTATTTATGAAAACCCGCGCAATGTAATAAACCACTTTATCGAACCAATTGGTGAGGAAAAGTTCATTATTACCGGGACCCAGAATGAACGCACAAAAGAATACTATAATGTATATGTGAATGGCGAATTATTTGGTCCAGCCTGTCCGGTGGCAAAAAATTGTGCCATCGCCATGGCAGAAATGGATAAACTAATGGACAAACACCTTCATGCTTTGGATGATTTAACTTTCAAACATATCGGACAATATGAAGTGAAACAGTTCGGCAATTCTATTGATGTTTATTATAGGCAAAAATGGAAATTTTGCATATCAAAGGATAAGTATGGCAACTGGCGTTTAGATAGGCCAAAAATAACTCCCGTGCATCCGTATCATATACCTTTGTCGCCACAATGCGTGACAAATCTATTAAACCGCCAGGCACGATAAAACTATACCGACCGTTTGGTCGGTTTTTTAATTGTTTTTATCCGCGATTGCGTTATCAAGTTTCGAATAATTTTCACTGCGCATTTCTTGCAATGTGCGGGAAATTATTTCATCGGACACACCAAGTTTTTCCAAAACCCCGTGCGCCAACATCAACGAAGATTCCACTGTTTCCGGCCATGCTTCTTCGACGCCTTCGTTGGTCAGCGCGCGTGATTCACACAAATTGCGCGCACGTGCAAAAATTTTCACCTTTGGTGCGATGCCCCTTATTGTCAAAACCGCATTACGCGCGGTCGCCGCATTATCAAGTGCAACAACAACCGCACGCACGTGACGCGATGCCAAACCAAATTCACGCAAAACCGTGTGATTCGTGCTGTCGCCATAAAATACATTGTACCCATGTTCACGCCCAAGCATGACCGCGTTTACATCCAAATCAAGCGCAATGTATGGTATTTTTCGCGCACGCAAAACATGCGCAATTATTTGCCCCACACGACCAAAACCACATATTAAAACTTCGGGTTTTGTTTCGTTGTCGTTTGCATTTAATTGGCGCATACGCGAACGCGCAAACATTTTTTTCGAACGAAAAATTTTATCGTGCAACGCCAATAAGAACGGCGTTGACACCATAGATAAGATTATTATCGCGGTCAAAATTTCTTGGTCCGCGGCGGGCACGGCGGAAATGCCACTGGTTTTCATTGTCTGAAACATCAGCAACGCGAATTCGCCGCCCTGGCTTAACACCAATGCGATAAGGCGCGCATCAAAAACCGGAATGCCACGCACGCGCGACACCATAAACAGCGCAAAGAATTTTATAAAAACCAATCCAACCATACCGCCAATAACCAAATACCAATTCCGCATCAGCACTTCAAGATTCAATCCCATCCCAAGCGATATAAAGAACAACGACAAAAACAATAATGCATATGGGTCGATTTCTGCGCGGACCTGGTGACTGTATATTGTCTCAGACATTAGCATACCCGCCAAAAACGCGCCAAGTCCCGTCGGCAATCCCAAAAGGTTCATCAACACCGCCCAAAGTGCGATGTTTAACATGATGGCAAGTAAAAATGCCTCTTTGGATTTTAATTTTGCCACGCGTTTTAACACCGGATTCAAAACAAACCGACCAATTACAACAACACCAAAAATCAATGTGACCGAAGTCACCACGACATCAATCAATGTTGCCCCAAGGTTGAAAGAACGCCCGGCAAACACCGGCAACATGGCAAGAAGTGGAATCGACAATAAATCTTGGAACAACAAAATCGAAAAAGTTTGATGTCCCATGGTCGTGTTTAACTGATTACGGTCGGTTAGTAATTGCAGGTCTTCGGACGTACTGGACATTGCGAACAAAAGTGAAATCGTGATTGTACCAATCACCGACCATGTTGTCATTCCAAACAGAATTGGAAACAACATCATTGCAACCATTAAAACCTGGGTTGCACCGAAACCAAAAATTGTTCGACGCATGTTCCAAAGGCGTTTTATATTTATTTCCAAACCGATGGTGAACCACAAAAATAAAATCCCAAGGTCGCCAAGAAATGTCCATGTAGAATTCAGTTGAAACAAATTCAAAATATATGGTCCTGATATCATACCGGCGACCAAAAATGCAACCAATGCCCCAACACGCAACGTGCGCAGCAAGAACACCAGCACAAAAATCATCGCAAAAAATATCAGGACCGATAAAGACAATTCTCTCTCCGTACGACTCGCGATTTATTATAGCAAAAATTTGCGGTGTTTATGCAACAAGTTTTTTTGAAAGTTCAAGAAATTTTTCCGCCGTTAAATCTTCGGCGCGTTCCGTTCCCGATAAACCAAAACTTTCCCAATCAACATCGCGCATAATTCCGCGAATCATTTTTCGCCGCATTCCAAAAAGTTTTGCGGTTAAATTTTCAAGTGCCGAAATGTTTTCAATTTTCTTTATCTTTGCGGTGTTCGGAATTATTTGCACAACCGCGCTTTCCACCCGTGGCCGTGGCACAAACGCGGTTGATGGCACGCCGAACAAAATTTTCGCATTCGAAACGGTCGACGTTAAAACCGCCAAACGGCCATACGCATTATCACCCATTTTTGCAACAATTCTTTCCGCAACTTCGCGTTGAAACATTAGTGTCATTGATTTTATTGGTACGCCGTTCGCGATATCTTGCAACCAATTTACCAATAATTCCGTGCCGACATTATAAGGCAAATTTGCACAAATAGAAAATTCACCGCCCGCAATTTTTTTCATATCGACATGCAATGCATCATCATAGATAACACACAACCGACCATTTGCGGCGGATTCAATTTGCGACAAAATTGGTTCAGTGGTTTTATCTTTTTCAATTGCAATTACGCGTCGCGCACCCGCCAACAATAATGCCCGTGTAAGGCCGCCCGGTCCGGGACCAATTTCGATAATTGTTGTGTGTTCTAAATCTGGCACGGCGCGTGCGATACGGCCGGTTAAATTTAGGTCAAACAAAAAATTTTGGCCGAATTGCTTTTTCGGTTCCAACCCCGCGTCACGCATCATTTCCGACACCGGCGGCAAAGATGAAATTTTATCCATCATATTGTGCGCCGCCCCCCAAACGCCAACGATAATGTACCGTCATCGATGTAATCCAGTTCGCCACCCAATGGCACACCCGACGCAAGTTCGGAAAACTTTATATTTTCTTTATCAATTATCGACATAATATATTGCTGGGTCGTTTTGCCTTCGATAGTGTTTGGTAACGCAAAAATAATTTCCGTGATTTTTTCGTCCGCAATTCGCGCCGATAAATTCGCCAAATTCAAATCTTCGGGTGTAATTCCCGCCACACCCGAAAGCAACCCACCAATTATATGATAACGTCCGCCAAACACGCCCGATTTTTCAAGTGTCCAAACATCTGATAAATCACGAACCACGCACAGCATATTATTCGCACGCCGCATATCGCGACAGTATTCGCATTTTTCCATCGCACGGTCGGTCAGAACGCCGCAAATCGGGCACGCATGTATGTTTTCATTTGTATCAACCAATGCTTCGACCAATTTTTCAATGCGACCGGTTTTATCTTGCAAAAGCGCCAACACAATGCGTTGCGCCGCCCGATTTCCCACACGTGGCAGTTTTGCAAATTGTTTAATAAGTTTTTCAATCTTTGAATTCATAACCATATAATATCAATCAATGAAACACATAGCAATCAATTCCCGCGGACGATGCGCGATTTTTTAAGTTTTGGGCCGCGGATTCGGAAAGTCCCGTCACACGCACACGATAAAGCCCCGCGCCGTTCGGTTCCAAATGCGCCGTGGCACCGGTCGCATTTTTAACACGCGCAATCATCGCGTTTGCGGAATCCGTACTGCCGAACGCCCCAAATTGAACACCAACACCGCCGGTCGCATAGGTCGGTGTGCTCACCGGCGCAACCCTTGGTGCATCGTCCGCGTATTTTTGGACGATGGGCGATGTCACAGGCGCGGGTTCAACGGTATAGTTTGCCGCCGCACCGATACCATATGTTTCAAAACCACGATTCAACAGCCGCGTTGATACCGCCGTGCGCACATCTTTGCTTTCAGCGCCCAATACAACCGACAACAAGTGATGCCCCCCACGCGCCGCCGTTGCCACAAGCGAATATTTCGATTTATTTGTATATCCCGTCTTCATCCCATCGCAACCCGGATATGTTTCCAACAATCGATTTCCGTTCGTGTATGTTTTTCCGTTATAGGTCCACGTTTTTATTCCAAAATACTTCCAATACTGTGGGAAATGCTTATAAACCGCCATGGACAGCAACGCAATATCACGCGCGGTGGATAAATGGTCGTCGTCCGGCAAACCGGATGAATTTTCAAAATTTGTGTGTGATAGGCCGATTTCGCGCGCGACACGCGTCATCAATGATGCAAATGTTCCCTCTTTGCCGCCCTTAAGGTTTTCGGCGAGTACCCGCGCGACATCGTTCGCACTGTACACCGCAAGTGCGATTATTGCATCTTCGACACGAATCTTGGAACCGGCGGCAAGCCCCAGTTTCACAGACGGCGCGGCGGCGGCACTTTGCGACACAATCAAATAATCATCCAAATGCAAACGCCCGTGTTCCAACGCATCAAATGTCAAATACAATGTCATAATCTTGGTCAAACTTGCGGGATAATTTGCATCGTTCGCATGTTCGGAAAAAATCACGCGCCCCGTGTCCATATCCGCAACCAGTGCCGCACGATAATCCGCCGCAAACGCGCCACCACAAAGTAAAACCGCAATAATAAAAGATAAAATTTTCCTCATGCTTTTTATGTTATTAAAAAAATGTATCGCGGGTCAACAGGAAATTAATTGGTGGTTATCCGTCTTCGTCCGTCACCGCACAGCGGTGACAGGACTACGCCGAGACTGCGCCAGGGCTTTGCCCTGGCTTGGTGTAAGTGGTTAGTGTTGGCATATTCCAGACTGCCAAGTTCTCCTCCTGCGGAGGAGTACGGCGTGGAACGCCGGGAGGTGGTCTTTTCCCCGTCCTTCATGCACCCCTCTCTTCGTCGCGCAAAGGCGTGCAACAGAGGGAACTTTATTTTTCTTCCTGTAAAAATCCGCCAGATTGCATTTTCCAAAGTCGTGCGTATTCGCCACCGCGTCGCAACAGTGCATTATGTGTGCCGGATTCAACAATTTTGCCGTTGTCCAAAACAACAATTCTATCCATATTTCGCAATGTCGAAAGTCGATGTGCAATCGCGATTGTTGTTCGGTCGTGCGAAAGTTTTTCAAACGAATGTTGAATTGCAACCTCGGTTTCACTATCCAGGGCGGATGTCGCCTCGTCCAGTATCAAAATTGGTGCATCTTTCAAAAACGCGCGTGCGATTGCGATGCGTTGCCGTTGGCCGCCAGACATTTTTATTCCGCGGTCGCCGACCAATGTGTCATATTTCTTTTCCGTGCCACTGATGAATTTATCCGCCGATGCGAAACGCGCCGCATTTTTGATTTCGGACAATGTCGCGTCGGGGCGACCATACGCGATATTTTCACGAATCGTCCGATTGAACATCGCGGGGTCTTGGGGAATAAAGGATATATTTTCACGCAAAGATTGCTGGGTTATCGTGCGAATATCGGTACCATCAATTAAAATTTCACCATGTGCAACATCGTAAAAACGCATCAGTAAATTTACAAGTGTCGTTTTCCCCGCGCCCGACGGCCCAACGATTCCAACGCGTTCACCGGGCCGGATTGTAAGTGTTAAATCGCGCAAGACATATTTATTTTTATATTTGAACGAAACATTTTTGAATTCAATTTTGCCACGTTTAACAACCAAATCTGGCGCATTCGGGGTATCGGTGACCGTGATCGGAACAACCAATTCGGAATAGCCCTTGGCGGCGGATGCCAAATCATCAATAACGGACGGTATTTGATTTATCAGCATTGATATAGACCCCATTACGGTGTAATATACGGACATGCTGTAAACTATATCGGCGATATTCATTAAACCTTGACTATATAAATATGCACAAAATACTACCGTCAGCCCCAACATAATATCCCACAGATAAGATGGAATTGCCCAAGACAAACGCTGTATAAACATTGCGTAACGAATCGCGCTAACGTTTTCCGAACGTGGCACATCAAGATAATTGTGTTCGCGTGTCGCACCGGCAAAAGACCGAACAACCATTTGATTGGCAAAACCATCTAAAATCTTGCCACTTAGCACCGAAGCCGTCTTTGCGCGTTTTTCCGCAGAATTTTTGATTGGCTTTCGCAAAGCCCACATAAACGCGGCACGCAAAATAAACACCGCAATAAACGTCAGCGCAATGTATTTATTGACCGTGAACAACAATGCCGAATTCGCCAGAATAATAAATAATCGCACCACCATTCCCCAAACGTCTTGGATTAAAACCTTGGCGCCGGTCACGCAAAAACCGATATTTGTATTGATTGAGCCCGCCATGCGATTGACCCAAAAAGACATTGATTGTGTATGAACATAGTCAGTTAAAATTTCCGATATATGACGCCGCAAAGTCGGCATAACAACAGAAAAAATGTGGTTGTTTATTATGGCGGCACTGCTTATCGCCATATTAAGAATAACGATGAGCACGATGGTCGGCATAACGTGGTGCATTATATCAACACCAACGGGCGCATTTTCAAACATTGCCACAATCCATCGTTCTATGTATGGCCATAAAACCGCACTGCACCCAGCGATAAGTTGAACAACAAGGAATAGGATAATACGTTTGGAATACTTGTTATAAACATGCCGAAAATAGAACCCCATGACGGTCCGTGGCATTGTATGTATATATGTATCGGACTTTTTCATTGAAACATTTCCCCCAAATGACAAGTGTCCTTATTGTGGTGCAACGCCACAAAAAACGCAAGGGTTATTTTTTGATACGCCCCGCCCCACTTTGCGGCGACGGACAAAAACGAATAATGGCCGCAATTTACCACTTGATTTTTATCAAATATATTATATAATCTGCGTACTGTGAACTCGTTGCGGGCATAGTACAAGGGCTAGTACGCAAGCCTTCCAAGCTTGATATGCGGGTTCGAGTCCCGCTGCCCGCACCACGGATTTTCGTTATTGCGCGCAGCGCGCACAATTAAGAAAATCCTGTGCCGCGGCGGAGTGTGCGAAGCACACAGAGACGGGCAGGTTAGAGATCGGGCGTGCGCCGGAGTTGGAGAGCCGGGGCAGACTGTAAATCTGTTGGCTTAAGCCTGAGGTGGTTCGAATCCACCCACTCCCACCAAAAGATACACCGCACTTTAAAAGTGCGGTTTTCTTTTAGATTTACAATACTTTTAATGGTTCGAAGAAAGCATATCCAAAAAACACCGTTTTTCACCAATCTTCGAACAGTGTTGTAAAAAAATGTTAGAAATCCAACACTTTTTTGACTGTTTGTTTGCATAATTATAGATTGGTATAATTACTTACAACAAAAACTTTTTAATTATAATTTTTGTTGATTTTTTATAATTATTTTGTTATGTTGTACTCGTAATTATAATAAAACATGATAAAAAAGAGGTTGTTATGAACAGTGGAAATTATATAGAAACAGGGAAAGGCTACAAAGCTTTTGTGCCAGAAAAGTTAAATGTTATTGAAAAAGATTTGGACTTATCTGATATACAAGCTCTGGTTGATCGTGCAAATTTAGCTGTCGGAGAATTAAGAGCTTTGGAAAAAATGTTGCCAAATCCTAAATTATTAACAGAAAGGTATGCTTTAAAAGAATCTTTATTGTCTTCTCAAATAGAAGGCACCCAATCTACATTGGTTGAGATTTTAGAAAAAGAAGGTTCAAAACCTTCCAATGTAGATGTTATGGAAGTAAGAAATTATTTTAAAGCATTAACTTTTGGGGTTGATAGTTTACAAAACCCCAAAGGGCTTCCTTTGTCTGGACGATTATTACGTATGTGTCACAGGGTTTTAATGTCTGGTGTTCGTGGAGGCGAACAGTTTAAAACTCCTGGCGAATTTAGAACATCACAAAATTGGATTGGTGGCACAGGTCCATCTGATGCTGTATATGTACCACCTGTTGCAACCGATATTGATGTTTATATGAATGATATTGAAAATTATATTCATCAAGGCATTCATCCTAATTTGATAAAAGCAGCATTGATTCATTATCAGTTTGAAACATTACACCCTTTCCAAGATGGTAATGGTCGTATAGGTAGGTTATTGATATTGTTATTTTTAATAGATAAAGAAATTCTTTATTCGCCAACTTTATACATAAGTTTGTATTTAAAGAAGAAACAAAATGAGTATTATTCTTCATTAACAAAAGTTCGGGATACAGGTGATTATATTCAGTGGATACGCTTCTTCTTAGAGGGGGTTATTGCTGTTTCAGAACAAACAATGACAACCACAAAAAGAATTATTGCTTTAGAAAACAGAGACAGAGCTCGATTACAAACAGGAACAGCTATCAAAGCTTTTGATATTTTATTGAATAATCCTGTTATTACAATTAAAGAATTACAAGAAGAACTTGGTGTAACAAATGCAACAGCAAACACTTTGGTAAAAAAATTAGAATCTGAAGGGATTTTGGTTCAAATAAATAATAAACAACGTTATCGAATATATGCTTACAAAGAATATATAGATATTATTGAGATGGGATTATAAAAAGGTTAGAAATCTAACCTTTTTGTTTATTCAAGTTTATCAAGTATTTTATATTAACATCCATAGAATCCACGCATAAAAGAATTACCCCAATCACCATATCCTGAATTGCCTTTTATGCCTCTACATTTTATTGCTCTTTCTTGAATTTTGTTAGATTGTTTCAATACATCTATTTGTTCGCGTTGATTCTCGTTTTGCATTATTTGATTTTCTTTATTGATTATATATTGAGCACACTCTGATGTATTAAACTTTAGTCCAACTTCCGCACACCAATTTTTATTTCTTTCCTGTATCTGTTTTTGTTGTTCTTCTAATAAACGTTTCTCTAGTTCTATTATATATTTTGAACATTCTTCAGTATTAAATTCTAAACCGGCCTCCTGACACAACTGAGTTTGTTTTTTTGTTGCCGAATCTTGACTTCCTACACAACCACAAAGTACAACAAATGTAAATAATACGAAAAGTTTTCTCATCGTTTATCCTTTTACTGTCTACTATTGTACCATGAAATAAAAAGTCAGTCAAATTTCACCCATGGGTGAAATCATAACCACTTTTCTTTAAACAGCTTCACTTCTTGCATTAAATCAGAAAATTCTTGTTTGTTTTCTGCTCGATTAGTGCAAGCATACTCCCACCAAAAGATACACCGCACTTTAACAGTGCGGTTTTTTGTTGGATTTTATATTATTCGAGCAGTTCGAAAATAACATGTCTGAAACATGTTAATTTTTACCAATTTTCGAACAGTTTATTATCATTTTTTCTGTGCTGCCTTGTAATCTTTCATCATTTTTTTAACTGCACCGGGCAAATCGGTTCTTATCACATCTGGGGTTATATATGCATTTGCAAAAGAATTTTCAAAATCTTTTTGAACTGGCCGTTTTATAAATTCATAACAAATCAAATCAACTATGCGTTCTTTTAAATCTTGCGGAACACCGTATTCACGAATTATTGGTATTTCTATTAAAGTATGTATGAATTCATGAAATACCAAACTAAATATTTTATCTTTATCATCAAACGGATTGTCTGCGCTAAACGAAGGGTTGTTTACACCAAAATATATTGATGCAACACCATTTATTGGATAATTATAATAACTGCCATAGTCGTAAAAATAAAATATTTCTAATTTTTCTGGTAATTGTGTATTCCATGATGATAATAACGACACTAAATATTCATTTGTTTTATTTTGTAATTCGGGTATTACATATTGTTGAAACACATTGTCTAAACGATTTAATGTTTTAATATCATAAAGTTCATTTATAACAATATTACGATATTTTTCAATTTCTTTGGTTGTTAACACCTCTTTATTGTACATAGATTCCATATCTTTATTGCCAGGGAAAGGAATAAAAGTATCAACCTCTGGATAAAATTGTTTAAGTTCGCTGTAATACATATCATGATTGTGTAAAATATTTTCCCATGATTCTTCTGCCGTTAGTGGTCGAGTAGTTATGTTCATTTGGTTGATTGCAACATTGTCATTTTCATTACATGCTGATAAAAATAATGCCGAGATTAAGGCAATAAGTTTTTTCATACAATTTCTCCTTGATGTGTTCTTATTGTAAAAACAATATATTAAAAAATCAACATCCTATTTTCTCTATTTTTTCTTATTCTTCGAATTGGATTTAATTATCATGTATAGTATTATTCCATTGAACACCAGTGTAATGCTGTTGAACAACATTATTTGAAATGAATGCAAATACACACCGTAAAGAATCCAAAACACCAACCCCATGCAATATATGATATACATATACAGGGAAAGGCCCGACACGTTTTTTGTGGTAATGGACTTTATTGCCTGGGGTAAAAATGCCAGTGTCGTGCAAACACCAGATAAATAACCCACGATTTCGCCTAAAAAATTATTCATAAAATTCCCCTTTTAAATCTATGCTGAAAAAAGACCCGTCGTGCGCGGGCCCTGTGGTTTTATTGTGGCAATTACAAAATCCGTATAACACCAAAATCCAATAACAATGTTAAAACAATCCACCACCAAGAACAATTTAACACGTTTGTTAGTTTTAATATCACAAATATAAGGGTTAGCATTTTTTACTCCTTTCTGACACATTGTGATTATATTCCAATTTCGAATTTTTTGCAACTTTATATTGACCAAACATAATTAAAAATAATACACTTGGCACATAAAGGGGGGAATTATGAAAAAAATCTTTGCTTTATTTATTATGATGGCTTGTACCGGGGCATTTGCGGTAAGCCCAGATTCTGAAATTGGACGTGAATTTGTTGATTCTGCGATGGAAGAATGCGTTGATAGTATGGTGGAAGATGGTGCCGGACTTGGAATGGCTTCGGATTACTGTAATTGTGTTTTGTTAAAGGTTGTATCTGAATTATCTGTGGAACAAATAACCGAATACTATAAACATGGGCGTACGATTGAACAGTTGATGGAACTTTCGGCCAAAGAATGTGTCGGTATATTATTAGATTCGCCAGATTCTGATACCAAAGAACAAATTATATCGGCAATAACAGAACAATGTGTCGAAAGCGCGATGGAATCTGGGGCTGGGTTGGGTATAGCGTCAGAGTATTGCAAATGCGCGGCAAAC
Organism: uncultured Pseudomonadota bacterium; assembly: GCA_902787305.1. Classification (GTDB taxonomy): domain Bacteria; phylum Pseudomonadota; class Alphaproteobacteria; order Rs-D84; family Rs-D84; genus Enterousia. The sequence goes on along the minus strand of CADAFS010000004.1, from coordinate 30,394 downwards.
AAAATGTTTGAAAACCTTAGTATCGAACAAATAACCGAATACTATAACCACGGTCGGGAAATAGAAGACCAATTAAAAGTGTTGACCAAGGAATGTGTTGAATTGTTGGGAAAATAAAATTTTTACACAATAAAAAACCATCGGAAAACCGATGGTTTTTCATTACACAAAAATTCAATTATTCTTGAACCACAACGCTAACGGTATAAAGGGAATTTTCATCCATAACCGGATTTTTCACCATTATGCGGTATTCTTTATATGTCGCCCATTCATACGCGCCCGCCGGAATAACGTTCACATAGACATGTTCCGCATCCGCGGCCGCGCTGGCAAAATCGAAACCTTCGCCTTGAACAAACATACCAGTTGGGGTTTGGTCTTGCAACGAAGACAATGTTTCATTGGTCGGGCATTTCACAATCATATCGCCCTGTTCGAAAACGGCGACCTTTTCACAAGATGCATCAAAAACCTTGACTTCTTTTGTTTCTTCCTTTGCCGAACATCCCGCAATAGCGGCGACCGCGACACCATAGATAAGTATTTTTTTCATGTGTTTTCTCCTTTGATTTTACTAATCCGCCTGAATCCTAGCACCTTTTATAAAAAAAAGTCAATAGGGTAATAATGGCAATTTGAAATTTTTTTACCGATTGTACCCGTTTTTCACTTGCCATTGATATGCGCGTTCTATATATTTTTCGGCCAACGCGATATCGAACAGTTTTTTGCCATTATTATCGGGGCTTTTTAATTTTCCTTCGGCATCAATCCATGTCGAATAATCCATGGGTAAAATTTCGTTTATATCATTTAGGTTATTAACAACATTATCCGGCGATATACCCCCGCTGTACCCCATTTGATGACTTTGAAAAACCGGTGCGTCCCACGTTTCTGGGGAAATACCGCGCCCACCTGATGCATCATACAATAGCGCAAATGATACATGTTTTTTATCAAGTTTCGAAACGCGTTCATGCTGTGCCGGCGCATATTGAAAAATAAATTTAATATCCGGGTATGCGCGAATTATGTCTGCGACTTTATCGGCATAAAACTTAAATTTATCATTTCCGCCGTTTATATTTATCTGGACACGACCGATAACAGGTTTGTCCGCATTCTGTGTTCCTTTTTGACGCTTGATAGTCCATAAATCTTGAAAAAATTCCGGGACAATTCCGCGACACAAATCTGTCCTATATTCAAGATTCACATGCATTGCAAGATTCACGTCATTCACGGTGCATGTGGCAACCAATGTTCGAAAGAAATTATACCTATCATTATATGGGAAAAATTTTTCACGACTTACCTGAACCGCAAATTCTGCATTTTCATAATTTTTGCCAAGATTGATAATTTCTGATATATCGTTATGTGGACCGATACCGCTGCAGGTTATATATTCTATGTTCATGTTTTCTCCTTTTTTAATCCTGCTCTCTCCCCGATATGCCCCCCTTTAATTTTTTCCTTTAATTCGTAACTGTCCGCACGCAGAGCCAATATCCGTTCCACGTTCGCGTCGTATGCGTGCATGAATTCCGTTTTTAATTAGCACATCTTGGAATCGATGTACCGCATTGCCCGATGGCGCGGTAAATTCACGTTCCGCGACCGTGTTCCATGGAATTAAATTTACCATGCAATTTTTCCCACGTACCAGGTCCGACAATTGTTCCGCGCATTCATTTGTTGCGTTCAATAAATTGCCGTCTTTGTCCGCAACCAGCAAGTATTCTATCATCAATTGCCGATTATGCAAGTCGGTAAACTGAAGTGCCGCATCCATTATTTCCGCAATACTATATTTGTTCGCAATCGGCATCAATTTCCGGCGCAATTCATCGTTCGGCGCATGCAGCGATATCGCCAAATTTATCGGTCGCCCCCAATCAATCAATTCATATATCCCCGGCACAATTCCACAGGTTGAAACCGTAATACGTCGCCACCCGATTCCCATTTCGCCATTTGCGCGTTCCATAAACCCAATAACATTTTGCACATTTTGCAACGGTTCGCCCGTGCCCATAATCACAATGTGCGACACATCATCATTGTTTGCATCGCCGTTCGCGCGTATGGATTTTTCAGAAAACTTGTCATTGCGCAGTTCCCATTGTGCGACAAGTATTTGTGCAAAAATTTCGTTCACCGTTAAATTGCGTTTAAGCCCAAGCAACGTACTTGCACAAAATTTGCACCCCATTGCGCATCCGGCCTGGGAACTGACACAAACACTATTGCCATAACTTGTGCGCATTAAAACGCATTCGATTTGTTCCGCATCGCACAGTTCCAATAAAAACTTGGTTGTTTGTCCGTCGGACGATTGCAGTTTTTTCACAATTTTTACCGGCAAAGTTTCCGCACACGCGTCCAAATCATTACGCAATTTTTCGGGCAAATTTTTCATCGCCGAAAAATCAGGTGCCCCGCGCGACAGCCATTCTGAAATCTGTTTTGCGCGAAAACGCGGTTGCCCCATGTCGGTGACAAACTTTTCCAATTCCGCGCCGGTTAAATTAAATAATACGGTTTTCATTATATTTTATACCTGTCGTCATTTATAATCACAACCGCACGCCGGCGTAGTTGTTTAAGTTGCTGGTCCGCGATAAACATAGATTGTTTATATATCGCATTTTGTTTTATTATGTTATCAAGTTTTCCATATTCCTTGGTCTTTTTTGTGTCGCAAATCAGAAACACCGAACCATCCGCGGTTGGCTTTGACCAGGTTAGTTTTTTCAGCCCCGCAATGCGTTCACGAATATCAGATGCCAATTCATACTGGGCCGCGGTGAATTTTTGTGGCGCCCCGCCAAGACGCGTCGCGATATTTATTGCATCATCGCAACTTTTAGGTGTGCTTAGTTTTTTTACAACATCGTCCGGCACGGAAAGCAAACGCACCATAGTCATTTCAATTGGCAATCCATGTTCGCGTTCAAGTGTTGTTTTTTCGTTTTTTATATCTTCATCAGAAACGTCAACCGTCGGCATAATTGTTCGGGCAACTATTACCTGCCATGCGATGTTTGCGCGGACGGCGCTGCGTGCCATTTCGCGTTCAGACGCACTTAAATCACCCAAATCCATACGTTTTAATTCGCTATCTACATCTTTGTCGGACGGAACCGCATTAAATTTTGCGGCATAGTTTAATTTCACACTGTCGTCGATTATGTTCTGTAATGCCTGGCGCCGATTGTCGGTTGATGTGTTGCCTTGACGCGCCATAAGTTTTGTTCGCGCGGTAATATCGGTATCGGTCACCGGTTTGCCGTCAACCGTTGCAATAACCGTCGCCGCATTTGCATAAAATCCAACAAAAGCCAACATTATAAACAAAACAAATTTTTTCATTTCTTCTCCTTTTTAATAATGTTTCCCGTCCATACTTATTCCAAATCTAAATTGAAAAGTCGTGTTTCCGACATAATCTTCCTTGTACGCATTATCGCGCCGATATCCAACACTTAAATAATAACACGGATGTTCATAGTATACCGCACCACTGTGTTGTTGAAAACGGTCATTGGTCGCGTTATATATTCCCGTCCACCGTACAGACCACCGGTCGGTTATTGCAAATCCAACACCGCCCGCGAATTCATGAATTGATTCCGCAACGGTTTGCACATCGACAAATTGCTTTGACCAAATATGCCCAACATTTACAAAATTTCTTGGCGTTCCGATAACCGCATTTGTTTCAATATGGCGCAGACCAAAATTTTCCTGGGAAAAACGAAAACGCGAATATATATCCATCCACTTCATATTATTATACCCGATGCGCCCAACATAGTCCGATTGTCCGTTGCGGAAACCACTATTGGGGTCGGTTGCTTCGCGCCGTGTAAAATCATAACTTTGACCAAAAAATGTTTCAATTGTTTCGCCATCTGGGTTAAACGCCGCCCAACGCAGCCCATAATCCGCGAATGTTCCGTTTTCCCATAAATCAAGTCCCGAAAAACGATTGGCCGAAAACAAGGTTGCATCTGATAACAATGCACCGGCGGAATCATTATCAACCGCAAATTGATTTTCATGTGTGTGCCGCATTACGGTTAGGCGCGCGCGCGGTTCAACCACATTTGTCCATTTTTCACCGGGCCTAAATAATGGCAATCCCCATTCCAAATATCCACTTGGTAAAAACCTGTCGCGAACACCCGAGTAAATATCGCCATCAACCATTGGCGTATTGTTGAAATTATAAACATCATATCGTGCGGCGACACTTGCGATTATGCGATTACCACCCAAAAGTGTCCATGGCGATGTAATGCGCGCTTCGCCAATTACACGTTGTGAAGAAATTCCGTCGCCCGATATCCCAAGTATATCGCCCATAAATGTCGCATATGTCGCGGCAAACAGTGGACTCGTTTGATACACGCCACGAACGTTTGGCAATATATTTCCGTTTGGCACGGAATAGTTATACATGTCATTACGCAATTCTTGGAATATATGTGCATCCGCAATTACATAGCCCGATTGACCGAATAATTCCACACGCGCCCCAGAATCCAAATACGGTTGCTCTTCATAGAATCCATATTTTTGCAAATATGTTTTATCGGACGCGCGGTCCAAGAATATGTTTGCGCGCGCATTTTCGCCCAATTCAATAACATCATCATTAAATATATGCCAACGATTTTCGCCTTCGCGATTGTGTGTGAATGAACCTTGGGTTCTAAATTCCGCATGCGACAAATTCAACCGATGTTCCAATTGAAACAGCGGGTTTTCTTTGGTTAAATAAGAAAATGTTGTTGTCAAATCATGTGTGTCCGATATATAAAAATACACCGGGATATTTATTTGCGTTCCCATTTTGTTGGTTGATTCCAAATTAGGCGTTAAAAAACCAGTTTTATGTTTAACACCGGGATCGGGCATACTGAAATAAGGCAACCACATAACCGGCAAATCATAAATCCAAAACACCATGTTTTTGAAATAAAGCATTCGCGAATCAAGATTGTGTCTAACATTTTTTGCGGTTATTTCCCACGCTTCGCCATAACTGTCGCAATTTTTGCACGCGGTAAATGTCGCGGACTTTGCGACCGTTATATCGCCATCGCGCGAAACATTTTCAGATTCAAGATAAACATGTGGTCCCAACCATATTTCAATATCATTGCCCGATAAATTTTTCCCATTATTTGTAATGTATGAATCGCGCAGTGTCATTTTTTGCCCAGATTTGTTGGTAATTTCGGTTTTTCCAACGGTTTTCAAAGTGCCGGATTTAAGATTGTATTCAATTTTATCCGCCTTGATTGTTGTAGGTTCATTTTGATTCACCGTTATTGGAAATGCGGTGCGCGTGCATAAAATCGATAAAAAGGCAATAATAAACCGTCTCATTTCCGCAACAATATCACCATTGTTATACATAAAACCAATGCGATTCCGCCACCCATCAACCAAAGGTCGAAAGCGCCCGCCAGCATATTCGACAACGACATAAATGCCGCCATAACGCCCCCCATGCAAAGGACGGATATCGCGGGTGCAAAGCTTGTCCGTCGCCGCAACAGCGAAGAACGCAACAGCACCGCCAAACAAATCGCCACCAAAATAAAATTCATTGTTGGGCCAAACAACCGATTGCAAAGTTCGGACATAACGGTTTTATATTGCTTTGGCGCAAGTTCCGTTTGCAAACTTTTAAAGAGTGTCCCCGTTGACATACGTCGTGCCTTGAACGCGGTATCATTATTTTTTTCTGCGATACTTAAATCCATATCAAATGTATCAAATGTTCCAATCACACTGCCATTATTTACGGCATGCAACGAACCGTCGATCATTACAATGGAAAGTCCGCGCATCGTTGCAACCAATTTACCGGTTTTTGCAAAAATTGTGACCTGGGATTTTGCATCGCGCATGTCGGACAACATAACCTGGCTTAAATCATGTCCGGAAACTTTATCCACATAAACAACCAACCCGCGGGAAAGTTCCGTAAACGCGCCTTCTTGTAATTTCATATGCGCAAGTCCATATCGCAAATTCCATTGTGTGTCGTAAAACTTTGCCTGGGTAATTGGGACAACCCAAAGGTTTAAAACAAAATGCACCGCAACCAAAATCCCCGCCAAAAATAATGCCGGTCGCGCGATTTGCGCTGGGGAACAACCCGACGATGCCATAACTACAACCTCGTTATCGCCAATCATTTTGTTATATACAAACAGCACCGTAATAAATGTCACAAATGGCAAAATTATGGAAACAATAAACGGAATCATCATGGCGGTAAGGCCTAAAAAACTGCTAAGTTCCACACCATAATTGACCAAGAATTTCATCATGGCGACAATCTGGACCATCCACGCAAGTCCAGTAAGAATAAGCAGCAACAACGTAAATATCATGGTTAGTTGCCGTATAAAATACCCATTTATGGTCTTCATCATCACCAAGTATAGTGCCGAAAAAAGGGGCCGTCAAATATATTGTGAAACTTATTGAAAAATAAAATAAATTGGTTAAAATTGTTCTGTTTCGCCGGTCCCATCGTTCTGGCCTGCGCCAGAATGACAAAACGACAATGGGACCTTGTTTTGTCGGTCCCATCGTCTAGCGGTTAGGACATCGGATTCTCATTCCGGTAACACGGGTTCGATTCCCGTTGGGACTGCCAAATTTCGTTATTGTGCGCAACGCACACAATTAAGAAATTTGAGCATCACGCCGTAGCCGACTCGTTTTTCGAAAAGAATTCACACAAGCCGATTATTATTTTAACGCGATTAAGCACCAGCGCAGGCGGATGCCATCCGCTTTCGCTTACGCTACAGCGAGACAGGTCCGTCTTTCGCCACTGTACATTTTACCTTTTTCGCGGGTACAGGTGTTCGGCGGCAAAGCCAAATTTCATAACATTCATCGCGTTCGCGTATTCTTCGATTTCACGACGATTCAGGTCCGCGCCCATTACGCCGCGCGTGTTCTTTTTATTTAGTGCCACGCGAATTTCCGGCGTGATTCCGCGAATCAACGGTTCGGTCGCACAATCCAATTTTGCCGCAATCATACGCACCATGTGACTTTGGTTTTCAACAAAACGAAGAACGCGCGGATTTAGAAAAGCCGCCGCGCGCATAAATTCTTCGGACGGATTTTTCGCGCGCAAAAATGCCGCCGGGCATCCCGCAATCTCCGGCAAAAGTTGTCTTTCGGCCTCTGTCATATATGTCATGCCGTTCATTTCAATTTTTCCCGCCATTTTAATTCCTTTTTGTTCAGTTCAACAGTTCGCGCGCCTGGTGCAGTAAATCGACCGCGATATCCAACTTTGTTAAATCAATTGATATGGCACCCGTGGGGCGTTCGTTCATAAAGTCATCATACACACTTTGCAATCGCGATTCCGGGTCAAAATTTTGCGGGCGTGGTTCGGGGCGCAGCGCAGGCCGTGGGCGTGGCGCCGGTGCCCAAGATGTGTGCGAATCAAGCGCGGAAAATTCACCACTGCGTATCATTTTCTTGACCCCCGCGATGGTAAGCCCGCGGTTATACAACAAATCCTTTATCGTGCGCAGACGCGCAACCATTTCCGGCCGATAGTAACGCCGGCCGCCCGCGCCCGCCACAGGCCGCACCACGGTTGGGAACTGCTTTTCCCAATAGCGCAGCGTGTATGCCGGTATCCCAAGGTCTTGGGATACAGAATTTATCGATGCAAAGTATTCGTTATTTTCCATCATAATGCCATTATTGTGATTTGTTTATCTATTTGCCAACCGACAAACACATCAGGTTATGCAATCTTTATGATTTAGTGTTTAACTTCGGCACTGTTTTGTTTTGCCTGCCAATCCAATACCGCTTTACGACGTTTACATGCGCTAACGACCTGGGGGATTTCTACCCCCGTAAAATTATATACTACTTCAGGTCCTTCTTTGTGTGGAATATAAACTTCACCTGTTTCTGTATCAACAGTATATTTTCCAACATGCCATAACCATTTGAGAGCATTGCTGTTTTTTTTGTATGATTCTGACCTATACACCGATTGCGCTTTATTTATCTTGTTCAAAAATTCTGTTACCTTGGGACCGAGTTTACTTGATGCAATAATAAGCTTGGAATAGTTCTCGTTTTCTGGGATTGACATCAAATCCTTTTTAATATCGAGAAACTCATCTGCATCATAATAAAAATACTTACCGTCTATTTTTATAAAATGGTCTTTAATTGCATGATCCAATGATTTTCGGTCGCCCACAACAAACACCGGAACCCGACCTACAAATATTGTGTATCCAGAATATTCATAACCATCCTTTGTTTCTGACATCGGTTCTTTTTTCAAATATCTATATCGATCTTTTAATTGTATTTCCACACCCGCCAAAGTCATTTTTTTTATTTTATCTGTTTGTTGCATTGCCATCTCCTATATGTCTTCTTCTGTTTCGATTTCGTCCGCGCCGTCCGATTCAATAGATATTGCCGACATAACCTTTTCATTTTCCGCCGTGCGGAACAGTGTCACGCCCGCAGTGCTGCGTCCGGCTATCCTGATATCCGATGCGGGCGTGCGGATGATTTTGCCGCCGTCCGTCACCATGATAACATCGTTGTCCGCCGTGACCGGGAACGAGCCCGCGACCGCGGTATTTTTCCCGCCAAGTTTGATGTTTGTAAATCCGCCACCGCCACGATGCGTAAGACGATATTCATACGAACTGGTGCGCTTTCCAAATCCATTTTCAGAAATTGTAAGTATAAACTCTTCTTTTGCCGCCATTTCTGCCATTTTCGCGTCGTCCAGCACAAGCGTTGTTGTTTCTTCTTCGTTGTCGGCCTCTTCTTCTATACCGGTTGCGGCACGCCGCGCGGCACGGCTTTGCTTTACATACGCCGCACGCACCGCGGAATCAGATTCGCCACGATTCAGCATCGACATACCGATAATGCGGTCATCTTTGCCAAGTGTGATTCCGCGCACGCCGGTTGAATTGCGGCCGGCAAAGACACGAATTTCCGGAACCGGAAAACGAATGCAACGCCCGCGATAGGTCGCCAAAAACACATCTTGGTCTTCGGTGCACGGCAGAACAGAAACCAAACTGTCGCCGTCGTCCAACTTCATCGCGATTTTCCCGTTCGCGCGGATTGAATCAAAGTCCGCCATACGATTGCGCCGCACAGTTCCCGATGCCGTCACGAACATAAGGAAGTGTTCTTTGCCTGATTCCTGTATCGCCGCCGCGTCCTCTTCGGACACCGGCAAAATAGCAGTAATCGTTTCGTTTTCGGCCAGTGGCAATAAATTCACCAGTGGCCGTCCCTTGGCCGCAGCCGCCGCTTCGGGCAATTTATATGTTTTCAATTTATAGCAGAGCCCGCGGGAAGAGAAGAACAACAGCGGCGTATGCGTATTTGCAACAAAAACCTGAACCACATAGTCGTCGTCCTTGGTCGTCATTGCGTTGCGGCCCTTGCCACCGCGCTTTTGCGCACGGTATGTATCCAGTGAAACGCGTTTGATATAGCCCGTATTCGAAACCGTCACGACCATATCTTCGCGGGCGATTAAATCTTCGATATCGATGTCGATTTCCGCATCAGAAATTTCCGTCCGGCGCGGCGAAGCCCAATTGTCGCGCACCGCCGCGGTTTCTTCACGAATAATTTGCACAATGCGTTCGTGCGACGCAAGTATGTCCAACAAATCGCGAATCTGCGCACCTAATTCCACCAAATCCGCGTGCAATTTGTCGCGTTCAAGCCCCGTTAGCCGATGTAATTGCAATTCCAAAATCGCCTTGGCCTGGTCTTCGGACATATAGAACATACCGTCCTTATATTCCGTGTTCGGGTCATCAATCAGTTGAATATAATTTTCGATATCCGATGCCCGCCACCCGCGCGATACAAGTGCAATACGCGCCTCTTCTGGGTTGGCGGACGATTTGATAAGTTCAATAACTTCGTCCAAATTGCCAACCGCAACCGAAAGTCCCAACAATGTGTGTGCACGATTACGCGCCTTGTTCAAATCGAAAATCGTTCTGCGACGAATAACTTCTTCGCGGAATTCGATAAACGCATCCAACACACCACGAACATTAAACAACATTGGCCGCCCGCGGTTCAGTGCCATCATATTCACCGGGAAATTCGTTTGCATTTCCGTGTATTGGAATAAATGATTCAAAACCACATCCGCAATCGCATCGCGTTTCAGTTCAATCACAATGCGCAGACCTTCCTTGGACGATTCATCGCGAATTTCAGAAATACCCTCTATCTTTTTATCCTTGGTCAGTTCGGCAATTTTGATAATCATTTGCGCCTTGTTTACCTGGTACGGGATTTCGTCGACAACAATCGCCTCGTGATCATGGAATTTTTCAGTATGTGTTTTTGCGCGAACAATTATCGAACCGCGTCCGGTCGTATGTGCCTTGTACGCGCCGGTGCGCCCCATGATAACCGCGCCCGTCGGAAAGTCCGGACCGGGGATAATTTCAAACAATTCATCATCGGAAATTTCCCGATTATCCAAAATCGCCAAAATTCCATTACAAATTTCACCCAAATTATATGTCGGCACATTTGTCGCCATACCAACCGCAATACCCGAACCACCGTTGACAAGGAAATTTGGAAACTTGGTCGGCAAAACAACCGGTTCTTGGAGTGTTCCGTCAAAGTTCGGTTGCCAATCAACGGTGTCTTTGTCCATATCTTCCATGAGTGACGCACCAAGTTTTGAAAGGCGCGCTTCGGTGTAACGCATGGCGGCGGCCTTGTCCCCGTCGCGCGAACCGAAATTACCCTGCCCCTGGACCAGCATTTCGCCCATGGAAAAATCCTGGCCCATACGGACCATGGCTTCGTATATCGAACTATCGCCATGGGGGTGATATTTACCCATAACATCACCGACAATACGCGCAGATTTCACCGTTGGCTTGGTCGCCGGTGCGACATCGTTCATAACATATAAAATACGGCGATGCACCGGTTTGCAACCGTCGCGCACATCAGGCAACGCGCGGTCAACAATAACCGACATCGCATAGTCCAAAAACGATGTCCGCATTTCATGTTCAATCGAAGATTGTGGAATTTTGATTGTGTTTATTTCATTTGTATTTTCAATTTCTGACATGATAAAACTTTCCTTATGTTTTTCGCATATAAAACATAGCAAATTTTTACCGCGCGGGTCAAGAAATAAAGCAATTTTTTATTACACGGTTAAAAAGGAATGCAAAAATTCCAGAAAGGCGTCACCCCGCGGAAGCGCGGGGTCCAGTTTTTGCGAATGCAAAAACTTGCGTCGCAGACATCCAAGTTTTTCATCGCCTTGCGATGAAAAATCCCCTGCGGGGCAAGTCCTCACTACGTTCGGCCTGGGCACCGCCCTTCGGCGGCGTGACGCGGTTCTGGAATAATACCCCCTGCCCCGTTTTATTTGCGCATTAACACGCACCAAAATTCAGATTGACAAAGCGATTTGTTTGTAATAGAGTAAAACAGAACAAAAAGGAAAACTTATGGAATTATTTTTACCTTTTTATAATTTATTTGCGGCGTTGTTCGCGTGGCACCTTGTTGTGTTGGCGTTGCAAAAATTGGGATTGATAAAAAGTAAATAAAATATTTGCTTTTTTGCAAAAGGTATGGTTAAATATACGCACAAAAGGATTTGAAATGGCAACTAAAAGAACATATCAACCGTCAAAAACACGTCGCATTCGCACACACGGGTTCCGTGCGCGCATGGCAACCAAGGGTGGTCGCGATGTATTAAATCGTCGCCGTGCGACGGGCCGCAAAAGAATCGCGGTTACGGCGGCAAATTAAAAAAATCGCCAAATGGCGATTTTTTTATGGTTTAATCCGGAAAATCCCAAAGCCAACAATAATCGGGGGCATTTTCATGGCCGGGTTCGTATCCGGCGCACACACGTTTGGTTTGTTTCGTTTCAACCGCGGCGGCGGTGGCGATTTTGGCGGCATCATTTGTCGCATTATACGGATTTTGTGCCGTTGCACCGGAATAAGTTGCAACCCCATCGCCCAACGCACCGGTGCTTGCGTCATACATCGCGACATTACCCGGTGTGCCGGTTGGGGTTGCATTTTGAATTTCATTATGCAACGCACTATACACATCTTTCAGCAGTTCCAACGACACCAACGCACCCTTGATATAGTTTTGATTTGTGGTTGCGCCATCACCGGTTCCACCAAAGTTTGATGTTTGATACTGCGCCAATGTTTTTGTTCCGTTGATATACAATATAACATTATCCGCACCGGATTTTTTGGTAAGTGGTTGCGACCCACCCGCGGTGATATAACGATGATCAACGATCCCCGGGGTCGTTGTCAAATCAATCGTTTCCCCACCCATGGATGCCATATTATACGGATTTGTTGTGCTTGTCCATAACAAAGAAAGTTTATCTTGTTTGACGTTAAGTAAATCCGACAAACTTTCCGCTACGGCACGAACGGTTGGAACATAATTATCCATTTCGGAACCGTAACCACCACCCTCGTAGGAAAAATTCTCGAGAAATCCACCCACATCATCTGCGGTTTGCCAATCCAAAATACCGATTTTATTTGCAACCAATCCACTTGTTGAATCATATGTCGTAATCGCCGGCAACATATAGTCAGGATCGTCATTAAACTCCACCAACCCAGTTGTGATTTTATCCTGTTTCGTATCGACATATGCCTTAGATGCCACGGTTTTTTTATCCAATTCCGTTGGTTCCGCAAATGATGGCGTGGCAAATAACGCCGCAATCGCAATCATCGTCATCCCGGCGAAGGCCGGGATCCAGTTTTTGCGAATGCAAAAACTTGCGTCGCAGACATTATGTTTTTCATCGCCTTGCGATGAAAAATCCCCTGCGGGGCAAGTCATCGCTATCGCGATGCCTGGGCACCGCGCTTCCGCGGTGTGACGATTCTCTACAATACCACGGGATACCGGCCTGCGCCGGTATGACGGTGAATTTGTATTACGGTTGAATAAATTTATCTTTTTCATTGTGTCCTCTCCATTTTGTTTGTTGTTATGAAAAAACCGCGTTGGAAAACAAGCGGTCGGGGGTTAGCGTATCATACACAGTAATGATCTGTCGGATTTTGGCAAGGCCTGTTTTATAACCGACACACCCCGACCAAAATCGGGGAAATACAATAACGGTGCAAAAACATCTGGAATTCTTTCAATGGATTACGATGCTTTGCACCGACCGTGTAAAGGCACGCTAATGCCCCGAACCAGATTCCCATCTGATTCAAATTTATTATATCAAAAATCACCGAATCGGGTCAAGGGTAAAAAAATCGCCACGGCGATTTTTTATAGTGGTTAGTGTTGGTGGCTAGTGGTTAGTAGTATCTGGAATTTATTCGTAATTACGAACTTATTCCAGAAAACAAAGTTCTCCTCCCTTGGAGGAGTACCCAAAGGGGGAGGTGGTTAGAGAATACGAAATTATTAAGAACACTCTAACCACCCCGCCGGGTGCTACCCGGCACCCCTCCAATGGAGGGGAACTTCGCACTCTGGAATTTTTGCAAAAAACGCGGGGCATTGCCCCGCACACTAATCACTTACACTTACACTAACCACTAATTTTTCCATTTGTGGCGGTGATGTCGGCGCCGATTTCGATTTTACCGCCCGATTCACGCACAATCAATTCACCGGCGCATATTTCCGCAAAATCAATTGTGCCGGACATAAATGCATCAAATTTTCCCGCGGCAACCCATGCCAAATCCATCGCCGGGCAACCGGTTTCACGGACCGCACCAACGCCAAGCGGATTTCCAGCAATACCGTTGTATGCCGCCGTCATATCCGCCGGGTCTTTGATATTAGAAACGCGAATGCGTGCCGAATGAAATGCCGAATACGCAAATGCGCCCGCGCCCGATTCCGCATAATACAGATATTCATCAATTGGGGAATATATAAGTGCGATTTTCGTTTCATAACCCGTGCGCAGTGCAAGTGATATTGCAAAGCGTGGATTTGCACGCACAAAATTTTCCGCCCCCGACAACGCCAAAACAAATTCATCGCGTCCGTCACCGTCACGCGTTAAATTCGGTGTCAAAAGTCCCGCCGACGGGCGAACAAGTGATAAATCTGATAAAATTTCTTCTTCGATTCGTGTGGCGGCACGATGCACAAAATCCCGCGCCCCGCGCAGGGATTGTTGCAAATTTTCAACTTCGCCAAAATCGTGACGCAGGCCGGTTGCCGTTCGCTGCAACGCCATAAACATTTTATTCAGTTCCGGCGAACCCTTAATCAGCAAATCCATAATGCGCCCCCCAATTGCATAAAAATTTTAGAAACCGAATCCGGCGTATTTCTTTTTGAAACTTTCCGTTCTGCGGCCCTTTTCACCGGTGTTCGAACGTTGACCGGTCCACGCAGAATGGTTCAAATTGTCGGTTGAAAGAACCAAATCTTTCTTAACCGAAGAATACATTTTAACCGTTTCGCCATCAGTCATTGTGACATTGATTTCATGATATTCTGGATGAATGCCTTTTTTCATCGCTTTTACCCTTTTTGTTTTTTATTTGTCAGGGGATTATACCGCCTTTTTTTGAAAAAGCAAGGGAATTAGTGAGAAGTGTTAGTGTAAGTGGTTAGTGTTAGTGTAAGTGGTTAGTGATTGATATTAATACTGGCCGATACAGCCCAAATATGAATTTCCGGTCGATTCAAGGATATTTACAAACTTGTTCTTATCGTGCCCGGCAAACAACGCAAGTATCGTTCCCGTATCCGTCGCCAACATATCCGCAACGGTTGCGATTTCGGAACTCATTTTCTTGAAAAATCCGCTTGTTGGGTATATTTCCGCCGCGAACAGTTGGTGTGCCGCACGCCGGCCATGATGCGTTGCGGGCGCGTTTTCAATTACCATCAATTGGCATTCGGGGGAAACAATAACCTTGTCCGTTATGGCCGCGTCCCCACCCAGCAATTCGCCCCACCAACCGGTTGAACCGCAAAATACAGGGTAATAGATAACCGCATCGGGGTGCGTGGCAAAAATATCGGCGACATTTAAATCGCCTGTGATAACTTCTGGCATTGCGCCAATTGCCGCATTTATAACTTTGCGCGCCGTCTGATATGTGGTATCGGACTTCGTGCTGTGTGGCCAATAAAGAATCGGAAATCTACTCATTGCTAAGAATTATATCAGATTCGGTGCGAATAAAAAAGGGGGGATAAAAAAATAAATTTCTTGATTTTTTTATTTTTTTAGGTTTTTCCACCATTTCCCAAGTGTTGCGCGGGTTAAATCGAAATCTTTTTTCGCCGCCACATAGAATTTATCGGATATTTTGACATTGAATAATGTCTTTATCAGATTCGGTATCGATGTCATAAACACCGCAAAAAACGCCCCAAGCATTATGATGGACAACAGCCCCCCGTCCCGCAACATAAGCCCATCCATAAGAATTTGCGAATCGCCACTGGAAATTGCCGCCGCGATTCGGGATATTCCCCCAATGTGTCCCACAATCGCGTCTAAAAACGACAGGCCAAACACCAAAAACACGACCGTCATGGCGATTCCGACCGTTCCGGTTATAACATCATCTATCATGCCTTGGATACTTTTCCCGCCCTTTGGAAAGATTTTATCCCAACCTTTGAACAGCCACGACAGCAGCATAAGCGGCAACATAACCATATCCAGCGCAAGCGTCACGAATATTTCAAGAAAATAAAGCGGTATCGGCAAAAGTGCCATAAAATACAACGCCAAAACAAGAAGCCCTGCAAAAAATATCGGAACATTTGGGAAAACCGGAATATCCCACATAATTTTATGCATATATTCGACGTTGAATGCCATATTCAACATTGTCCACCCAACCGTCATCCCAAGACCGGTCACTTGGTGCACATTGGCCAGTTCACAGGTCAGGCCACTGCGCAATTTTACCGGGAACGCCCCCGCCGGCATATTTCCGTTTGCCAATGATGTGCGATTCGCGTTTTCATCCAAAAGCGCCGTCGCCACCATACATTCGGAAAACTTTTCTGTGTCACCGATTATATGATTCACCGATAAACCAAGATTGAAAATCGGTTCGATAACAACGCCACTTATTAAACGCGGTAACGGAAATACCAACAACGCACTTACTATCGCCAATCGGATTAAATGCGTTCCAAAATTCGATGCCGTTGTCCAACCACTTTCAACCTTGCCGTTCATAAAGTTTGATGCAAGTGTCCATGTGAAATACACCGCCGTAAGCATCGCCGCAATTGGAATTATGACTTCGCCGATGCCGTAATAAATCGGTGGCAAAATGTTTGAAAGTTTCGCCATGATGGAAGAAAACATTTCGCATGTCCAACACGAAGAAAAAAAACTAAGTGCGTCTTGCATATCAACCGGTGCCGTACTGCGCCAGATTGAAAATCCCGCAATCGTTGCCGCACCCGCCGCAAGCAGCCATGGCAATATCGCGCCCGCCGATAATGGAAAGAACGATAAAAATACAATAAAAAATTTTTTTAACTTGCTCATTTCATTTAATTATACCACAATTTTGCCAAGATGTGATATAAATCAAATTATAAATGTAGGAAGTATGTTTTTACATCGTTTGCTTTTTGCAAAATTTTTAAGGCGGATTATTGTGCCGGCGTTATTGGTTGCGGCCTTTGTCACGCCGGGCGCGGCATTTGCAAAGTGGGAAATTGTTGATAAATTAAATCTTGCGCCGTTTGTGCCACGTGTGTTGGATGCGTTTATGATGGTTGCGCGTGGCGGTTATGAATACTTTGTGGGTTCGGGTGACGGAATCATTTACATTTTTGTTTGGGCGTTTTTGGCGATATCTATTTTTATGTACGCGTTCAAAATGTATTTTCCAAAACGGTGGTTGGAATTTTTCGGAATGTCCGGTGGTGGCGAAATGTGGGACGGCAATGTTAAAGGTTTCACGATGGTTGAAACGGTCCTTAAAAGTGGTGTGCGCGCAATTGTTGCCGCGGTGTTGCTGTTGCAGGTCAGGCCGATTTATGTCACACAATGGTTGGTGAATCCGTTCTTGGAATTTGGTGCAATTTATACATCGGCGATTAGTGACCAGGCAAATATCACCGGCGTAAAAAAACAAAACATCGAATGTCCTGAAAGTATTTTATCAAATGATTGGATAAGTAAAAAAAGTTGCAACTTTTTAATCCAGCCAATATCTGATTTGTCGGCGGTGAATAATGCGGTTGTTAAACGCGGGTTTGAATTTGTGTCGCGTGGAATTCGTGGGTTATTCACTATATTTTCACACGGCGGTCAAAACATAATGGATATGATAACGGGCGTATTGTTGATATTTACCTTTGTTGGATGTAATTTGTTTATGGCGTTGCTAATTATCCAAGGTATATTTGATTTTGGCGTTGCACTTATTCTTTATCCGTTTAATGTTTTGGCATGGGTTGCAAAGAAAAGTGACAAGTGGCTTGATATCTGGCCGGCGTTTGATGGAATTATTACGGCACTGCGCAAACTGGTTATCACAATGATTGCGTGCGCGTTTATTATGATTATAAATGTTGCGATTGTGCATGCGATGTTTGGTTTGAATAACAGTGTATTCAATGTTGCGGCGGGCGGAACCGCGACAAGTAATTTGGTCACGAACAGTGCGATTGGATTTGGTGGGCACGCCATGCTTTGGCTATCGGCGATACTTACGTTCTTTTTAATGAATGCGATATTTGATATGACGAAAAAGCAGTTGGAAGAAGTTTATGCGCCGGGCATGACAGGCATGTACGAACAGGTCAAAGGTGATTTTAACGCGACAACGGCAAAGGCCAAGGGAACATATGAATCAATAAAAAAGATATTGGGGCTTATTAAAAAATGAACGGGATATTAAACGGTTTTGTTGATACCGCGGTGCAGTGTTGGGGGTGCGCCGTGTTTGACAACCTGTTCCGCGTTGTATCGAATGCGGGTGCCGCCGTTTACAATAAAATCGCCGACATATGTTTTATACTGTTTGCGGTGCTGTTTGTGTTCTTTGTTGTGTGGGCGGTGTGGAAACATGTGAACCCGAAAAAGCCGGAAACAGGCGACCCGTTTTATATGAAATCGGTTGTGCGCGTTGTTATAAATTCACTGTTTGCACTAACATTACTTGGCGTTGGTGTTGGATTCCCACGTTTTATAACACGTGTCACTTTTGAACCGGTTGCCGATGTGACGTTGATATACAGCCAGGCGATGTTGCAAACGACCCCGGCGGCGGTCGATGAACGCGTACATTATCAACCGACAAAAATGAACGATGATGGTTTTTTTAGACCCGCGCTGCGCAACACAATTATATCGATAATGAAAACAACCGTGACAATGTTTCAAGATTATATGAAACTTGGGATTGCGGTTATGGACGGCGCATTTTCATGGAAACATATTCATAACCTTGGTGATATATTCCGACATATTATTATGTTTTTTGTGGGGCTTTATTTGTTCTATGGATTTTTCAAGTTGTTTATAAAATTTTGTTTTTATTTCGTAGATGTGATTGTAGATATGGCGATGTTTGCGTTTCTGTTTCCGATTGGACTTATGATGATGTCATTTCGTGGCGGTGAAATGCCGGATTGGATGTCGTCATTGGGCAAAGGTCTTGGCACAAACCAACTAAAAAAACTTATTAGTGCGATTATAACACTTGCATCGGCGGTGATAACATATATGGTAATCCTTGCGATTATATCACGATATTTTTCTGACGCCGGTATGGATACCAACGAATTGATGAATGCAATTTTATCGGGCGAAGTTTTCGCATCTGATTTATCGGAAGAAAATTTGGCAAGTATTACATTGATTGGTGCAATTATATTGGTGTATGTTTTGAATTATATATACAAGCAAATTCCAAATGTTTCAAAAATGGTTCTTGGGGCGTTTGGTGCAAGTGACGGCGAAAATAAACTAAGTGAACAAATGGCAAATGATGCGGAAAAATTGGTTGCATTGGTCACAAATGGAATAAAAAATGTCGGCAACAAAATTATAAATGGTGGCGAAAATAAAGACGAAAAAAAGGACGACGGGAAAAAGTAGATGAAAAAATTATTCCTTGGGTATCTTGTTCGTTTCTTGTTTGGCGCAATCGCGTTGGGTGTTGGCATTTGGTATGTAAGTTCATCGCTATCGGGGGCATCATTGACGTACACCAGTATGGATGGATTCCTGCGTTCAATTGGTGCGGGGGACGGAAATGTTGCGTCAACAAATGGATGTTTCCTTTGCAAATATGTGAATGATTTGTTCTTTGTCCTGGGCGATGCGTCGGAATCTTTTTGGCATGCAATTGTTTCGCACCTTTGGATTTTAATGGTGATTGGGTTTGGTGTTTTCCTGTTTATACACAGTGCGAAATATATTTACAAGGCGATGATGGAAACAACAAAATTGGACACGGGCGAAAAGAAACTTGCGTTCGGTCCGTGGTTCGATGATGTTTGGAAAAACGGCGTGCGCATTATGATTGTCGGTGCAATTATCGGTGCGTTTGGTACGGGTGGTATATCATCAATAAAGGCATTATCAAACATAACGATTCAACCGGTGATGTATGTCGGAACGGAACTGTCCATGGCGGCAACGGGCATATCAAGTTCCGCACAATGCGTGCCGGCGGAAATCGGTGCTGATAATCCGATGTCATCGGTTTCAAATTCATTTATGTGTATTGTTGGAAATATCAACAGTGTCATGCTTGCGGGCGCGGCGGGCGGATTCGCACTGATGAATTACGCGTGGATGGGATTGGGTGGTGGCGCGTTCACATGGATTGCGGGATTGTTGGTTGTGATTATGTTCGTTGTAATTGGATTCAATTTGTTCTTTGAAATTTTGTCGGTGATATTCAAACTTGTTTTCCTTGTGATATTTTTACCATTACTTGCGGCGGCGGCGGCATTTGAAAAAACATGGAAAAAGGCATCGGGTGTTGTAAAGAAATCCGTGGACATTTTAATTGAAGCAGCGATAAAAGTCGTCGCAATATCATTAAAGGTTGTAATTGTTTACGCGATGGTGTTCTTTGCCGCCGACGAATTTTTCCCCGGGCCGGTGGATAAATATAGTGCGATATTCCCGCCATTGTTGGTTGGTGAAGTAATGCCAACCGATACCACCGCGTTGTCCATAAGAAATGTTTTCGCAACATGTGAATCGGCGGCAACGATAAACGGCACGGTGGATAAAGACGCATTCAAAAATTGCTTTAATTTGCATCAGGCACAAATCGAATCACGATACCCGGGGGCATTTGATTTTATGCGTGACGGTTTTGGATTTTTGCTTTTAATGGCGGGGTTGATATTTATATATTTCTATGTTTTGGCGCCACGTGTTGATAAACTTATTGCAAGTGTGCCGTCTTTTGAACCGTTTGGAAAATCCGATGATAGTGGCGGCGGTGTTGATAATTTTGGCACAGATTTGAAAAAATTGGTCAAAATGACATGGAAAAAACCACAAGAATTTGCGGATAAATTGATAAAGGAAAAATGAAAAACATAATTAAAAAATTTTTATTGTTTGTTGTTTGTATCGCTTTTTGCGGTGTGGCGGTGGCGGCGGAATCTAATTTGGTGACCGGCGACATTGGCGATTTCGGTGCATGGACAACCGAACACAATCGCGAAGAACTTATTCAAACCGTGCAAAATGATTTGGATGGTTTTGAGTCAGGATTCGAACGCGAATATGTTGAAACCGGTGTTCCGATAGAGGCAAAACTTGGGATATCTTTTATGAGTGCATTGACATACACGGCACATATTTTGGATGATTCGTTGGTACGGTTTGTGAATATATTTTTAATTGTTGCTTTCATTTTTTGGGTTATGTTCGAAGCGTACCGGATGATTAAAGATTCCAAAGTCAAAGCGATGCCAACGGTCGAAGATATAATAAAAAAAGGTATCACACTTGCGATATGGTTGATAATTTTGGGAATCGGATTGCCACGATTGTTTGGAATGATTATGGGGCCAATTGTTGCGTTTGGTTCGTATGTTGCGAATCTGATTTTGGATACGGTTGCGAAAATTGGTAATTTTGAACTTTCTGACACATGCGCCGCAATTCAAAATTATGCCGCGGCACATATGACAGACACATCGATTGTTGATGCAAAAACCGCCGCAGATATTATGTGTGTGCCAACGCGGATGTCCGGGTTTTATTATGGTGCGATAAAGTTCGGTTGGAAAATGATGGGCGCGGGATTGGGGACCAGCACATTTACATTTTTAATGGGATTGGTGTTTGTTGTCTTGTTCATATATACCGCATTTAAGTTTGCATTTGTTGCGTTTGGTGTGATTGCGGATTTATTCCTTGTTATCATACTGTTGCCATTTACGGCGATTGCGGAAACGGTTCAAAAGACATCGTATAAAGGTATCGCCGGCGATATATATAATGGGTTCCTTGGCATATTCAAAACATCGAGTCTTTCGTCCCAGGTTAAAAAGTTCATTGATGCGGCGATTTATTTTGTCGCACTTGCGATTGTTGTTTCGATTGGTGGCGCGTTGCTTGGTGGTGCGGTTCAATTAAACACGCAAACGCATATTATTTCTATATTGGACGGCAATGTTATCACATTACTTATGACCGGTGCGTTGGTTGCGTATATCGCAACGCATGCGGATGAAATTGCAAAATCAATTGGTGGTGGAATTGATGCGGGAATCGGGACAAACCTGCAAAAAGATTTGAAAACGCTGTATAACGACACCAAGAAAAAGGCCGAAGAATTTATCAAGGCGTTAAAGAAATAAAAAATTTAATCGATAATTTTTACAAAACTTTCGGCAACTTTTTTAATTCCTGTGCGATTAAATGCAACCGTCAAAATTCCGCCGTTTGATTCGATAACAACACCACGCCCAAGTTCGCCGTGTTCAACCAATTTTCCAACAATACTTTTAACCGTATGCGTTTTCGGTTGCATTGTCCGCGCCGGCGTTTCATAGCGCGGCGTGCGTCCGCCAAAGTCCAAATATCGATTATCCATTTCGGTTATGAATCGCGCCGGCGAATAGTATTGACGCGCACCGAAAATAACACGCGACATGGTGTTTGTGATAATCGCACGCCGCCGCGCCCGCGTTAACGCGACATAGGCCAGGCGGCGTTCTTCCTCCATTCCGCCTTCTTTGATTGATTTATCATTTGGGAAAATTCCATCTTCCCATGCGGGCAAAAACACCGTATCAAATTCCAAACCTTTGGCGGCGTGAATCGTCATTATATTTACCGCCTGGGTATTATCGGCGATTTCATTATCGTTATCATCGGTTGTCATCAATGCCGCGTGTTCCAAGAAATCCGGCAAACTGTCGTATGTTGAAATAACATTTGTAATTAAATCACGAATGTTTGAAATTCTTTCTTCGGCGTCGGGGTCTTTGGATTCGCGCCAGTATTGCATATATTTTGCATCTTCAAGTAATTTTTTCACCGCGTCCGCCGGCCGCATAGATTGCCATTCAAAATCAAACACAGATAAAAATTCATTGGCGGCGATTCCTTGCTTGCCCCCAAAATTTGCCGCGCGCAATCCGGCCATCAATGAACCGCCCGCCGCGCGCATTTTTGCAATCGCCGTTGGACCAAATCCGCGGCGCGGGCGCGCAATCACGCGGGCGAACGAAACATCATCTTCCGCATGAACCAACAAACGCACATATGCGATAACATCGCGAATTTCCATACGGTCATAGAACTTGGTTGTTCCAATCAACCGATACGGAATACGCGCATTTGCGAATTCTTCTTCGAATCCGCGCGAAAGCGAACCCGTGCGAATCAAAACCGCAAAATTCGAATAATTGCCATTCGCATACCGCAAAATTGTGTCGGCAATAAGTTTTGCTTCGTCATAATTTGATGGCACCGTTAGGACATAGACCGGTTCACCAACACTTTTTTCATCCGCCGGGCGCAGGTCTTTGCCCAATCGCCCGTTGTTATGCCGTATCAACGAATTCGCCGCCCCCAGTATGTTTCCGGTACTGCGGTAATTTGTTTCAAGGCGTATGATTTGCGCGCCCGGGAAATTTTTTTCAAATTCCAAAATGTTTTTTATTTCCGCCCCGCGCCAAGAATAAATCGATTGGTCATCATCGCCCACGCAACACACATTAGGTTTTTCCACATCACGCGTTAGCAATTTTATAAACTGCATTTGCGCATTATTTGTATCTTGGAATTCATCGACCATAATGTATTTGAATTGCCGCGCGTATTTTTCGCGCACATCCGGCGCAGATTCAAACAGTTTCAGCACCAGCAAAATAATATCGCCGAAATCGACCGCACCTTGGCGCCGCAATTCCGCATTGTAATCACTTAGGATTTTTTTCGTGCGCGCACCGATGTCGGGACTTTCGATATTTCCGCGGTCTTTGATATTTGAAATTTTTTCGACCCAATCGCCGGCATCGTATTCCTTGGCGTCCGCGCCCATCGCGGCAAAGACGTTTTTCAAAACCGCCTTTTGGTCATCTTCGCCAAAGATTATAAAATCCGGCCTTAACCCCGCACGTGCGGCGTTCGCCCGCAAAATACGCAGACATATTGAATGAAATGTTCCGCACCATAAATCGCGCGCATAAAAATTGCCGCCGCCCGCGTTCAAAATTTCCGCGATGCGATTTTTCATTTCGTTTGCGGCCTTGTTCGTAAAGGTCAGCGCCAAAATTTGCCACGGCAACGCCAAATTCATATTTAATATGTGCGCAACCCGCATAACCAGCACGCGCGTTTTTCCCGTGCCCGCCCCAGACAGCACCAAAACCGGCCCTTCGGTCGTTTCGACCGCTTTCTTTTGTTCGGGGTTAAGATTTTCTAGATTTACATTCATTGTTTTATTATAATTGGCCTATGGATAATAAAACTATGGTGGAATTATGGCAAGGGTAATTTGTTTTGATATTGAAACGACCGGATTCGAATACTTGCGCGGCGACCGTTGCATCGAAATCGGCGCGGTGGAAATCGTAGACGGAAAAATCACCGATAAAACTTTTCACGAATACATAAATCCCGAAGGTAAAATTATTCCACCGGAAACATATATGGTTCATAAAATTTCAAACGCGTTTTTGGATGACAAACCGAAAATGTCCGTCGTCGCGCCAAAGTTCTTGGAATTTATTGGCGATTCAACAATTGTCGCGCATAACGGATTGGACTTTGACTTTCCGTTTGTGAATCACGAATTGGAAATGTTGCACTTGCCGCCGATTCCGCGTTCGCAAATGGCGGACACATTGGTCATCGCGCGCAATCGTGTGTTTGGGCCAAAAAGTTATACACTGGACGCACTTGCAAAATGGTTTGGAATATCACTGACCGCGCGTGCCGATGCGCACGGGGCATTGATTGACTCTGAAATTTTGGCCAAGGTTTATTTGGAACTTGAAAACACCGCGCCCGCGCCGGAAATTTCGGAAATTGTCGCGAAACAGCACGAGGCATTTTTGAAACACCCAAAAATTGGTGCGAATTTTCCATACCGTCAATTCCCAGTGCCAGATGCCGAACAAAAAATCCACGACGAATTCATGGCAAAGTTGGGGGAATAAAATGTTGTCAAACACCGCAATTTATAATAAAATTATAATGCTATAAAAAAGGAGAAAAAATGAAACCGCTATATGTTTTATCAATTTTATTGGGGTTGTGTGCATGTGACAAAATAAACTTTCACGAAACAGATATAGAATGTTTGAATGTGACCTGTGTAGAAGAAGAATGCAGCAATGTTTGGGACAAGTATAAATCGCTTGATGTAGATTCCGAAAAAGCGGTATTAAGAACAGATGACAGAACAATAGTGTTTAAACTATATACACAGGATGCGACGGAAGAAACACCGGCGGTTTATGCGGATTTTCAAATCTATAAAAATGAAAACGATGAACAACCAATGTTCCTGCATTTTGTAGACAATGATATTTATTCATTGGGAACAGATTTAAATCATTGGTCACAATGTCGTAAAGCGCGCAAATAATTACCATTGGTAAATACATTAAAGAAGAATTGTCATTGCGGCGTAGGCCGCAATAGGGCTAGGCATTTGTGACGAATATTTCGTAATAGTAAAATGTTTTTTGTCATTCTGAACTTGTTTCAGAACCCTATGGCGGACCAGAATCACCCAAAAAATGCTTTGCATTTTTTGGGGCCCGATGCCCGCCATGACAAAAAATAACAAAAACCGCCCGAATGGGCGGTGGATTATAATTGTGCTTTTATTTCTTGGACTTCGTAACATTCAACGCGGTCGCCTTCTTTGATGTCGTTATACTTATCAAAACTCATACCGAATTCGACACCACCGGAAACCTCTTTAACCTCGTTCTTTTCGCGGCGCAGTTCGCCGATTTTTCCATCGTACACCACAACATTGTCGCGCAGCAATCGCACAAACGCGTCTTTTTTAATCACACCTTCACTCATACGGCAACCCGCAACACGAATACCCTTGCCGACCGTGAACAGTGCGATAACATCGGCATAGCCAATAAAGTTTTCTTTCTTTTCCGGCGCAAGTTTTCCGGACAAAATTTCTTTGATTTCATCGGTGATACGATACACGACACTGTGATAGCGAATATCAACATTTGCCGCGCGCGCCATATCACGCACCGCCGCATCCGCACGCACATTGAACGCGATTATGACCGCACCCGATGCGGACGCAAGGCGTACATCGCCTTCGGTAATTTGCCCAACCCCGGACGACAGGATTTCCACCGATGCCTTGTCCGTTTTAATGTCGCGCAACATGTCGTTTATCGCCTCTACACTGCCCTGGACATCGGCACGCAATACAATTGGCAAAGTCAATTTTTTATCGCCCGATTGTTTCGCAAAAAGTTCTTCCAACGACGAACGTTTCATCGCGTTTGCACGGTCACGCGCGCGCTGTATGCGCCATGCCGCAACTTCACGTGTTTGCGCTTCGGTTTCCATAACGTTTAACATATCGCCTGCAAGTGGAACCGCATCAAGCCCCAATACCATAACGGGCTGTGCCGGTTTGACCATTTTCACGCGTTCGCCATTTGACATAACCAGGCCCCTTACGCGACCAAATGTTTCGCCGACAACAAACACGTCACCAATCTTTAATGTTCCTTCACGAATTATAACCGTTGCAACCGCGCCCAGGCCCCGTTCCATTTTCGCCTCTACCACCGTGGCGACCGCCGGCATATCCGGGTCCGCGCGCAGGTCCATCATTTCGGCTTGCAATAAAATTGCATCTTCCAATTTATCAAGCCCGATTTTTTGTTTTGCGGAAATTTCAACGCATTGAACGTCGCCGCCCATTTCTTCGACCTGGACTTCCTGTTGCAGCAAATCCGTTTTGACCTTTTGCGGGTTGGCTTCGGGTAAATCGATTTTGTTTATTGCGACAATAAACGGAA
Source organism: uncultured Pseudomonadota bacterium (assembly GCA_902787305.1). Classification (GTDB taxonomy): domain Bacteria; phylum Pseudomonadota; class Alphaproteobacteria; order Rs-D84; family Rs-D84; genus Enterousia. Next base: position 3,810 of record CADAFS010000004.1, on the reverse strand, counting down.
CCTTGGCCGCGCGAATGTGATTTATCGCCTCTATCGTTTGTGGCATTATTGAATCATTTGCCGCAACGACCAAGACCACAATATCCGCCATTTGCGCACCACGCGCACGCATCGCGGTAAATGTTTCGTGTCCCGGCGTATCAAGGAAAGTTATGACCGCACCGGATTTTGTTTTAACCTCGTACGAAGAAATGTGCTGGGTTATGCCGCCCGCTTCGCCCGCGACAACGTTCGCATTGCGGAACGCATCAAGCAACGATGTTTTACCATGGTCAACATGTCCGACAACCGTCACAATCGGCGCACGTGGCTTCAAGTTTTCCGGATTCGGCGCGCGTTCCAATAAATCGGCGTATGGTTTAACCTCTACCCGTTTTACGGTTGCGCCAAATTCGCCGGCGATAATTTCCGCGGTGTCCGCATCAATAGATTGATTTTGGGAAACCATCATTCCCATTTCCATCAATTTTTTGATAACATTGCCGACCTTTTCAGCCATGGCCGCCGCCAAATCTTTGACGACAATTGTATCACCGATAACGACTTCGTGTGCGACCTTTTGCGGGGCATTGAACATCGCCCGCGCCTTTTCGCGGAAACGTTTTAACGATGCCTCGGACCGGCGGCGATTTGCACCACGCAGACCGATTTCATCGTCATCATCGTCATTACCAATAACAATATCACGCAACGATATTTTCCCAGACCGCGCAAAATCACGCCGCCCCGCCCCAGATTTTTGATTGCGGCGTGCGGGCATATCGTCATCATCTTTGCCATTATTTTGCCGATGTGCGGGATTTTTCTGGCCAAAATTGCGTGGGACGGCGACCGGTTCCGGTTCATCTTCCGCGTTTTGTGCGGCATTTTCACGCGCGGCAAGTTGCTCTTTGACCTGTTCATATTCGCGGGTTTCGCGGGCAATTTCCGCCTCGCGCGCGGCGCGGGCCGCGGCTTCTTCCGCTTCGCGCTGTTTGCGTTCTTCTTCGCGGGCACGTGCGGCCTCTAAGACCGCGCGCAATTTTTCATCCGCCGGATTATTTTTTGTTGCGGTTGGCGCGACCGGTTCTTCGCGCAATTCATTACTGCCCGGGGCAACAACACGGCGACGGCGTTCCACGAATACGGAATCGCCCTTTTTGCTTTGCACCGCCCCCAAAGTCACAGATTTTCCAAGTGTCAGTGTCGCCATATTTTGCCCTTTGTTTTTTTATTTTACCGATTTTCTTCTTCGTTTTCAGCCACCGTTATACCGAATGCGATTTCGCGTGCCTTCATAATCACGCGACCGGCAAGGCGATGACTCATTGTTTCTTCGCCAAGGATTTCAACCAATTCGTCCGATGCCAAATCCGCCAAATCAGAAAGCGTTTTGATTCCCGCCGCACCCAACTTCATAATTATCGGGCGTTTGATGAAATCAAAGTTTAACAAATCGTCGGACATACCAAGGTTGTGCCCCTGTTCAAAATAATCTTTTTCGATTTTTTCAAGATATGCCTTGGCGCGGTTTTGCAATTCCGTGGCCAATTCAGTATTGAAACCTTCGATTGATTCAAGTTCTTTTAATTCAACGAACGCAACTTCTTCGATTGTGCGGAAACCTTCGGATACCAACAATTGCGCAATCATTTCATCAACGTCCAGTCCCGTCATAAAGAGTTCGGTTTTTTCTTTGACTTCCTTAGCCCTACGTTCTTGTTCTTCGGCTTCGTTCAAAACGTCGATGTTCCACCCCGTCAATTGTGATGCAAGGCGAACATTTTGACCGCGACGACCAATGGCCAATGATTGTTGATCTTCGTTCACAACAACGACCGCGCCACGCGTGTCTTCGTCAACGATGATTTTCGCGACCTTGGCCGGTTGCATGGCGTTCACAATGAACACCGCCGGGTCTTCGGAATACAAAATAACATCGATTTTTTCACCGTGGCATTCGTTGATAACCGGTTGAATACGTGTTCCCTTGATACCAACGGTCATACCAACCGCGTCGATGGATGGGTCCTGGGTTTCGACGGCGATTTTCGCATGTGAACCCGGCGCGCGTGCCACAGATTTGATTTTGATGATGCCTTCATAAATTTCCGGCACTTCTTGTGTGAACAGTTTTTCCATAAACAACGGATGTGTGCGGGTTAAAAAGATTTGCGGTCCCGAATTTGAACGCGCAACATCCATAATCAGCGCGCGCACGCGGTCGCCAACCCCCAAACGTTCACCTGGGATAAGTTCGGTATTTTTAATGTAACCTTCGGCCTTGCCATTTATATCAACATAGACATTTCCGAATTCGATACGTTTTACAACACCATTTATAATGTCGCCGATATTGTCTTTGAATTCTTCGTATTGGCGGCCCTTTTCCGCGTCACGCACGCGTGCGGTCATAATTTGACGCGCGGTTTGGAAAGCCATACGGCCGAATTCCGGTTCCGGCAACGAATCTTCAACGACATCACCAACCGATGGATTTTTGCTATATTTCTTTGCCTCTGATACCGTAAGCATTGTAAACGGGTTATACTCTTCGCCCATCGATTCCGGCGATTCAATAACATCAAACAAACGCTTTACATGAATAGACCCGTTCTTGCGGTCAATGTTGGCGACGATGTTAAATTCTTCGCCATATTTATGCTTTGCAATTTTTGCGATTGCAATTTCCAATGATTCAAAAACGGTTTCACGATCAATCTGCTTTTCAGATGCCAAAGAATCAATGGACAAAAGCAAATCTTGACGCGGCATAGAAACAAACGACATTTATTTTCTCCCTTGGTTGGTGTGTATCGTTTATCTTTAAGGGCGGGGTTTTTCGCCCCGCCCTTAAAATTTAATCTTTTAAGAACATGCTGATTATAACACCGAATCGCACAATTGCAAATGTTTTTTTGGATCGAAACCATATTTCAGGGGCAAAAACTGTGGCAATGGTATTGTAAAAAACAATAATGAACTATTTGTTTAATTTACGGTCGGGCCAGGGGTAAAGTCACCAGAACCACTGTTAGTAAAGAATTGTCCAGATACAGTATCATACATACCGATTACATTATTAGGGTTTTTAGCTGGAATAAAGTTACGCAACAAAGTATCATTATTATAAATTTTTGCAGAATACAATTTCGCATTTGCGATTCTTCTACCGCTTGTGGCGGCAGAACCGAACAAACCAAGGTTTGCATTATTGGCAATATAAAAAGAAGAGTTTGTAATACCGTTCACAGTCAAAGAGTCTGATGTATATGAAACATTATATATCCTGCGAGTTGCAATATCAAAAGAAGGCGCCCCAGCTATTTGGTCTCTGTACTGCCCAAATCCGTTTCGATATGTCGTTGCATTTATTGGCACCAACATAAATACCACTGTTTCATTTGAACGAGCCGTTCCTTGCATATCAATGACCGCATTTGTTGAGCCGTTTATGTTTGTATTAATATACTGTGTTCCGGTGGATTCGATGTATTCAAGACGCGTATAACCTGCGGGTAATATATCATACGCGGTTTGGTCGACGATAGTCCACAGGGTGCAGGCCGGACTGTTCGCGCATTCAAGTTTTGTTGTTGGGGTTGTTGGTAAATTTGTAAATGTCGCATTTAACGCCGATGCGGTAATAAGTTTATCGCCGTCCGTGTTTGCATCATAACTGCTGATATCCGAATACAGGCCACGTTCACCAATTTGACCATTTCCGGTCGCGGTATACGTCATTACCGTTTCACCCGCACCAACATTTGGTTGTCCCGCCGCGGGGATTTTTAACTGTTTCGTTTCTATCTTCGTATCAACATATGCCTT
>CADAFS010000003.1 GCA_902787305.1 uncultured Pseudomonadota bacterium | reverse complement strand
CCGGCGGGTGCTACCCGCCACCCCTCTCTAGAGGGGAACTTTGTCTCCGCGTTATAATTACTAAATCCGATTCGCATGATTTACTCTCCTTTTTCCTTTGATTTTCTGCATACAAATTCGCTAATAAAAGTGTAACAAAAACCAAGGTTTTTTGACACCTTGTCAAGCCAAAATTTAGGAATTCGTAAGTCATTGATTTTACAGGAAATAAAAATTTTGGATTTTTGAAAAAAAGTGTTGACTAAAAACCTTGGTTTTTTTTCAACACTTTTTAATCCCCGCAACCCACGGATTCCGTGCCTTTGCGTAAAATCCCGTCCCAAAAAAACACCCCAAAAAAAAGCCCCATTTTCTGCGGAACGGGCGTTCGCCTTTGCCACTTCGCTAAAGCTTCGTGACACAGGCGTCGGTATGGTATCTGTAGGCCAAGCCGATTATTTGGAATCCGGCCCGTCTTCGTGCGCTTTGCGCACTCCGCCGCGGCACTAACAATTTTTAAACCTGCGCTTTTATGGCGCAGGTTAACAAATTGTTGTGGTGGATGTTAAGGGACTCGAACCCCTGACCCTCTGCGTGTAAAGCAGATGCTCTAGCCAACTGAGCTAAACATCCGAACTTTTGCAATCATATTTTATATTTTTATGATTGTCCAGTGAAAAACTACCCCGTCTGCGCCTTTCGGCGCATCCACCCCTTCACGCGGTGAAGGGGAACTTATTGCGGTATTGGCATACCCGCCGTGGCGTCCGACATAACATCGTCAATCAATGTGTCCGCTTTTTGTTTCGCGTCGCGCATCGCCGACAAAACGGCGTTTTCAACCGCCGGTGCGCCCTGGGCCAGCAAGGCCGGATTTATCGTTACTGAATTTATATCGTATTTTCCCGACATATCAACAATGCACGCGCCACCGGCGGCAAGTCCCTTGACATGCATGCCACCCAATTTTTCTTGGGCCGCGGCAACTTTGGCCTGTAATTCACCCGCCTGGGCCATCAAAGATTCCATATCCATTTTATTTCCTTTTTATTTTTCACGTATCAACATCATTTGAAACGATTTTTTTGGTATTTTTAACCGGGCAGCAACTTCGTCGCGGAATGCCATATTAGAAATATATTCATTTGCAAATTGAACTTCTTTTGCTGGGTCACTATACTGATAACACCAATCAGAGTACACATAACGCATCCGTCCCCGTCCTTTTGGGCCCACAACCTTTTGAAACAATTCAAAAATATACCGTCTGTTTGCCGGACACTGACGAACCCGCGCAACAAAATTTTTAGATAAAATTTGTCGATATAATGGTATTTCATTAATTGAACACCCCAAATAATACGCCCACATGACATCAGTCCACTTAAGTCTATCGCCTGGAATTACATTCATTTTATTTCCTTTTTATTTTTCATATATCAACATCATTTGCAAAACTTGTTTTGGAACACCATACATCTTGGCCGAAAAATCTGTAAATTCCAATGCTGAAATCGTTTTATTCGCATGATGCAACGCATCCGTTATGTTATTAAAACTGTGTTTATCATCGGTCAACCACAATTGCAATCTGTTACAGCCCGATGGGGTTAGAGCAAATTTATGTATGGCCAGGGAGTACTCCCCTGTTTTTATATTACGTTCAATTGTCGGAACAAAATTTTCATCCACAAAATTTCTATATTCTGGGACTTTCTTAACCGGGCAACCAAAATAAGCCGCCCACATAATATCCGTCCACTTAAGTCTATCGCCTGGAATTACATTCATTTTATTTCCTTTTATTGGGATAAAATTCCGGTCGTGTGACCGGAATTTTTATTTTTCTTCTTTTGGTTCTTCTTTGGGTTCTTCAACCTCTTTCCCGGTTTTTTGGTCGATTCCAACCATTGAAAACCGTGTTTTGCCGCGTTTATCGATACCGGTATATTTCACATAAACTTCGTCACCTTCTTTAAGGTTCGCATCTTCGATTTTTTTCAGATGCTTGCCGGTGATTTCAGAAATATGAACCATCGCTTCAAATCCGCTTAGGATACGGACAAAGATACCAAAATCTTTGACCCCGGTGACCGTGCCGTGGTAAATAACGCCCTCTTCCGGTTCGGCAACGATTTCTTTTATCTTGGCAATTGCGGCATTCGCATCTTCTTTTGTCACCGCAAGAATCTTGACCGTGCCGTCATCTTCCAAATCAATCGTTGTGTTTGTATCGCGCGTAATCGCCTGAATCACAACACCGCCCTTGCCGATAACATCGCGAATCTTGTCCGGATTTATCTTTATCGTGTAAAGTTGCGGTGCATACTGTGACACATGGTCGCGCGGTTTTTCGATTGCCGACGTTATTTTGCCAAGTATGTGCATACGGCCGTCCTTTGCCTGGGCCAGGGCGCGTTCCATAATTTCAAATGTAATGGATGTGATTTTAATATCCATTTGCAACGCGGTGACACCACGGTCGGTTCCGGTCACTTTGAAATCCATATCCCCAAGGTGGTCTTCATCACCCAAAATATCGGTCAAAATTGCGTAATCGTCGCCTTCTTTGATAAGGCCCATCGCAATACCGGCAACCGGGCGTTTCATTGGAACACCGCCGTCCATCATGGCAAGTGTCGCACCACATGTCGTCGCCATAGATGACGAACCGTTCGATTCCAAAATATCGGAACAAATACGAATTACATAATCGAATTCTTTGCGTGATGGCACCATTGGATGAACCGCACGCCATGCAAGGTTTCCATGACCAATTTCACGACGACCCGGCGCACGCAACCCCTTGGCTTCGCCGACCGAAAATCCCGGAAAGTTGTAATTCAATATAAATTCGCGTTCCGCATCACCGTCCAATGTTTCAAGTGGTAATGCGTCCTTGCCACCGCCAAGTGTCAATGACACCAATGCCTGGGTTTCACCGCGCGTGAACAATGCGGAACCATGTGCGCGTGGCAACACACCCAATTCGATTTCAATCGGACGAACGGTTTTCGTGTCGCGGCCATCGATACGCGGCCGGCCCGCCAAGATATTCGAACGCATAATGCGCGCGGTGATGTTTTCAACAATTTCGTCCGCGAACGATTCCAATGTCGATGTTGCAACCACCGTGTCGGGGAACATTTCCGGAATCAGTGCTTTCGCCGCCGCATGAATATCGCCCAATATTTCAAGACGAACCAATTTTTCCTTAATCCCCAACGCCTTTTCGATTTCCGGCGCGAATTGTTCGAAACGTTTTTCCATTTCGACATATTCCGGTGTTTTTTCCGGAATTGCCCAACGTTCTTTGCCGGCCTTGGCGGTTAAATCATTGATTGCCTTGATAACCGTTTGTTGTGCGTCAAACCCGAATTTTACGGCGCCAAGGGTTGTTGCCTCGTCTAATTCGCCGATTTCAGATTCAACCATCAATACGCCGTCCTTGGTCGCCGCGACAACCAAATCCATTTCGGAATCTTCGACTTCTTTGGCGGATGGATTCAAAATGTATTTACCATTTTTATATCCGACACGCGCCGCACCAATTGGCCCCGCGAACGGCACCCCGGACAACGCCAACGCCGCGCTGGACGCAATCATCGCCAAAATATCAGGTTGATTTTTACGGTCATATGAAAAAACCTGGGCTACGACCTGAACCTTGTTCTTAAAAGTTTCCGGGAACAATGGACGAATTGGGCGGTCAATAAGACGCGCAATCAATGTTTCGCCCATGCTGGCCTTGCCTTCACGGCGGTCACGCGACCCTGGAATACGACCGGCGGACGCAAATTTTTCCTGGTAATCAACGGTAAGTGGGAAAAAATCTTGGCCTTCGACGGCGGTCTTTTCCGCGCACACGGTGGCCAAGACCATTGTTTCGCCCATCGTTGCCAAAACCGCGCCAGTTGCCTGTTTGGCCAAGCGGCCCGTTTCCAATTTTAATGTTTCATCACCATACGGTATTTCAACCACAACCGGGTTGTTTAATTTTTTTTCTGACATAATTTTTCTCCATATTTATCAGTTTATTTTTTATTCCGCGAAGAAAAATTATTCGTTTTTGCATTCCGGGCGCAAAATGCAAGAATGAACAATTCTTTCTTCGCCGGGTGCGATTATACGATATTTTTATAGTTTTGCAAATAAATTGTGATGGTGGTTACTTCCGTTTGCTTTCCCAGCAACTTTATGGTATAATGGTAAGAAATAGAGATATGAAGGAGTTCAGTATGCCACTAACACAACAAGATTTTAAAGCTGCAACTTTGGAATCGTTGCGCGATATTTTGTCGAACGCCAATAGCGATGAAATAAAGGAAACAGGTGATGAATACCTGAAAAAGCTGTCGGTTTATTCTGGTTCTGTTCAGGTTTTTCGTGTTGAAAAACAAGCCATGCGGTGGGCATTTGGCGAAGGACGTGCCCCTGATAAATATACCCTGTATATTGATGATGATGAAGTAGATTTGGGTTATGGGATGGCAGAAAAACTTTATGAAGAGATCCGGCAAGAGAAGTGGAATCGAGAGCAGGCGGATTACAAGGCTGCAAAAAACATCAAAGAGGCCGAACACCAAGAAGGCATAATTCTATTTTTGGAACATTTTGAACCATTGGGGCAACAATTTGTGTTACCTTTAGACAGATATGATTTTAGAGATGTTATCTTGGCACATTTGCAAAAAATTATGAAGAACCCAAAGAACGAGTTACAAGAAAGTGGCAACAGTTATGCGCGTTACCTTTCGGTTAGGTCAAAAGGAAATCCGATTTTTTATGTTCAAAAACAAGCAATGCGGTCTCTTAGTGGCGATAGACCCGCGCCGGATGAATACACATTGTATATAAACGGTCAGCCATTTGAAGAATTGATGTATGGCCAAGCGAAAAATCTTTATGAAGAGATGGATAAAGAAAAGTGGAATCGTAAACTTGCCGCACAAAAGATTGAGAAAGATGCGCAAACCGAACAATATCAAAGTGATGTATTGGGATTTTTGGAACGTTTTTCACGTCAGTAAATCGATGCGGTTTAAGATGTGTAAAAAAACGGTCGGCGGATGCCGACCGAATTTCTTATTTACGTAAGTTCAATTTTTTAATAAGTTCTTCGTATTTTTCGGGATTGCGTTTTTTAATGTATGCAAGTAATTTCTTGCGACGATTCACCATCAACAACAAACCACGTTTCGAATGTTCGTCTTTGTGGTTATTCTTCATATGTTCTGTCAAGTTGCGAATGCGTTCGGTTAAAACCGCAACCTGAGATTCCACGGAACCACCGTTATCCTTGTCACTGGTTTTAAATGCGTTTATAAGTTCAGTTTTCTTTGTCTTTGTTATGGACATTGTTTTTTCCTTTTTTTAAATTGTTCTTTTTGGACGCAACACGTTCGATTCAACCGTGCCAATTCCAACGAATTTTTCACCAGAATACACACGATATGTTCCGTTTGCGACCACCATATCGATAAACCCGCCATTTTTATATAAACGACAAGTTTTATCATTCAGATTCAAAACCGGAATGTCCCCCAGTCCAGAATCCACCGGCATCAGGTATTTACCCGTGTCCCCGCCATTATTAAACAAATTTTCCAAGAAATCAAGTGTCACCGCGTTTTTTATTGTCCAACCACTGGTCCGGGTGCGGCGAATCATGGTGACGGTCGCAACCGTTCCGCACGCGCGGGCGATGTCGCGCGCAACACTGCGCACGTATGTGCCGGGCGCACAACACATGCGAAAATTCCAATCCGCACCGTCGACGGACACCAATTCTAATTCATATATGTCCACGTCGCGCGCGGGAATTTCCGGATTTTTACCCGCACGCGCCAATTCGTATGCACGCACACCCGAAATGTGAACCGCACTGTATACGGGTGGAATTTGTTTTATGTGGCCGATAAATTTATGCAATGTGGCGCGAACGGCGGATTCATCGGGAACAATATCGGTGCGGTTTGTTTCGGCGCCGGTTATATCAAGCGTATCCGTTTCAACCCCAAATTGCACAGTGAACAGATATTCCTTGGTTCGGTCACAGAATTCTTCGATAAAAGGAATCATTTTCGTGGCGTTTCCAATTGCCACCGGCAATACGCCCGACGCCATCGGGTCCAATGTTCCGATATGTCCGTTCTTTTTCGTGCCAAAGATTTTAGCGGCGCGCATGGCGGCGGTCTTTGAAGACATGTCCGATGGTTTATCCAATATTATAAAGCCGTCCATATTTGACCCTTTATTCAAACAATGATAACTGTGGCTTTTCCGGCGAATGTGCCATCGGCGCAGACGATTTCGATTTTGTTGGTGCAACATGCGATTGCTGGGGCGCGCCCTGCTCTAAGGCCGCCAATACACTTTCCGCGCGCGCAACGACCGATTCCGGCATACCCGCCATTTTTGCAACATGGATACCGTACGAACGACTTGCCACGCCGGGAACAATGCGGTGCATAAAGATGATTTCATTATTATGCTCACGAACATCAATCGTTAAACACGACACATTTTGCAATTCGCCACCGTTTGCCGCGACGCGCGCCGTCAATTCATGATAATGTGTCGCAAATAATGTTCGCGCCCCCAAAGTGTTTAGGTATTCAAGAACCGCCTGGGCAATGGCCATGCCGTCGTATGTTGCGGTGCCACGGCCAATTTCATCAAAAATTATAAACGAACGCGGGGTCGCACGGCGCAAAATGTTCGCGGTTTCGCCCATTTCAACCATAAATGTCGATTGCCCCGCGGCCAGGTTATCCGACGCGCCGACGCGACTAAATAACTGGTCACAAATGCCGATTTTTGCACGCGTCGCCGGCACAAAAGACCCCATGTGCGCCAGCACCACCAACAACGCGTTTTGACGCAAATACGTGGACTTTCCCGCCATATTCGGACCGGTGAGCAACGCGACCGATTGTTCATTCAAATTGCAATCGTTTTTAACAAAATTGTTTCCGTGTTCACGCAGTGCGCTTTCAATAACCGGGTGGCGACCACCAATGATTTCAAATTCGTTTCCGTTTGTGATTTCCGGACGTGACCATTCCCATTCGGTTGCACAATTCGCCAATGTGCACCATACATCCAAATCCGCAAATACATCCGCCGCCGCCAAGATATCATCGGCAACGGCGCGTATTTCCGTAATAAGTTTTTCGATTAAATCTGATTCTATGGCCGCGGCCTTGTCCGTTGCAGAACGAATATCATTATCCAATTCCACAAGGCGCGATGTCGTGAACCGCACATTACCAACCAAAGTTTGCCGATGGATAAACCCAGATTCCGGTTGCATCAACGGCGTTGCCTTGGCGGCGGGAACCTCTATGAAATACCCGATAACGTTGTTGAATTTTATTTTCAGTGTGTTTATGCCCGTTTGCGTGGCGTATTCCGCCTGCATTGCGGCGATTGTTTCCTGGGCCCCGTGCGACAGGCGCCGCATATTATCAAGTGCCATATCAAACCCGTCACGAATCACACCGCCGTCACGAAAAAACGTTGGCAAATCGTCAACCAATGCCGACCGCAATTTTATCGCCAATTCATCGTGCGCACATATGGTTTCTGTGCGTGCGGCAAGACCGGCACTAAGCCGTGTTCCAATCATTTTAAGGTTCGGAATTTCAATCAAAAAATCGCACACATGTCGCATATCACGCGGCGTGCCGCGACCCGCCAACAACCGCGATAATGCACGCCCAACATCCGGCACCCGCGCCAACGCATCGCCCACCATTGCGCGAACATCAGAATTCAAAACCATGTGTTCTATGTGATTCTGGCGATTTTTTATTTCCACCGCGTCCGCCGAAAGATTACGCAAATATGCGCGCAATTTTCGCCCGCCCGCCGCGGTTTTCGTATTGTCCAACACATCTAATAAACAACGCCCGCCGTCGTTTATGGCGGAATCAATTTCTAAACTTTTCCATGTTGCGGAATCAACCAAAAGTTGCGCGCCGGCATTAAATTTATACGGTGCACGGAAAGTCAGCGCCGCACCACGTTGCGTATTAAACAAATATGCGGCCAACAATCCAATTGCAACATTTTCATGCGTGTCTTCGGCGCGCGCGCCCGAAAAGACCGCGCCGATAATCGTATCTATATCCCCCCGGCGATAAATTTTATCGAACACCGGCGTTGATTTGAACATATCACGAATATGCAAAACCGTTTCATATTCCGCGTCCGATGCCGGATAAATAATTTCCGCCGGCGATATTCGAACCAGGTCATCGATAACATCATCCGTGCGACCAACAAAGAATTCACCCGTTGAAATATCGCACCCCGCAAAATCAAAACTTTCATGCGCCACACGCACAATCGCAAGCAAGAAATTTGCGGACTTTGGCGACAACAAATTTTCATCGGTAAGTGTTCCCGGCGTTAAAACGCGTGTGATTTTGCGTTCGATAAATTTGTGCCCGCGTTCTTTGGCCTGGGCCGGGGTTTCCATTTGTTCAACCAACGCAAGTTTATACCCCATCCGCACAAGGCGACCAAAATAAGTTTCCGCCGCATGCCACGGAATCCCACACATCGGAATATCCGCACCGTCGCCGTCCGTTCCGCGCGATGTGAGAACCAAACCCAATTTCGCACTTATTGTTTTTGCATCTTCGAAAAAAGATTCGTAAAAATCGCCAAGCCGGAACATAAGCAACGCATCGGGATTTTCGGACTTAAAATCCACATATTGTTGCATTACGGGTGTTAGTTTACTTTTGTCGGCCATCGCCAAATCCGTTATTCGTTCGGGCTTGTAATTTTAAGTGTTTCGATTTTTAATTCGGCCTCTTTCAATAACTGTTCACAATAGGCCTTTAACTTTATACCCTGTTCGTATGCGGCAACCGAATCCGCAAGTGGCATTTCGCCCGATTCCATTTTTTTAACCAATTCCGTCAGTTGTTTGTACGCATCTTCAAATGTCAATTTATCCGTATCCATTTATAAACCCTTTGTTATACGGGTCAAAGATACAAAATAAAAATTCAACATTCCACAAAAAAGTGTTAGTGGGAAGTGTAAGTGATTAGTGGTTAGTGAGTGGTGTGGCGCGGCGGCTCATATTTTTCATTGCAAGTTATTTTTTATTTTACTATAATGCCCCTGCAATGGCGGGTTGCCGTTGCAGAGAATCGAAAACTCTAAAAACACAGTGTTTCAATTTCCAACTAATGGGTTGGAGTTCGCCGAATATATTGAATAAGGCGATTCAATATTCACTGTGATATTGTTTTCGAAACTCCAACCGTTTGTATTTTTGCAAATGGTTTTTTATTTCATCAAAAAGGAAAAACAATGTTTGAAACAGTTATCACGGATAGCCCGATACCACAAACGGTTATCAAGGCACTTTATCGGTATTACGAACAGCCACAAAATTCAATGACGGTTGGTGAAATGTATTTGCTGTTAAAATTGGTTCTGTCGAAAATGGAAGATGAATTTGAAAAAATGGGAATAGATATCGAAAAAGAATTATCAGAAACCGTCGCAACGGCTCACTAACACCAAGCCAGGGCAAGGCCCTGGCGCAGTCTCGGCGTAGTCACGGCATCGCTTTGCGATGACGGACGAAGACGGATAACCACTAACACTTACACTAACCACCAAAAAATCTGCCTGACGGCAGATTTTTTTTACTTCCCCGGTTTTGCCGGCGCGATGACGATTGATTTTGTTCGTTCATCTGGTTTGGAACGGCTTTCCAGTGTTCCGTGGTCGCCAATCAGTTCCACAACATGTTCGAACAGCGCCGGCACAGAATCGCGCCCAATCGCCAATACGCGACGATTACCCTTGGTCATGACGGATATTTTAACTTTGTCGCCGCCGTCCAAGAATTCAAAAACCTTGCGCAATTTGATTTGCAAATCGTTTTCTTCGATAAAAGGTTTTATCCAAACCTCTTTCATTTCGGTGATTTTTTGTTTTTTCTTCGCCTCGGACGCACGTTTTTTCTGTTCATATTTGTATTTGCCAAAGTCCATTATCTTTACAACCGGCGGCAAAGACGCGCCATTTAATTCCACCAAATCCATTCCGGCATCCATTGCCATTTGCAACGCATCCGCGGTTTGCATAACACCCATATTTTGCCCATCGGCGCCGATAACCTGAACAGATTTTGCGGTTATCCGATTATTTGTGCGTGGCCCCATGTCACGTTTATCACGATTATTTTGCGGTTTAATTGTAGGCTCCTTTTAAACTGTTATGCGCGAATTATACACGATTTTACAGAGTTTTCAACAATTTTTGCACATTCCCGTGATACCTGATTAAATGGGTGACAGGTTAGTTATTCCACAGCGCAACACCCCGCCCTTGCGGCGGGGTCGATGAGACCGAGCGTCAGCGATGGTCAAATCGGGGGCGGGTTCATTATTATTTTACCTTACCCGCCCCCGGCTCGCACTTCGCGGATACTCGTGCTTGCCGGCCCCGCCGCAAGGGCGGGGCGCGACGATTTTCTGGAATTTTTTATATCACATTTTAATTGTGCATTAGCACAATTTTTGCACATTTTGTAGCACCGTCCACACATCTTGTTTCGCGGCGGTTTTAAGTATCAGATAATTTGGATGATAAATCGAAAACACGCGCGCCCCGCCCGGCCCCGCCGTTTCCGCGCCGTGATTCCGCATTAAATCTATGTTCGCAATTTCCGCCGCCGCAAGTGTCCCAAGTGTTATAATTATTTTTGGTTCGGTAAGTTCAATCAAACGATCTATGAATGGGCGCGCCAAATCCATTTCCAACCGCGACGGTGTCCGGCCGCCCGGCGTGCGCCAAAACAGAATCGGCGAAATCGAAACGCTTTCGCGCGACATACCAATCGCGCCAATCATTTTGTCGAACAATTCACCCGCCGGCCCCGAAAGGATTTGCCCCGTGGCGTCATCTTCACTGGACGGGATATCGGTAATCACCAAGATACCGTTCGGATTCGGTGCGATATGTGGCACGACAACATTTGACACGCCCGCGCGCAGGGGGTGATTGAATTCGTCAATCATACGGCAAAGGACGGCGGTTGTGGTCGGTCTTTCCGCCATTGCGCGCGCCGTTTCAACCGATACCGTGGACACCGGCGATATAGGTGGCACAACATTGTTCGAAATCGTGCGCACACGCGGCGCCGCCGGCGCAGATTCCACAACAAAACCAACCGTTTCATCGGTCAGTTCCCATTTCACGCCCGCCATCACTAAATCCCGCAAAAAATCATTATTCATTTTTGTTCCTTTTGGTTTAAGTTCCCCTCCTGGAAATCACCCACAAAAATGTTGCACATTTTTGCGGGACCCGATAGAGGGGTGGCCGAAGGCCGGGGTGGTCTTTCAGATTCCAGAAATCTTATATTTATAAAAGACCACCTCCCCCTTCGGGGACTCCTCCACAGGAGGAGAACTTCACTCTCGTCCACACCATACCCTGATTTTTTTCATATTTTGTTTATCCTTTTCAATTGTGCTTGATTTTATAATCGTTTTAGTATACACTATACCATGAGCAACATAAACTCAAGGGAGTATTTTCATGAAAATAAAAAACTTTGCTTTATTGGCGGGCGCGGCTGGCTTGCTGGCGGCGTGCGGTGGTTCAACCGTTGTTGAACCAGAATCAATCGAAAACCAACGCGTTTTCTTTGCGTTTAATTCTTCGGAAATTTCCGATGCGGCGCATGATAACTTGTTGGGTCAAGCGGCATACCTTAAATCACACGATGATGTAAAGGTTCAAATTGCCGGTAACTGCGACGAACGCGGTTCAACGGAATACAACTTGGCATTGGGTGCACGTCGTGCAAACGCCGCGAAACAGGTTATTGTTAACGAAGGCGTTAGTGCGAAACGTATCTCTACCATTTCTTATGGTAAAGAACGCCCGTTGGTCAAGGGAACTGGCGAAAAGGTTTGGAAGTTTAACCGTAACGCCACAACGACCGTTAAATAATAAAAACGCCCGTTTGGGCGTTTTTTAGTGGTTAGTGCAAGTGATTAGTGTTAGTGCGGGCGCGTTCGCGCCCGTTTTTTTTAATGTATCAAAATTTATATGAATTGATCGGGTGGCCCTCTTCGTCATATATAACGGCGGTCACATTGTGCATATACAGTATTTGAAAGTTTGGGTTATCCAATGTATATCCCGCGGATTCTGCCCAATCGTATTCAGAAATCGCCGCCTTTTTGGCGTTTATATTGTCACTGTCGTCCACCAGTTCACAATTTATTCTTATCCAATTTTCATTATCATATGCAACTATGCAAACATGGTTATTTCTGGCAATTTGTTTAGAAACTTCTTTTTTCTTGTTGGTTATCACATAGATTTTACCATTATATAAAAATGGATCACCAAACGGCCTTAGGCTTGGTTTGTCCCCATTGATTGTGGCCAAATAATTCACCTGTGTGTTTTCTTTTAGAAATTTAAAAGTTTCGTTCATATTTGCTCCTTTTCATATTTTTTTCATAATTTCTTTTATATCACCGCTAATAATTTTCCAATCATCTATGGTTTCAAACCCTAATCTTTTATACCAAGCGTACGGAAAACCGTTTTCATCTTCGTATGTATGCGCTTCTAATGTTGTTGCATTATATTTATCCACAGCACACTTAAACAACGCTTTCAGCAATCTTTTAGCAACACCTTTCTTACGGTATTCCGGTATCACAAAAATTTCACCATCTTCTAAATGATTTCCGTCCCACCAAGGTTTCAAAACCGATGTTATAATTCCAACGGGGCTGTCATCATCATATGCGACAAAGAGTAAATCTTTATTTTGATTATAAAAATATTTGAATAATTTGGTTGCAGATTCTTTGGTCCATTTTTCTTGTAGTACCGAATTGCTGTAATAATCCGCATAAAAATCGGCAATAGTGTTTATATCTTGTTCTTTTTTTAAATTGCTAATAGTTATCATTACAACCTCTTTTTAGTTTGTCAACCACACCGGCTTTTTTGATATTTTTATGCGTTTCGGCCGGCAATTTTGTCAACAATTTCATTTAATTGGGCGCGTGTGTCAAAGTTTATTGTTATCACGCCCGCGCCACCGCGCCGTTCGGTGATTTTAACCGTGGCGGATAATGCGCGCCCTGCTCTTTGCGTCAGTTCTTTGACGGTTTTTGCATCCATAGTTTTGTTTGTAAATTTGCGGTTTTTGCCGGAACGCGCCACATTTTTCATACGTTTTTCGGTATCCGCAACCGATAATTTTTGTTCAATAATTTCGCGGGCGACCTTTTCCGGGTCTTCGGCAACAGTGATTGCGCGCGCGTGCGATGCGGAAAGCGCGCCCTGCTCTACCATTTTTTTGACCGATGCCGGCAATCCGTTAAGGCGCACCAAATTCCGTATATAACTTTCGGATTTTCCAATCAAATGCGACACATCCGCCATGGTGTATTCGCATTTATTCATCAGGTTTACGTAAGCCGCGGCCTCCTCTATCGGATTCAGGTTTTCGCGTTGCACATTTTCAATCAGCGCGATTTCCATTGCGTTATTGTCCGCCAAGTTCTTTACCAACGCCGGAATTTCGGAAAGTCCCGCCATTTTACTTGCACGATAGCGCCGTTCGCCCGCCACAATTTCATACATATACGGCCGATTTTTTACCGAACGCAACAAAATTGGTTGTAATACGCCCTTTTCCTTTATAGATGCGGACAAATCCGCCAAATCTTCGGCGGCAAAGGTTTTGCGTGGTTGATCGGGATTCACGCCGATTTGTGCAATTGGAATTTGCCGCACAACAACGCGTTCCGTGCCGCTTAAAATTGATACTTCGGGCGCCGCGCCCATTTCATTTTGTAAATCTGTTAGTGTCCGTCCCAGGCCAAATTTTCCCATTTTATTCCCCCTTTTCTATTTTTTGAATAACTTCGGTCGCAAAGCGCAAGTACGCCTGGGCACCGTTGGAATTAAAGTCATAAAACAACGCCGGTTTGCCGTGACTTGGCGCCTCGGCCACACGGACATTGCGCGGCACGACCGTTTTGAACACCAAACCACCAAACGTTTCACGGACATTATCTTCGACATCGCGTGTCATACCATACCGCCGGTCGTACATAGTTAGCAAAACACCCAAGACATCTAAATTCGGGTTCCATTTTTGCTGAATGCCTTTGATTGTATTTATAAGATGCAAAACCCCCTCCAACGCGAAAAATTCGCATTGTAATGGGATAATTACGTGGTTTGCGGTCGTTAACGCGTTTAACGTGATATAACCCAAATTCGGTGGGCAATCCAGCAAGATATAATCATAATGTTCCATTATCGGCCGCAACGCATCGCGCAGGCGATATTCCTTGTTTTCCATATCCAACAATTCAACTTCGGCCCCGGCAAGTGCCTGGGTCGACGGCAAAATATGCATACCCGGAACCGCGGTCGAAAGTATGTTTTCCGCCGCACTGGACAGCCCCATAATCACATCATAAACACTTTGTGAATGCGAAGAACGAACAAATCCAAGTCCCGTCCCGGCATTACCTTGGGAATCCAAATCTATAAGCAAAACACGCTTTTTAATTGCGGCCAGCGACGCCCCAAGGTTTATTGCAGTCGTTGTTTTTCCAACACCACCTTTTTGATTTGCAAACGCGATAATTTCCGTCATTTTTATACCTTCCTTTTATTGTTTTAGAGTATATACGCGAAATTTGACACAGTCAAGAAACAAAAGATTAAATTAAAAAACACAATAAAATCAACACGATATTTGTTGTTTCACATGAAATTATCCACCGAATCGCACAATTATTATAAACCCGTCACCGGTCTTGGACGGTATTAAATCGTAATCAAACCGATATTTCTTTTTTGCGTCGGCAATTTCGCGTTCAATTTCCCGGCCTTTTAGTAAAAAAAGCCGGCAATTTATCCCACGAACATAATCTAAAATCTTAACAAGTGGTGCAAAAGCACGTGCAGTTATAACAAAATTCCCGGCTTTTTTATCATTTTTGTTCAAAAAAGCCGGGAAAAAGTTTTCAACACGTCCGTGATAAATTGTTAAATTATCAAGTTCAAGTTTCGTTTTTAATTCATTTAGAAAAGAAACTTTTTTGCCAATCGATTCGATACAGGTCACATTCCAACCCAAAATCGCCAAAACCACGCCCGGGAACCCCGCACCTGAACCAAAATCAATTACATTTACGTCAGCCGGTAAAACATCCGCCAATTGCGCCGAATCGGCAAAGTGCCGGTTTTCCAGGTCACCCAAGGTGCCGCGCGCCACAAGATTCATACGCGAATTCCAATCGCGTAAAATTTCCGCATAACGTGCAAATTTTTCTTTACTATTCATATTATTATTGTAGCATAATTTTACAAATGGCAAAATTAAAAACTATATTTTTTATTGGTTTATTCGTGGCGGTTGGCGTTTTGGCCTATGTCGCGTCTTCGCGTATGATTTCAACCGGCGATTTTGTGGAATCGGATGAATTACAGCCGACAAAATACGGCGCTTTTTTGGCGGCCCAACATGCGGTTTATGCAAACGATTTCAATAGCGCAAACGAATTCCTTGCCGATTTCGCCGATGTTGAATATGATGTCGCCCAAGAAACACGCGCACTGGTTGAATTTTTATCCGGGAAAATCCCAACGAACATAGAAAAATTTGCCGATAAAAAAGAAATATCATCACAAATAATGTACGATGCGTATTTGGCGAAAAACGACCGTTGGGCCGATATGTACAAACGGTTCTATACGAACAAATCCGCCGTATACACACCTTTTCGTGTTTGGTCCGGCGTTGGTGCGGGGCATACGGACGAAGTGTTAAAATTTATCGAAAAATCCGAATCAAATCCCGCATGGAAAATGTTTGTGCGTGGGCAAATCTATGCCGAATCGGGTGATTTTGAAAAGGCCGCCGGCGCGTTCGCAAATGTACCAACGGGGTTCATGAATATGAACGATTATATTTACGTTATGTCGTTCTATCGTGCGCATGGCATGGACGAAAATGCCGAAATGTTGCGAAAAACTTTTTCATCAACGCCGGGCGGTATGTTTTTGTCATATTATGAAGATATTCCGGATTGGAAAGAAAATTTTGCAGGCATAAAAAATGAATTGGCATTTAATGTCGTTCAAAATGTTTCACATACGCAAGTTATGCTTTATTCGGACATTTCGGTGTTGATGTTGCGTTTTGCGCAAATAATCGGTCCAGAAACGCAATTCTTTCAAGACATGATAAACTACTACACCGGGCAGTTTTTCGTGAATACACACGGGAATTATGCGCGTTATTTTGATTCTATATCGATGGGCAGCCCGTTTTACTTGTTCGCACAAATGCAAACCGTGAATTCGGTTGATGAAATTAAAAAGATTTTAAGCACGCACCAATTATTTATCCCTGCGTTAAATAAAATCGTCGCGGAATATATTAGGGCAGGGGATAAATCGTCCGCGCTGCGCGCCATAAATCGGACATTGGATAATGAAAAACTTTCTGATTCGGGGCGTGCATATTTGCTAAAACGGCGCGCATTTGTGTATATGATGTTTGGCGATTTGGAACGCGCGCAATCTGATATTCACGATGTTTCAAAAATGCAGATTATCGACCAGGAAATTTTAATGATTCAGGCGCGAATTTGGGCGGCACAAAATCGTGAAATTGAAAACGCATATAACTATGCAATGGCGATGGTAAAGCGCGACCCGATGGATGTGGTTGCGTGGGATACGGTTGCGGTGGTTATTGGTGTACGTGAAGGCAGTGGCGCGGCACTCGAAATACTTGAAAAAATTGGTGGGGCGGCGGATACTTGTTCGGCATTGTTTGAACATTTGGGCGATGCGTATGTTGTCGCCGGAAAAAAAGATTTGGCGCGTGATGCATACAATCGCGCAATCGAACTGTCCGAAGATGGTTTAACAATCGTGCCGAATATAGAGAAAAAAATAAGGAAGATAAAATGAATCTAAATTCTGCCAAAGATATTGTTGGTATTATTGGGGCCGGTGCGTGGGGCAGTGCACTTGCGCAACTTGTAGCGCGCAGTGGGGCAAAAGTTATTTTGTGGTCTTTTGACGGAAAACACGAACAGTTCGGTTTAAAGCCGATGAAAAATATAACACAAACACAAAATATGCGGGATTTGTATTCAAAATCTTGTAATATTTGGATTGCGGTTACACCGGCGGCGTTTTTTCGCGATACAATGAACAAAGCAAAAGAATTTTATGCCGGTCAACCAATTATTATCTGTACCAAGGGCGCGGAACCCGATACTGGAAAATTTATGACCGATGTGTTGCACGAAACTATTGCGCCAAAGAAGAAAAATGTTGGCGTTTTGTCGGGGCCACAGTTCGCCGCCGAAGTTGCACATGGTGTTCCAACTGGCTCAACACTTGCGGGGGGCAGGAAAATCCAAGAAGTCGGCGGACGTATTTTCAAAGAATTGTTTTTAAGTTCTACCAAAGATGTGATAGGCACAGAAATCTGCGGTGTTGGTAAAAATGCGGTGTCGGTAATAAGCGGCTATATCAAGGTAAAGGGCAGGGGGGAAAATGAATCTGCGCTTTCTATGACATTGGCATGGAACGAGGTGGTGCGTTTAGGGTTAAAACTTGGTGCGAAAGAAAAAACATTTCTTGATTTTTGTGGACTTGGCGATTTATTGCTGACCGCGACATCGACAACAAGTCGCAATTTTTCCGCCGGTGTTGCAATCGCAAAAGGGGAAAAGCCAGTTGGCACGGTCGAAGGCATCTCTGCGCTTAGCGCACTTGTCAAAAAAGCCGGCGAAGCAAGGGTTGATGTTCCGTTTTTATCAAACATGTATAAAAAACTTTCTAAATAAATTATTCATATCGCAAACTGTCGATTGGGTTTAGTTTTGCGGCCTTTATTGCCGGAACAACGCCGGATGCAAGGCCGACAACGACCGCAACGGTTATCGAAAGCGCAACAGGCCATAAACTAAATGGAACATTATACCCAAGGATAAATCGCCCAACACCTTGGGCAAGTCCAACCCCAAGGACAAGACCAATCATCGAACCGATGAACGATATCATTATCGATTCAGCCAAAAATTGCGTTATTATGTGACGTTCGCGTGCGCCGATGGCCTTGCGGATTCCGATTTCGCGCGTGCGTTCCGCAACAGATACCAGCATCATATTCATAATTCCGATTGCACCAACCAACAATGACACCGCCGCAATCGCAATCAACAGCAATTTCAAATAGCCCGTCACCGTTGTCATCGTTTCCATTATTTGTCGCATATCCATAATCATAAAATCGTCTTCATCGCCGTCTTTTAATCGGTGCCGGTCGCGGAGCAGGGCGGAAACTTGGTCAATCACAACGGAATTATCCGCATCTTGGAAAAGTTTAAGTGCAATCATACTAACGGAGTTCGGAAAAGGACTGCCTTGCAAACGTTTTTTTAATGTTGTAATTGGTATCATAACCATATCGTCTTGGGAACCCATCGCCGTATCGCCACGTTCTTTGGCAACGCCAACAATAACAAAAGGAACGTTTTGAATACGAATTACTTCGCCAACCGGGTTTTTATCCATACCAAGTTCCGTCGCCGTTTTCGGTCCAATCACCGCGTATGTTGATGCGTTGCGAACGGCCGCATCATCAAAAAACGCGCCATATTCGATATCAACACTTTGCACGGTTGTGTAATCAGGATAGACACCAATCATTGATGTTGCCCAATTTTTGTTTCCATATACAACCTGGGCACCAGATGCCTGAACGGGTGTGATTGCCGCGACATCGGGCAATTTTGCGATTATTGCGGCGTCATCGGTGGTAAGTGTTTGGCGGTTTCCGGTTCGCACGCCGCCTATGCGCGCCGCGCCTGCACGGATAACGATTGTGTTTGTGCCAAGTGATGAAAATTGGTCGGTGATTTCTGTTTGCACCGTTTCGCCGACCGCAACCATTATCACGACCGCCAGCACACCAATGATTATGCCAAGTACGGTCAGAAACGAACGAATTTTATTCGCACTTATTGAAAGCCAAGATTCTTTTATTATGTCGTTAAAGGTCATATTATTTCCTGTGCGTTTTTTGGTTTAGTGCATCTTCGGTTTTCGGGACCGCGCCGTCATAATTTATTCGCCCGTCATAAATGTGGATAAGGCGGTTTGCATATTGCGCGGTGTCAAATTCGTGCGTTATCATAATTATTGTGATTCCCAAATCATTGTTCAGTTCTTTGAAAAACTTTAAGATTTCATTTCCCATTTTTGAATCCAATGCGCCCGTCGGTTCGTCCGCCAAAATTAGTTTCGGGTCGCCCGCAAGTGCCCGCGCGATTGCGACGCGTTGCTTCATACCACCCGAAAGTTGCGTTGGTAAATATGTTTCAAAATTTTCAAGTCCCACGCGCCTGAGCATTTCACGCGAACGGCGAATTCGTTCGTCCGGGGACATACCACGATACATCAGGGGCAACATAACATTGTCCAAAACATTTCGCTTTGAAAGCAGGTTAAAATTTTGAAAAACAAACCCGATATATTCGTTGCGAACAACCGCCAAATCATCGGGGGTCATATTCGTTATATTTTTTCCATACAATTCGTATACGCCGGATGTTGGCGTATCCAGCGCACCGATGATATTCATACATGTTGATTTTCCGGAACCCGATGGCCCCATAATTGCAACAAATTCACCGGCGGAAATATCAAATGTCACATCAAACAAAACCTGTTGCACACCACCGATTTCCAACGGAAAACTTTTGCAAATTTTATTCATCGAAATTATGTTTTGCGTCTTTTTCATTTGCCTTAGAACGGTCCGCGCCGGCGCGCCGCGGTTGCGGCGGAACTTGTTGATTGACCCACGCGTCCAACGATTATGCGGTCATCCGCCTTTAATTCATCGGACACAATTTGTGTTTCGGTTGCGGTTATTAAACCCTTGGTGTATTTAATAAACACTGGTTTATCATCGCGCAGGACCGCAATGTATTCGTTTGGACTTACATTGTCCGGCGCATCAACGATGATATTTTTGAAATTTCGAACAAGGAACGCCGCGTTTTGTGTTTTCCAAACATCGGCCGCCGAATCTATCATTATCGTCACAAACGCGGTCATACCGGGCATAAGGTTCAAATCAGAATTATCCACATCAATCACAACGGTATATACCACGACATTTGATGTTGTTGTCGGCGAAAGGCGAACCTGTTTCACAATACCGTTAAATGTTTTTCGTGGGTATGCGTCAACGGTAAAGGTGACATTTTGACCTTCTTTGATAACACCGATATCGGCCTCTGATACGGCGGTTTCGATTTGCATTTTCGATAAATCTTCGGCAATTTCGAACAGATCGGGGGTTTGAAACGACGCGGCAACTGTTTGACCTTTATCAACCTTGCGCGAAATAACCGTGCCATCGACCGGCGAAGTTATTGTTGCATACGAAAGGTTCGTCACCGCGCGTTCATATTGCGATTCCATACGCTTTACACTTTGTGCGGCCTGTTCATAATTGGTTTGCGATTGTTCCATTTCCGCGCGCGCAATATATCCGGAATCATACAGTGTTTTATTTCGTTCATAATCATTTTTCGCAAGGTTTAATTGCGATTTCGCCGATTCCAATGCGGCAAGCGATTCATCAACGGTCGCCTGTAATACAGACGGTTCGATTTCAAGCAATAATTGTCCCTTGGTCACGCGCGAATTATAATCGACATAGATGTTTTCAATTGTGCCGGAAACTTGCGAACCAACACTTACGGTATTTACCGGGTTTATTTCGCCGGTTGCGGTCACAACATGTTTTATATCACCACGCGTGACACCAACGGTCACATATTCAACCCTGTCACCAATTGACGCGATAATCCACCATGTGCCGCCAATCAATAAAATTATGACGACCGCAAGCGCCCACCATTTGTGTCGCCAAATCCAACCAAAAAATCGACGAATAAAAGACCGCCTTTTTTCTTTCGCCATTATTGTTCCTTTTCAATTTCCGATTTTATATCGCCAATGGCAAGTGCCACCGCCGCACGCTTTACAAACAAATCGTATTTCGCCGCGTTGTTTTGCTTTTGCGCGGACACAAGTTCCGATTGCGCCGTTTGCCAATCAAGCATTGTTGCGCGTCCAACCCGATACATGCCGGCGGTCACGCGTTCTGATTCCGTGGCGGATTTTAGTAATGTTTCCGTTTGTGATAAAACGGTTTGGGCGGTTTTATAATTTTGATATGCCGTGAATACATCAAGCGTTGCATTGTCTTTCGTTGTGCGCAGATTTTCCGTTGCCGCATCATATGATGCCGTTGCACTTTTTACGCCATACATATTTGCAAACCCGGCGAATATCGGCATGGATGCACGGATACCAATACTGCCGCCGGTGTGTGCATTGTCGTCGTAAATATAATCCCGATTGTTGTCGCGCCACGAAAGTGTTCCGGTCGCACTTATACTTGGTAAATTTTTCAAAAACATTGAATTACGGCGATGCCACGCGGCGTCTTTGTTTGCCGCCGCACGCAACAGGTCAGGGCGCTTTTCACGCGCAATCGCAATAAGTTCATCAATGCCACGATTTTCGCGCACACGCCCAAAATCGCCCGACATATCCGCAATTGTAATTTCACCGTCCGCCGGAAAAGAAAGTTTCGTAAGCAGCACGCCTTTGGCCACCGCGCGATTATTTTTTGCACGTTCCAAATCCAGATTGCGACTTGCCATTGCGGTTTCCGCCTTTAATACATCGGCGCGCGCGACAACACCGGCCTTATATTTTTTGTTTGCTGTATCAAGTGCAACCTGGGCAACGGCGCGAAGTGACCGCGCGCTTTCAACATCCGCGTCCGCGTTTAGCAACGCGTAATATGCACCAATTACGCCGTATACATAGTTTTGCACACGGTCGTCATAGTCAAAACCCATCGCGCGCCATGTGGACGACAATTGGTTCAAATCCGCCAACCTTTTGCCGAAGTCAAATATCAAATACGATGCGGAAATCGATGCGCCATATTGCCAATCTTGCCAATCATGATTTTGATAGTTTTTGTTTATATCGGCACTTCCATTTACCGCCGGCAAATAACTTGCGTACCCTGCGTTTTTATTATACCGCGCCGATTCCATCGCATAATACGCCGACATGGTTTCCGGATTGCGACAAAGCCCAAGTTCAACAACCATAGACAAATCCAATACTTTGTCCGACACGGTTTTTCGCGACACACAATCATCGTTCCCGCCATGCGCGAACATAGGAATAAAAACCAGCAGTAAAGAAAGTTTTGTAAAATTCATTTCCCACTTGACCTTTTGGTGTTTTCATTATATATTTTTTATGTTGAAAAATAAATTTATTTTGCTAGGATAAAATGGCTATGCATGGCTTGGTGGCAGAGTGGTTATGCAGAGGACTGCAAATCCTTGTATGCCGGTTCGATTCCGACCCAAGCCTCCAATTTTCAAAGGGCGACAATGTCGCTTTTTTTCTTTGTTTTCCGGGATTTTTTATACTTGCAAAACATCATAAAAGTTTTTAATCTGAATCAATAAATTATTGATAAAAATATGATTAAAAACCTTGCGTTGACCAATTTTCGAAATCATACTTCGTGCCGTTTTGCGACGGGTGGGCACAGGAACATTATCATTACCGGTGCAAACGGAACCGGCAAGACCGCAATCATAGAGGCCGTATCCATGCTGTCCGGCGACCGCGGTATGCGCGGCGCACCAATGACAGATATTGCACGTTTCGATGGCGATGGTGGTTTTTCGGTAATTGCGGAACTTTGTGATGATACGGAAATTTGTGTCTATTTTAACAATGGCGATTCAAACCGGCATGCGCGGATTGACGGCGATGCGGCAACACTGTCCGATTTGGCATCACACACACGAATTGTTTGGATAACCCCACGCGAAGATAGAATCTTTATTGATGCCGCGTCCGATAGGCGTGCGTTTTTTGATAGATTGGTCGCAAGTTTTGATTCCGCGCACGGCGGGCGCGTGGCGCGACATGCGAAATTGCTGTCCGAAAGGGCGGGTGCATTAAAGGCGGGCGCAAATGCAAAATGGGTTGATGCATTGGACGCGCAAATTGCCGCGACCGCGGTTGCGATTGCCGCCGCACGTATTCAATACGCCGGCGAAATAAATTTCTTTTTAACCGATGCCGCCGTTTCGGTTGATGGGTTGGTTGAATCGATGATTATGGAATCCGGCGCGGGCGCGGCCGAAAGAAAGTATTTAGATTATCTTAGAAACAATCGCGAATTGGTAAACGATAAAATGGTTTTGGACGGTGTAAACAAATCGGACTTTGGGGTATTCAACCGCGAATTAAATTTGCCGGCAAACCTTACCAGCACCGGCCAGCAGAAAACATTGTTATTAAAAATGATATTGGCGCATGCGAAACTTGTTCATACCAAGACAGGTGCAAATCCGATAATCTTGCTTGACGAAGCGGTTGCGCATTTGGATAAAAACGCGCGCAAAAAATTATTTGACGAACTGCGCGATGCATCGGCCCAGGTTTGGGCAACCGGCATAGATGCGAATAATTTTACCGATATTTCGGACGCAACATTTGTCACTTGCACAAGGGATAAAGTAAGTCCTATAATCGATGGACAAGGGGAAGAATAAATGGCACGAATTGATTATCAATCATTGTTAGATAACGCGTTAAAATCCGTTGTGCGCGAAGCATTGATTCATGCACAGATAAACGGCCTTGGGGACGGGATGCATTTTTTTATAACATTTCGCACGCATGATGCGGGGGTTGTGTTGCCGGATTTCCTGCGTATACGGTATCCAGACATTATGACGATTGTGTTGCAGTATTCGTATAATAATTTGCATGTATCGGACAAAGAATTTGGCGTGCAACTGACATTTGATGGGCGGCCGTTCTTTATTCGCGTTCCGTTTTCGGCATTGGTTGAATTCAAAGATCCATCGGTTGATTTTATGTTATCTTTCCACAAAGGCCCCGAACGCAACGCGCCGGATAACGATATTGAATTACCATTAGACGGCACAGGCGACACAATACCCGACGACGGCCGCGTTGTGTCATTGGACGAGTTTAGGAAGAGAAAGAAATAATCCGCCTTCGCCTGCGGCTACGGCGAGACTGCGCCAGGGCTTTGCCCCGGCTTGGTGTTAGTGGCTAGTACCACCCGCAAATACAGGCGTTTTTATTGTTTTTTTAATATCTAAGTTAGTTCATGTGTTTTAAGGGCATTCGATTTTTTGTATAACCAAATATGTAGCTTTTAAAATATTTTGTTTAACATTGGTAATATAACACAATACCAACCAATCAAGCCACCGAGTATTGTATAAAATAATACACTAAGTCTATTTTCTAAAACATCTTTTCTAGAGACGTATAAAGCATCTTTTAGTGCAGAATAAGCTTCGTAGGGCTGTTTCAACAAAATTAATACCTGTCCTTTTAACTCATAAAATTTTCTTAATAGAAAAATTGCTTTGAACGAAAGCTTATGCTTCTCATCAGTTGTTATTAATGTTTCTGCCTCCTGTAATAAATTTAGGCATTCTTCTGGTGTTTTATAGTATTTTTTATCCCAGTTAGCTCTATGCATACGTATTTCATAGGCAATTTCAACATCCATTATTAAACTTTTAAATTTTTCAACGTCTGAACACCATTTCATTTTATATCCCCATTGTTTGTGCTAATAATATCTTGATACATAACTATTATCAAAAAACCTGCATCTTTTTGTCTAGTAAATTCTTTTTCAAAAGTACTTTTCAATTCCTTGTTTGAACTGGTCGATGAATATTTTTTTGAAATATGCGAAATCATTCTGTTCATAGAATAATATCATACCTTTCTTGTATTCTATTTCATCGGCACTGCGATACGACAATGGGCAATAGTCAAACGCCAACAATAATGCATTACCTATTGTTCGTGCAGTACGTTTGTTGCCATCTTCGAACGGTTGAATATATGAAATCATTAAAACCGCCGCCAATGCTTTTTCCAGCGGATGTTTCAATTCGTTTATCAGTTTTACCAGACGTTCCAACGCTTCCATAATTTGTTGTCTGTTATCGATTGGTCTGTAATTTGTGCCGGTTATACCAACCCGTCTTTGACGAACGCCACCGCTAATTTCTAAACCATCGGTCAGCAATTTGTGGATATGTTCTATTTTTGCAATGGTAATATGTTGAAACAAATCGGGATTGGCAAAAATAAAGTCCAATGCAACTTTGTGATTCAAAATCATTATTGCTTCGTCTTTCTTTTTTCCCGTCGCTTCTTCTTTGTCCCGTATCAAACGTTCTGTATCAAGTAAAGTATAGGTATTACCTTCAATTTTAGATGATTTCCATGCAAATTCTATGGTAAGGCGTTCAATTTCTTTCTTTAATGCGGTGGCGGATAATTCCGATTTATTTTTCCTGTATGTATCGTTAATTTTGTCCAATTCGGATAATTCTTTTGCGGTGAACAAATCGTGCATTTCGCCCCAAATATCAAAGTTGAAATACTCTGTTTTTAATACCCGTTTGTCCGGATCAATGGCAAAATAATTTTCTATATCAATAACCACGGCATATGTTGTTGCACGCGCGGAACCAAATTTTACGACTTTACCATCGGCAATCAGCGCATCAATATCACGTAACACGGTCGGTCGGGAACTTTTTCCCGGCATTTGTTGTGATATAAATTCAACAATTGCTCCACTGTTGGTATTTGGGTGCTTTTTTATAAATTCCAGTATAAGATTTTGGCGTTTCTCCATAATCGTCTCACTTTTGTGCTAGAATCGTATCATTTTTTAAGACGATTTGCAAGTTTTTTTGAGACGATTCGTTATTTAGAAAAACCGCCGGCGACACACTTACACCAAGCCAGGGCAAAGCCCTGGCGCAGTCTCGGCGTAGCGAAGCGGAGACGGATCACTTCTTTTTATTTTCTTTTTTCAAATATGCTTCCAACCAATGATTATCAAAATTTAGTGTCCGGACGTCGCGGTTGTTTAGCAATTTCTTTTGCAGCGGGATTGTTGTTTTCACACCTTCGATAACAAATTCGTCCAGTGCGCGTTCCGCACGCATAATACACGCAGACCGCGTTTGCGCATGAACAATCAACTTTGCAATCATTGAATCGTATGTCGGTGGAATTGTGTATCCAGTGTAAACCGCGCTGTCCACCCGCACGCCAAGCCCGCCAGACGGTGCATAAAGCGTAATTTTGCCGGGGCAGGGGACAAAGTCCGTTGGATCTTCGGCATTGATTCTGAATTCAATCGCGTGGCCATGCGGGATAACATTTGCCTGGGTATAGCCCAACTTTTCACCCGCCGCAACGCGAATTTGTTCGCGCACCAAGTCAACACCATACACCATTTCGGTTACGGGATGTTCAACCTGAAGCCGCGTGTTCATTTCAAGAAAATAAAACTTGCCATCTTCGTACATAAATTCAAATGTGCCGGCGTTGGTATAGCCCATTTTCTTTGCCGCCGTTTTGCAAATTTCAATCATATCGTCGCGCTGTTTTTGTGTAAGTGCGGCGGCGGGGCATTCCTCCATAAGTTTTTGATTTTTGCGTTGCAACGAACAATCGCGTTCGCCAAAGATAACAACATTGCCGTGTTTATCGCCCAAAACCTGAAATTCAATATGCCGCGGGTGCAACAAAAGTTTTTCTATATAAAGTGTATCATCGCCGAAACCACTGCGTGCCTCGTTCTTGGTAATTTCAAACGCTTCGCCCATTTCGTCCGCAGACATAACGGGGCGCATTCCACGACCACCACCACCGGCCGCCGCCTTTAACATAACCGGATATCCGATTTTTTTTGCCCATTTTAGTGCGTCTTCGACCGTGTCGACCGCGCCATCAGACCCCGGCACAACCGGCAATCCGCATTCAATCGCGGTCTTTTTTGCGTTCACTTTGTCGCCCATTTTATTTATCATCGCCGCGTCCGGCCCAATCCATATCAGGCCATGCTGTTCAACCTTTTGCACAAAGTCCGCGCGTTCAGACAAAAACCCGTAACCGGGATGAATTGCGTCCGCGTTGGTCAGCAGTGCCGCCGTCAATATCGCAGATTCATTAAGGTATGATTCTTTGGACGGTCCGGGGCCAATGCACACGGATTCGTCCGCCAATTGCACATGCATTGCATCGCGGTCCACGGTAGAATACACCGCAACCGTTCGAATACCCATATCGCGGCACGCGCGAATTATTCGCAACGCAATTTCGCCACGATTGGCAATTAAAACTTTCTTTATCTTTGGCATAGTTTTTCTTATTCAATAATTATCAATGGTTGGTCAAATTCTACCGCCTGGCCGTCTGTCACCAAAATTTCTTTGACGACACCGTCTTTGTCGGACTTTATCGGGTTAAAGGTCTTCATCGCCTCTACCAAAATCACGGTATCGCCGGCCTTTATCGATGCACCGACCTTGGTAAACGGCTTTGCGCCCGGTTCCGGGGCAAGGTACGCAACACCAACCATTGGCGATTTTAGGGCATAGCCCGATGTGGTCGCATTGGCCGGTTCACTGTTTGTATGTTTTGCGTTTTCGGACACCGGCAATGTCGGCATTGTGATACCCGATTGCTTTGAAAGATGAATATGTTTACGATACACGCCAAACAAAAACTGGCGTTCCAAATCAAGTTCAGTGATTCCCATATCGTCCATAATCTTTGACATGGATTCTACGGTTGAACGAAATGACATTTCTTTATCCTTTTGTATAAATTCTTGGTATGTTATCCGAATTTTAATCTTTAATCCCCCAATTGTCAAGGCACGGGGTCAAAACCAAAGTCCCCGCCCGGGCGACAGCGCAAAATTCGGCGTATTCCCATATATGTGCCACGAATAAGTCCATATCGTAAAATCGCCGTTTTGGTATATTCACTGCATGTCGGGGTAAATCGACAAACCGCGCGTCCCCCAAACGCCGGCGATATAAAATGTTGGTAAACCCAGATTAACCCCAGCCCCACATAGGCCGGAATTTTACGAATTTTTTGCATTTTTGTTTGCTTTTTTTGGCCCGTATTTGTGCGCGATATGCAACAGTGCCTTTTCCATCGCGGTACGTCCCGCCGGGCGCGTTGCGTCCAAAATCATATGACGGGCGATAAAAATATAGTCAAATTCCGGACACATCAACCGTTCATGATACCGCACCCAATCGCGCAGTAGACGCTTTGCCCGATTACGCTGAACCGCAAGTTTGAATGTGTGCTTGGTCGCCATAAATCCAACGCGCGGGTTGGTCGGGAATCGTGCCGGCTTTGCCCGGACGAAAAAGAACAATGCCCGCGCCGACGGGTCATCGTCGGTCGTATGAAAATCGGCATGTGATTTTATTGTATCGCGCATAATGTGCAATAATAGCAGAATATGTAAAAAGTCAAACAAAAAACGTTCTTGCGGTCTTGATTTTTCGTTTCTGCGCGTTTATAGTAATGGCAAATTATTGCGAAAGGGGCGATACATGTATAATTGGCTTATGAAATTTTTTTCCGCAGATATGGCAATTGATTTGGGAACGGCAAACACACTTATATATGTCAAGGGTCGCGGAATCGTGCTAAACGAACCGTCGGTTGTTGCCGTTGCGGAAAACAAATTGTTGGGGCGCAAAGAAATCTTGGCCGTCGGGGCCGAAGCAAAACAAATGTTTGGCCGAACACCGGGTTCAATTACCGCCGTGCGGCCGCTGCGCGATGGGGTTATTGCGGACTTTGAAGTTGCCGAAGAAATGATAAAATACTTTATTCGCAAGGTGCATCACAGAAGCCCATTGACCGCGCCACTTATTATTATATGTGTGCCATCGTGTGCAACCCAGGTGGAACGCAGGGCCATTCAAGAGGCCGCCGATGCCGCCGGCGCACGCAAGGTTTATATTGTTGAAGAATCAACCGCCGCCGCGATTGGTGCGGGACTTCCGGTTGAAAAACCGTTGGGGTCGATGGTGTTGGATATTGGTGGTGGCACGACCGAGGTTGCGGTTATGTCACTTGGTGGGATTGTGTATTCAAACGCCGTTCGCACCGCCGGCGACCAGATGGATTTGGATATTATTGAATTTGTGCGCAAAAATAAAAATTTGCTGATCGGGGAAAATACCGCCGAAGAGATAAAGAAAAAAATCGGTACCGCGATTTCGCCAAAGGACAAGGCGAACGAACTTACCATGAAAATTAAGGGGCGCGATTTGCTGTCGGGGACACCGCGTGAAACCGTTATCACAGAATCACAAATTGCATCGGCACTTGCGCAAACGGTTTCAAAAATTGTTGATACGGTGCGGCATGCGTTGGAATTGACACCGCCGGAACTTTCCGCCGATATTGCGGATTTGGGTATCGCGATGACAGGTGGCGGGTCGTTGTTGCGGGGGCTGGATGCGGCGATTCGCGCTGCAACTGGATTGCCGGCGTTTTTGGTCGATGACCCATTGGCGTGTGTTGCACGGGGCAGTGGTCGCATGCTGACCAGTTTGGATAAGAACAAGCATATTTTGCAGACGATGTATTAGTGGTTATCCGTCTTCGTCCGTCATCGCAAAGCGATGCCGTGACTACACCGAGACTGCGCCAGGGCTGTACCCTGGCTTGGTGTAAGTGATTAGTCCGTCACGACCGCGGCGCGGCGTGCCGCGACGGGTGCGGGCGCGGGGGCGCCCGTTTTTATTTTTTGGTGCGGATATACGGACTTCTTTCCTATGGTATTTTTTGGTTTTTCATTGTAATATTTTGGGCGTTTTAGTATAATGATGTTTGCAATGGAACCGGTTGGAGTTCGCAAATGTTTTTTAACAAAGGTGAAAATAATGTTTAGCCGGGTAATCACAAATAATCCAATACCGCAAACGGTTATAAAAACACTGTATCGTTACTATGAACAGCCGCAAAATCCTATGACAATCGGCGAAATGTATTTGTTGTTGAAATTGATTCTGTCGAAAATGGAAGACGAATTGGAGAAGATGGGAATCGATATCGAACGCGAATTGATGGGAACGGTTGACGGTTTTCCGCAAAACGAAACCGAACACTAAATTCTTGCAATCGGGATTTTCTTTGTTATAATGCGTTCTGTTTGGGTGGTTAGCTCAGTTGGTTAGAGCGTTACGTTGACATCGTAAAGGTCGTTGGTTCGAGTCCAATACCACCCACCACGAATTTTCACCGAAGCGTAGCAAGGGCTGAAAATTCAGTGTCTCGCCGTAGCCTTGGCGAAGGCGGACAAGATTCCAGATAAACAAAATGAAACGAATGCAAATATAATTTTAGAAAAAACATAAACGGGATTCGGATGGACGCCCCGTTTGGCGTCATTTTTTATAAAAAGGAAAATAACAATGGGCAAAAAATATCTTATTACTTCGGCATTACCATATGTGAATAATAACCTGCATATTGGGCATTTGATTGGGTGCTTGCTGCCGTCTGATGTGTATGCGCGTTTTTGTCGCGCGTGTGGCCGTGATGTCCTTTATATTGGTGGGTCGGACGAACACGGCACCACAAGTGAAATTGGCGCGGCGCGCGAAAATATGTCGGTTGAAGATTATGTTGAAAAATATCGCGCAAAACACTTACAGGTTGTAAAAGATTTTAATTTATCCTTTGATAACTATGGTCGTACGCACACGGATGCCCAAGAAAAATTGATTCACGAATTGTTCAATCGGTTGGAAGAACAGGGCATGATAGAAGAAAAAGTATCAATGCAACCATATTCGGTGAACGAAAAAAAATTCTTGGCCGACCGATATGTAATTGGCACTTGTCCACGTTGCGGATATGAACACGCATATGGAAACGAATGTGAAAAGTGTGGCGCATCGTTGGACCCGGCGGATTTGATAAACCCACATAGCGCGATTGACCCGGATTCGCCCGTTGAAATGCGCGAAACAAAACACCTTTATTTTAAGTTGAGTGCGGTGCAAGATAAACTGCGCGCATGGGTAAATTCGCGTATCGGTTGGCCCAAAACCGCAACAGCAATTGCAAACAAATGGTTGGACGAAGGGTTGCACGACACACCAATTACGCGCGATTTGAAATGGGGGATTCCGGTAAATAAGCCAGGGTATGAAAATAAAGTTTTCTATGTATGGTTTGATGCGCCGTGGGGTTATGTTTCGATTTCACAAATTGCGAATCCTGATTGGGCGTCGTGGTGGAAAAATCCCGAATGCCACTATACGCAATTTATGGGCAAAGATAACGTGTCCTTTCATGCCGTATTTTTCCCGGCCCAAGAAATCGCCGTCAATGATAATTGGAAAACGGTCGATGTATTAAAGGCACTGAATTTTATGAACTTTAATGGTGCAAAAATTTCAAAGTCCACGGGCAACGGAATTTTCCTTGATGCGGCACTTTCCATTGCTCCATCGGACTGTTGGCGGTATGCGTTGTTGGCGTCCGCACCTGAAAGTGACGATACGGACTTTACAATGACGCGGTTTGCGGAAATTGTGAATAAAGATTTGAACGGTTTGCTTGGCAACTTTGTGTCGCGTGTGTGCAAATTATCAAACAAGAATTTTGGTGATACTGTGCCGGCGGCGGGCGCGGCGGATGCGGAATTGGTTGGCAAAGTGAACGAAAAAATTTCCGAACTAACCGCGGCACTGGACGCATGCGAATTTCGCAAATCTATTGTTGCGTTGCGCGATATTTATGGAATTGCGAACGAATATATGACCGCGAAAGAACCATGGACATTGGTTAAGAACGGTGATATGGCGGGCGCGGCGGCGGTGTTAAACGAATGCTTCCAATTGATTGATTTGTTTGCACGTGTGTCGGCACCAATTATTCCGGACGCGGCGGGGCGGATTCAAAATATATTCGAAACCAAACATGATTTGTCTTGGCCGGCGCAATATGAACACAGAATTGCGAACGGCGAAAAATTCACCGTACCGGAAAATTTGTTTAGCCGGATTGAGTTAGATAGTGATTAGTGGTTAGTGAGAGAGGTGCACTAAAAAAGGATACAAAAATGAATAATGAAAATGTTGAATTTTATTTGCGTCACACGGGGCCATGCACCCAGTGTCATAATGGTCCATATAAACAAATTTCTTCAATTGAAGATTTGGCGGAATATACGCGCAGATATCCTTTACATATGAATATACCATATAAAATTGTAATAGAAGGCGTTATTGATAAAAAGGTGACAGATGAATATAAAATTTTGGTTGGCGATAAATTGATTTATCCGAACGATATTGATGCCTTTTTGAAAGACCAATATAAAAATACATTTAATTTTGATTTGAAAAAAACAGAAAAAAAACCAGTTATGTTGGACGGTGTTCCCGGGCATTGTTTTGTTCGTTGGCATTATTTAGACGATGATGTATTTGTAGAAAGAGAAACACTGAATCAAATTTGGCCAGTTAAAATGAATAAACCGCCGGTCGGTCTGGTTGAATTGTTCAATAAGAAAACAGAAAACGCACGATAAAAACAAATGAAACTTGTTCTTATGTCTTGTTGTGCGCCGTGCAGCGCGGGCGCGATAAAGCAATTGGCATCCGGTGAAATTGCGGGCGTGGATGATTTTATTGTTCTGTTTTTTAATCCAAACATTTGGCCGGAATCTGAATATACACGGCGTATGAACGAGCAAGTTAAATACTGTGAGCGCATGGGGGTAAAATATAAAATCTGTGAATATGACCATGACGCTTGGCGCGCGGCGGTGCGCGGCTTAGAGACCGAGCCCGAACGCGGCGCGCGGTGCAGTGTTTGCTTTGCGTATCGTTTTGAATACGCGAAAAAGTTTGCACACGAAAACGGATATGATGCGGTGGCGTCTGTGTTTGGTGTGTCGCGCCACAAAGACCAAGCCCAGGTTGATACGGCGGCCGAATCCACATTGGGCGAAATCGCATATTTACCGATTAAATGGGATGAAAAATTGCGACAGCAAATCAACCGCGAATCAGATTTCTATCGTCAAAATTATTGCGGTTGCGAATTTAGTGTAAGAGTGGTTAGTGATTAGTCTATCGCGGCACACCGCACCGCGATTGGACACACCTGCACTAACACCAAGCCAGGGCAAAGCCCTGGCGCAGTTTCGATGTAGTCACGGCACCGCTTTGCGGTGATGGACAAAGACGGATAACACTTATTTCTTACTTGGCAAACATGCAACCACGAGATTGAATATCGTATCGATGATAAAGAACAACGCGTACAATGCCATACCCGACGACACATAACCAAAAGATATCATCGTATACCATGCCGAACCGCGAATCACCGGTATCAAATAAACCAACAACACCGGCACAAGATAAAGCCACACCGAAATTCCCGCATCACGGAAGCGGCGAACCGAAAGCGCCAGCACCGGGATGAATAAAATCGCACTAACCACCAACGACACCGTTCCGCCGATAAAATACGCAAAACAGAAATTCACAATGTACGCAAACAAATATCCAAACCAAAATTCCGCACGCGTTGAACGCCCAACAAAATCAAAATATCGACGCCAAAAACTTGCAATCGCCGAAAGCGGCCCGACCATGCGACGCCGCGGTGTTTGAACCGGAACTTCACGCACGACCGCACGCCGCGCCGGCGCACGTTTCACGGATTTTCTCGCTGTTGTTGTTTTCTTTGCTGATGTTTTCTTTTTTGCAACTGGCATTTTCTCTCCTTTGTTTTATAAACACATTATACATTATTTTTGAACCCAAGTCCAACAATAAACATTTCAACAGAATCCTTGCGCGACGCCGCCGGCTTCACATGATGCACCGATTCGAATTTCTGTTTTATTTGTTTCAATAACTCATTTGTTGTTCCACCCGTAAAAGATTTTGCAACAAATGTCCCACCGGGCCGCAACGCACGGCACGCAAAATCGAACGCATATTCCAACAACACCATTTGACGCAAGTGATCGGTCTTTTGATGTCCAACGGTATTCGGTGCCATATCCGAAACAACAACATCAACGACACCGTTTGCATTATCATCCAATTTTAGTTTTTCCGTCAACCAATCCAACGCCGCATCCGTTGTAAAATCGCCCTGATAAAATTCAACATTATTGATTGGTGTTATTTCCAACAAATCCATCGCAAAGATTTTTGTCTTTGGAAAAGTCCGCGCAATAAATTGCGACCATGACCCCGGCGCCGCACCCAAATCCACAACCGTTTGCCCGTTTTTCAAAAATTTATATTTTTCATTTATTTCGATAAGTTTATATGCCGCCCGCGCACGATAACCATCACGCCGCGCCCGTGCAACATAGGGGTCGGCGGCCTGGCGCGTTAACCACGCCACGCTTGATTTATGTTTCGCAATTTTATTATTTGTTATTTTCATTTTTTTCACACTAACGACGACACTTTCTGTTCATTCTATTATAAAACCATTTTGCAAACATCTTATTCCAAAAACGATACTTCACTATATAGTTATATTCCCCGCTCACATATTTATGTTCTGCAATACCTCCACCAAAGGCGCAAGGAAAATCTGAAGTTGGATTTACGGGCATCATACTTCCGCTGACGCGCACGTTGATCACCACATAAAATATTTTAGGATTACACCAATCATGAAAAATGGGTTGAACTGAATTTATTACCATTTTATATCTACCTGGTTGTTATTTTCATTATGCAACACGTTTTTTATTTTCCCTTGCGGCACAAAATAGTATACTATTGGCCATAGAGGCCCGGTGGTATGCGTCCGTTGGGTCGATGGCGTTTCGTCTACTGTAATAATATATGACTTTTGTATTTCCGTTTCGTAACAAGGAATGCAAAATAATATTACAAGATTTTTCACCAAGATGTTTTTTGTGCAGTGTTAGTTTTTTGGTTAAATGCTGTGTAAGGTCGCCGGAATATTCCGCTGTAAAAGACCAACCACGTATGTCGCGTTCGTCCTCTTGAACGGGAAAAACGTCTCCTACATTTATTGGGGTAAGGTCGTCTATTCCTGGAATTTGATATGCAATATTGTATCCAAAAATGCACATTACGATTGCCCTTTTTTTTATATTACGACTATTTTTACTTTGCGCCTGGTTCGCCACCACCCTGTTTCATACGTTCCATAACGGCCTCCATACCGCCCATGCGCTGAATCATCGACATTTGCTGTTTCATTTTTGTGTATTGTTTAATAATGTGTTCCACATCACGTACCGTCACGCCCGCCGTTTCCGCAATGCGCGCCTTGGCATTGGCAAAGATTTTTTCCGGTTCCGCACGTTCGGCGGCGGTCATCGCCTCTAATATCTTAATTTGCGAATCAACACTGCCGTCCTTAATTTTTTCTTTGATTGCCGACACCGCATTTGACATACCAGGCACCATTTTAAGCAATCCACTAAAATTACTCATTTTCTTAATCTGTTTCAATTGCGCCAACATATCGTTCATATCGAACACGCCCGCCATCATACGTTCGGCGGTTTCCTTCATGCCCTTTGGCACGTGCGGTTCTTCCAAATTTACATTTTCTTCTTTTTTCTTTTTGCCGAATCCAAACATTTTGTTCTCCTTTTTTTACTAGATTTTATTTTACAAAACCCTATTTGTCCAGATACTTTGCCAAATATTTTCCTGTAAGTGATTCCGGATTACGCGCCACATCTTCGGGCGTCCCCGTTGCGATCACGCGCCCCCCACCCGCGCCCCCCACCGGCCCCAGGTCGATAATCCAATCCGCTGTTTTGATAACTTCCAAATTATGTTCAATAACAATTACGGTGTTGCCTTGCTCTACAAATTCATGCAGAACGCCAAGCAACTGTTTAATATCTTCAAAATGCAGTCCCGTCGTCGGTTCGTCCAAGATATAAAGCGTCTGGCCCGTGCCACGCGCCGATAATTCTTTGGATAGTTTTATACGCTGGGCTTCGCCCCCCGAAAGGTCAAGTGAACTTTGTCCCAATTTTATATAATCCAAACCAACGCGTTTTAACAATTCCAACTTGCGACTAATCTGTGGATGATTGATAAAGAACCGATACGCTTCGTCCACGGTCATATCCAACACGTCTGCAATTGATTTGCCCTTGTATTTAACCGCCAATGTTTCTTCGTTATATCGCGTGCCGTGGCATTTATCGCATTCGACGTACACGTCGGCCAAGAAATTCATTTCAATTTTTATCTGACCATCACCCTGACATGCCTCGCACCGGCCACCTTTTACATTAAACGAAAACCGCCCTGGGCCGTATCCACGCGCCTTGGCCTCTGGCAATTCGGCAAAGAAATCACGGATATTTGAAAACACACCGGTATATGTTGCGGGGTTGCTGCGCGGGCTGCGTCCGATGGGCGATTGATCAATATCCACAACCTTGTCTATATTTTCCATACCGCGAATGATATCATGCGCCCCGGATTCAATTTTTGACCCGTACAGCGCGCGCATCAATGCCGGATACAACGTATTCAACAACAATGTTGACTTTCCCGAACCCGAAACACCGGTTAGCGCAATAAATTTTCCAAGCGGAAATTCAACATCGATATTTTTCAAATTATTTTCCCGCGCACCATATATGGTAATTTTTTGTCCATTGCCGGCACGCCGTTTTTTCGGAACCGGAATTTTTTTTGCCCCCGATAAATACTGACCCGTAAGGGAATTTTTATTCTTTATAACCTGCCCTGGTGTGCCGGCGGCAATAACATTTCCACCGTTCACACCCGCGCCACGACCGATATCAATAAGGTAATCCGCCGCCCGCATTGCGTCTTCGTCATGTTCAACGACAATCACACTGTTGTCTTTATCGCGCAGCATTTTTAGTGTTTCAAGCAATTTGTCATTATCACTTTGATGCAACCCAATTGACGGTTCGTCCAAAACATACAGAACACCCGACAGGCCACTGCCAATCTGTGACGCAAGACGAATACGTTGCGCTTCGCCCCCGGAAAGTGTTCCCGCCATCCGCGACATTGTTAAATACCCAAGTCCAACATTTTTAAGGAAAAACAAACGACTTGTTATTTCGCGCAGAACCATTTTTGCGATATCGTTTTCTTGTTTGCTTAGATGATTCGGCAAATCCATAAACCACACATAAGAATCATCAATCGACATATCACAAACATCAATAATATCCGCGCCATTTATTTTTATGCAAAGTGCCTGGACATTTAATCGCTTTCCATGACACACCGGACACGTTTTTTCCGATTGGTATTTTGCCAATTCCGCCCGCATCGCATCGGATTCAGATTCGCGCCACCGCCGCTCAATATTTGGTATCACACCTTCGAACGGTTTTTCATAAACGAACCCGTTCCAATTTATCTTTATCGGTGTATCACCCGTACCGTATAAAATAATGTTTTTGTGTTCCGCACTAAGCATATGCCACGGTTTTCCAAGTGGAATTTTATATTGTCGGTGCAACGCATTTATCAAGTGTTCAAATTGTGACAACATTCCACCCCGCGACCACGGCGCAATCGCCCCGTCCAAAATCGACTTTGATGGGTCAGGAATAACCAAATCAGGCGACATATTTAACTGCACCCCCAAACCATCGCACGCACTGCACGCACCAATCGGCGCATTAAAAGAAAACAACCGTGGTTCAATTTTCGGTACGGCAAAACCACTAACGGGACACGCATAATTTTGTGAATAAAGAACATCTTCGTTCGTATCCAACCGCCGCAAAATCACCGACCCCGGCACCAGGCGCAACGACCCTTCGAACGAAGAATAAATCCGCGAACGAAATTCTTCACGTTCAGAATCCGTCGCATCCGCCGCCGGCATTTGGATACGATCAACGATAACAAAAATGTCGTGTTTTTTATTTTTATCAAGTGGCGGCACCGCCGTCAAATCATAAAGTTCCCCGTCAATAATTACACGTTGGTACCCTTGCTTTACCAAAAACGCGATTTCTTTTTTATATTCACCTTTGCGCGACCGAACCAATGGTGCCATAATAAACGCGCGCGTTCCGGCGGGGATATCCATTGTCATATCAACCATTTCTGCAATCGTTTGCGATTTTATGGGAAGCCCCGTCACCGGCGAATACGGCACACCGATTCGTGCCCATAAAAGTCGCAGGTAATCATATATTTCCGTCACCGTTCCAACGGTCGAACGCGGATTTTTCGATGTGGTTTTCTGCTCTATCGATATTGCCGGTGCCAACCCTTCGATTAAATCAACATCCGGTTTTTTTTGCATATCTAAAAATTGCCGTGCATAACTGGACAGTGATTCGACATACCGCCGCTGACCTTCGGCATAAATTGTATTAAACGCAAGTGACGATTTTCCCGACCCGGATACACCGGTCACGACCACCAATTTATTCTTTGGTATGTCTAAATCGATATTTTTAAGATTATTTTCGCGTGCACCGCGAATTTTTATAACGCCACTCATGGCACTAAATATAGAACTTTTTTATTTGTTTTCAATAACCAACGAAAAACTATTTATCCGATTTTTTCTTGGCCAATTTTTCCACATCCAATGTAACACCGGTTTTACGAACATTATCATCACCGATTTTACCAACCAGTTCTTTATTGACCCAAACCTCTATCGCGCCCGCATTGCCAAAAGTTCCCTTGTGCTTGTTCCCCGCCGGCACATAGTAAATATCACCCGGGACCAGTACGCGACTAAACACGGTTTTGCCACGCGCATCTTCAATTTTTACCCAAGATTCTTTGACCGCCTGAATCACGATATCCGCACTATCCGCGTTTTCGCTCCCAAACTTTTCACGCACATCTAATGTATATTTTGGTTCCGTCACAATAACCTGCTGGGGCGCAGAAACCTGAACAATTTGGCGAACCGGTGCAACCCCTTCATCGGCGGACGGCAAAATCAAAACCAATGCAACCAACACACCAACCAACACCAACACACCACCGGCAAACCAAACCCAATGTTTTTTCACATAAGACCAAGTTTTAGATTTTTTTTCACCGACAACACCTTTCTTTTCGGCTCTTTCGACTTTCTCTACTTTTTCAATTTTTTCTATTTTTTCAACATTTACGGCCTTTGGCTGTTCCGTCTTTTGCGCAACCATCGCTTCGGCCAATTTCATTATTCCCAATTCCTTTTTAATCTTGGCCACAATCAAATCGGGGTCCAACCCCAGTTCCATTGCATAATTCCGTGCAAACCCAAGGATATAAACCACCTCTGGCAAAACGGTATAATCGCCGTCCTCTAATGCCTGCAAAAACTCTTCGCGTATGCAAAGTTGTTTTGAAATCGTTTGAATTTCACGTTTACGCCGCCCGGTTGTCCGTGCCGTTCGCAACATTTCACCCGCCGTCATTTCTGGGTTCATTTGTAAATCTGTAAAATCTTCTGCCATGGCGCAAACCTTTTTGTTATCGTTATACCTATCATAGACCTATCTTTTCACAACGCAACCCCAAAATTGCAAAATTTCTTGTTTCATTTCATTTTCGTCGGTTATCTGATTGATTTTTACCCGAAAATCACTTGAATTCGGCATACCGGCCGAATACCACGCAAGGTGTTTTCTAAACATTGGCACACCGGCGCGCGCACCATAGTATTCCAATACTAAATCAAGGTGCCGCATCACCAATTCCCCGATGTTTTCGGGTTTTTGCCCCGTCCCCAAAATTTCACCAAAAACCCATGGCCGGCCCATCATCGCACGCCCTATCATCGCGCCGGCATATCCGTTATCAATCGCGCTTTGTACGCCCGCCATATCCACAATGTCCCCATTTGCAATAATCGGAATCGGCATATCTTTAATTTTCGGATGCACCGCCATGCCGGTGTATCCCTGGGCCCGCGTCCGCCCATGTAGTGTCAAAAACTTCGCGCCCGCGTCCGCCGCCACATGCACCAAATCGACCCAATCCATATTTTCGTTATCCCACCCAAGTCGCGTCTTAACCGACACCGGAATTTTAACCGCACGCACCACCGCCGAAATAATTCGCCCCGCCAACCCATGGTCGCGCATTAAAAAGGCCCCCGCATTCGCACGCGTTGCAACCTTTGGCACGGGGCAACCCATGTTTATATCAATCCATGTCGCGCCCGCATCTTCTAAAATTCGCGCGGCATCCGCCATCAAATCCGGCACGGCACCAAAAATTTGGGTTCCAACATTACCCTCTGTGCCATAGTTATCAAAATTCCGCGGACAATTTTTATGCTGTTCAACCAAAGAATGACAAGATATCATTTCCGTCACAACGGGAACACCCGGTGCAAATTCGCGTATCATTCGCCGAAACGGGTAATCAGAAATTCCCGCCATCGGTGCAGCAAAAATTTGATTATTGGTTATCATTTGTGATATAATGCCACGGATGAAAGACAAAATCAAAAATTTATTTGGCTTTATCGGTCGCGCGTGGCGTGGCGGTGTCCGTGGCAAATTCGGCGTATTCTTTGCGGCGTTCGCATTGCTTGCGTTCATCCGAATCTTTTTCGGCGAAGTCAATGTTGGTCGATTCGTGACGAACATATGGCGTCTTGACACAGAACACGCGGAATTGGCGACGGAGCAAAAAAAACTTCAAACCATCAACCATCACATAAAATTACTTAAAAGTTACAGCCCCGATTACGTCGAAGAACTGGGGCTGCACTACCTTAATGTTGGCGATCCTGAATTCAAAATCCTTAAGATTTAATTCATCAATGTAATATACGCGTTCAGATAGAAAGCAAACATCATCCATAACAAATACGGTATGACCAATAACATCGCTTTTCTATCAATACCATTAAACACGCGCGCCATCCATATCGAAATAATGAACAGGCCCAACAACACCACCAATGCCAATCCCGTCATATGCAACCCAAAGAACAAATATGACCAACCCGCATTCAATAACATTTGCGCCGCAAACAAAACGTATGCCATCATTTTTTCCGACTTTCCACGCGCGCTTTTAATAACCAAATACAACGCAAACCCAAGCAGCGCGTATAAAATCGTCCACGCGGCACCAAACACCACACCC
The DNA here is from genome assembly GCA_902787305.1 of uncultured Pseudomonadota bacterium. Taxonomy (GTDB): domain Bacteria; phylum Pseudomonadota; class Alphaproteobacteria; order Rs-D84; family Rs-D84; genus Enterousia. The sequence goes on along the minus strand of CADAFS010000003.1, from coordinate 33,587 downwards.
GGCGGGGTAAGGTTCGATTTGTTAAGTGCCATATACCATATATCTGAATCACCGTGCGGTGTAAAGAACACACCGAAAATCCCCGGCAAAAAAGAAATTAACATCGCAACACAAAATTGAATCAACCGTTTCATATTTTCCCCCTTTGGTTTACTTTATATTATCAAAAAATCGACCACCTTTCCCCAAGATAAAATTCTTATGTAATAAAATCAAATTGCATGGTTTGGGTATAAAATTTTTTATTTTTATAATAAAATTATGCTTTTCAACACGAAAATCAGCCAAAAAACTATGTGATTTTTTTATAATTCTTCCCAATAACATATAACCTGGGCGTTTTCGGGGGTATCGGCCGTTCGAATGCGATGGCGCGTGGTAAGCCCATCGAACGCGACATCAATATAAACCTCTGGGGTTGTGGGACTTATTTCGCGTTTATAGTTTAATTCTATGCCGCGCAGTTTATGTGTGTTGCGGTATTCGTATCCAACACTTTCCGTTGCCCAAACCGCATAGACCGCGTTATTTATATGCTGATTTTCATCGATATCATCAAAACGACATTTTAACACATGTGTCTTGGTCGCTTCAAAATTCGGAAAACGTTCAAATTTTCGGTCATATGCACGAACAACATCGGTCGGCCAAGTATCTTCTTTAATCCAATCGTCTATGCGAACCATACGACGATTTTTTAAATCAAACAAAACCCATTGTGATGTCGCACGGACATACAATTCGCCACTTTCGCCACGAATTTCAAAATCACGAATAGCGCGCAAATTATCATGTTTTGCCGGCCATGTAGCATAAGTTAACATTTCACTGTTTTGTGGCATTTTGATAATATCAACCAAGTAATGCGTGACAACCCACGCGACATTTGTTTCGTGAATAAATGTGTGACCATATCCCATCTTTTCGGCGTTTGAATCACCCATACCCTGTAATTCATTCATCAAAATTCCAGGTCGCATATTGCCATAGCGGTCGCATTGATATGTCTGTAATTCGCGTTTTACAATTAGTTTTGACATTTTACCGTGCCCCCGCATCCGCCACGACAAAGTCAACCGCATCACCCGCAACAATGTTATTTGCACGCGCACCAGATTTTATAAGTCCGTAAAGCGCGGTCGGCACGTTTTGTGGCACGGTCAATGTTTCAAGTTTTGCACCGTTTCCAATCTTGCGTTCCGTCCGCAAACCACGAACAGCCTTTATCGTATCGATTGCATATTGCATATCGGACACATCGGTATCATATTCCGCGTTTACCATTGGATATTCGGTCAAATGGAGTGTTTTGCCACCTTCGTATGGCATGTATATCTTTTGCCACAATTCTTCGGTCAGGAACGGAATAAAAGGCGCATACATACCAATTATGCTACGCAATACCGTCCACAATGTCCACTGGGCCGATAGAACCGATTCCGCACCATATTTTTCCGGCGACCAGAAACGGTCCTTGATAAATTCAACATATTGGTCACAGAATATATCGTAAAAGAATGTATCAATCGCACTGCGTGCATTGAAACTGTCGTATTTATCAAGGTTTTTGCGCACTTCGGCAATCGTTTTATTTAATTCGGACAAAATCCAACGGTCCTCAATCGGGCGCGTTGCAACCGCCGGCGCATCACCCGTCGGTTCAAAACTTTCCAAATTCCCCAAAACAAACCGCGCAACATTCCAAAGTTTGGTTAGTAATTTTGAACCACGTTTAACCTCTTCATCACTATACCGGATATCGGTTCCAATCGGTGCGGTTGACACGAAATAACGCAACGCGTCCGCACCAAATTTTTCCACCGTGTCCAACGGGTCAACACCATTGCCCTTGGTCTTTGACATCTTTTGCCCCTTGGCGTCGCGGACCAGTCCGTGGAAATTTAGTGTTTTAATTGGGATATCGCCCATAACATAAATTCCAAGCATCATCATACGCGCAACCCAGAAAAATATAATATCCGCCGCAGTATAAAGCAAATCCGTCGGATAATAACGTTTTAATTCCGGCGTATCATCCGGCCACCCAAGTGTCGAAAACGGCCAAAGCCCCGATGAAAACCATGTATCAAGGACATCCGGGTCACGGGTCAGTGTTTTGCCACCTGATTGTTTAATTGCCTCTTCTTCGGTTTCGGCGACATATACTTGACCCTCCGCATCGTACCACGCCGGTATATGATGCCCCCACCAAAGTTGCCGTGAAATTGTCCACGGACGAATATTCTTCATCCACGACATAAACAAGTTATAACGGTGTTCCGGCAAAAATTGCACTTTGCCCGATTCAACCGCCGCAATAACCGGTGCCGCCAATTTTTCGGCATCCACAAACCACTGGGTCGTAAGCATTGGCTCAACCGGCACACCACCACGTTGTGAATACGGCGTTGGAATAATTTTATCTTCGATTTTTGTTATAAGACCGGCGGCCTCTATATCCTCTATCACCGCTTTGCGTGCCACATACCGATCCATACCACGATATTTTTCCGGCACGGGCGCGGCATCTATCAATTTTGCATCAGGCGTTAAAATGCAAACCGGTGTTAGGTTATGACGCAGGCCAACCTCCCAGTCATCAAAGTCATGTGCCGGTGTAATTTTCACCGCGCCGGTTCCCTTTTCCGGGTCCGCATGAACGTCCGCCACAATCGGAATTTCAATATCAGTAAGTGGTATTATCGCCCTTTTGCCAATAAGATGTTTTAACTTTTCATTTTCGGGGTGAATCGCAATCGCCGCGTCGCCGAATAATGTTTCCGGGCGCGTCGTTGCGATTTCAACAAAGCCACCATCCGCAAGCGGATAATTAAAATAATAAAACTTGCCATGTTCTTCGCGGGTTTCAACCTCCAAATCCGATACAGATGTTTGTTGGCGCGGGCACCAATTTACCAAGCGTTTTTCGCGATATATCAAACCTTCGTTATACATTTTCACAAACAGTTTCGTGACCGCGCGCGAAAGCCCATCATCCATTGTAAACCTTTCACGTTTCCATACCGGTGTCACACCCAAAACGTGCAGTTGGTTTAATATCTGACCACCCTTTTCATCCTTCCATTTCCATGCATAATTCAATTTTTCTTTCAAAGACAACGCATGCGGGTTTATTCCACGCTTTGATAAATCGCGTTCCACCAAAAGTTGTGTTGCAATAGACGCATGGTCGGTTCCCGGTTGCCACAAAACATCAAACCCGCACATACGTTTATACCGACAAATAATATCGGTCATCACATTATCCAGCGCATGCCCCATATGCAAATTTCCGGTGACATTCGGTGGTGGCATCATAACACAAAAAGGTGTTTGTTTTGAATTTACATCATTTGCCCAAAAATCGTTTTCATCCCAAAACTTTTGAATACGCGCCTCTATATCGCGTGGTGCAATGTTTTTACCCAAATCTATTTTCATATCTTTACCCTTTGTGGTTAATTTTATCGAATTTTACCAAATCGAAAACGAATTTCAAGTATCTATATTTATTCCGCGCGGACAACACGGCAAAAGACGACGCCATATACCCCCGCCGCACCCGCACGCCGCAATACACGCGAAAGTTCATTAAATGTTGCACCCGATGTCATAACATCATCGACCAATAAAATCTTTTTCCCGCGCAACGCATCGCGGTTTTTAACATTGAATACGCCGCGAATATGTTGTGCGCGCTGTGCGTGCGTTTTGTGTCCCATATTCGGACGATATTTACGATGCACGCTGTTAAAGTCAATCGGCGCACCATATGCACGCGCGATTTCCCGCGAAAGTAGAGTTGCCTGGTTATATCCGCGTTGAAACAGGCGCCGATTCGCAAGTGGCACCGGCATAATCAAATCCGGTTTAATATCGACATCGCGCAACGCCCATATCATCGCATGCGACATAAATCGTGCAAACTTTATACGACCACCATGTTTGAACGGCAACATAACAGACCGCGACATATCATCATACACACACGCGGCACGAACATATTCCAATTCGTTCTTGCCCGCGGCGCACACCGGGCACAAAGATTTCTTGTTCGATTCGTATTCGTCCGGAAATGGATAACCACAGTACGCACAATGCGGCCCGTCAATCCAATCAAAATACCCAAAACAATCATCACATAATTCACCGTGCTTTTTCACCCGCGCCGAACATATCGGACACGCGGGCGGAAACAAAAAATCAATGATTGAATTAAAACATTTGCGACAAAAAGACCCGAACACAGACACCATTACCAACTTAAACTTTTATATTTTTTCGAACTGGTCCCGTATTTGTTGCGCGTTTGCTTGGTAAGTGTTTCATATTGTTCATTTGAAATCACACGCAGGACAAAACCTTCTTCGTCACGGCTTGATAAAATCGGAACAATGCGATTTTCCGAAACGCCCGTATCGCGCAAGACCTGTTCCACAATCGCCAAACGCCGCGCCGCAAGTTTCCGCGCATCGGTTGTTTCGGTTGCAACCGCCGGAATTGCGATTTGAATTGCGCGCTTTGGATTGCTGACCACTATGCCGGCGTATTCCGAAAGTAAATTGTAATTTTCACGCGACAATGCCGAATCGGTATTTTTGAATTTTATCTTGATTTCCAACGGACGAATTCTGTCGGATTCTTCGGACAAATCACGCGTGGATGTAAAACCTTCGATGGATGTGTCAATATCACTTGCCGCGTCAAAACGGTCATCAATCGGATATGTAGAAAGGTGTTTATTTTCCGACAAAAATGTTTTCCTGAACGCACGACGCAATTCCGACGGTGTCATATTTTTCATATCGTTTCGGACTTCTTCGATTTTAGGTGACGCGTTTTTGCGTGCGACACGGGTGATTACATCGTCACCATCTTCGTCACGTGGCACCACAAGACGCGAAAGTTTTACACCATCGCCCACAGGTTCCGCAACACTGGCCAGTGTTCGTGTTGGCACCCTTTCCGGTGTGGCCGCAATTTCACGCGTTGGATTTATTGCGACCGGCCCGGAAGAATAAATGTTTGTTTCAACCGATGGTAAATCCGCAACCGGACGCATCGCGACCGATTCTTCGGCGCGACGTTGCATATCCATTAAACGCGTAATCTGTGCATCCAGCGCACTGGTCCGGACGGCCAATTCAGAAATTTCGTCATCGCGGTTATTGTTGCGCGCAACCACGGGAACCGGCGCCGGCGCAATTTCTTCCTCTGGCAAAACATCATTTGATGTTAGGACCGAAAATTCATTCGCATGCGGCATACGCAACGGCGTGTCATTTTTTGCCCACAAATCAGAACTCGGCCGATTCGGAAGCAAATAATCCGCCATAACCGCACTGCGCGTATTTACATCATTTGCGAAATTTTGTGTGGTGGCCGTGCGTGCGACAACACGTTTTTTATCCGTCACCGGATGTGCCGAATCCGCAACCCGCGACGCAACAACCGACACCGGACGCGCACCGCGCGTTGATACCGTTGTCAAACCGTATTGTTCGCGTGCCGAAACCGCCGCCCCCGATGTGTTCACCGCCGGCAACCGTGCACCCGCAAAGGCCGGCAAAACCAACAAAAATCCCAATCCAGAAACCAGAGTTCGTTTCATGTTCCTTTCCTTCCTTGTTTCATCATAGAATAAATTGTAAATTGGGTGCAAGTGTTTTTTAATTGGTATCAGTATAAGTAGTAAATATTAGTAAATGAAAATTCATATAATTGATTTAACGAATGATATTTTTTATATCAGCGATTGGCACACCCGCTTCTTCTGCGGCAAGGCGCGCCTTGGTTGCAGCACATCGCCCAAGCTCCAATAAATGTTCGGATAAAATTTCACCACGGTGTTTAATAAAGTTTTTATAACGCGGATTATTGATAACATTTATTTGATTACCAATGCCACGTGCAATAAGTTCATATTTATCTTCGCCGTTGTAATAAATTTCCCATTGGTCAGATTGTGCCTGGACAGAATCAATATTAAACAAACTTCGATAATAACGGCGCCGAATATCTTTTTCCGGAACATCGTGCCCGCCCATTGCAACCCGTTGTTTAACCCGTGCAATATTTTGTTCAACCGATGATAGCAATACATAGACAAATATTATCTTATATCCGTTATCATGCGCTTGTTTTACAAAATTATTTTTTCCCGCAAGTGTTGTTTCGTAAATAAACGAATCGTGCGTAAAAAATAATTGCTTCATCTTTGACAAAACCATGCGCGCAGCCTTTTTGGCATCAACTTTATTTTCTCGTTGAATATTATCGGGATTAAGGAATTCTATATCCGGATTTTCATTGGCGATTTCCTGGGCAAGGGTGGTTTTACCCGATCCATTTGCACCGGCGATAACATAAAGAACTTTTTTATTGTAAATCTGCATAACTTTTAGACCAAGGCAATGATAGCATTCTTTTTTACATTTGCAAGTGTCAAACAAAACAAAACCCGTAAAAATACGGGTTTTTACCTAAGATTATTTTCTTTAATAACACCCACCACAATATTCGGCACGTGTCGGGTGTGGCGCACAATCAACAACCGGGATATTGCTGTAATCAATGGCTGGCGCCACATATGTTGGCACATATACCGGCGCGCCCCCAGCAACCACCACGGGTTCAACGCGCGCATATTCACAGTTCACTTCGGTAATAACCGCACGATGTTCGCGTGCCGCACGTTCCAATGTTGCATGCATCGCCGCCGGGTCGCAATTATTTGTACGAACACGATAATAATCCGCCATTGCCGGCACAGTCGCCATCGCAATCAAAGCAAAAACTAATTTTTTCATTTTTAATCCTTTTGTTTAATTACAATCAAAATATAACACAAAAAAACCAAGTGTCAAGAATTAAGATAAAAATAATCGTTTGCAATAAAAAAACCGCCGAACGGCGGTTTTTTTATTATTTTGCGCTTTCGTCGGGAATAACCGATACGGTCTTGCGGTCACGGAAACCGCGTTTGAACGAAACCTTGCCGGCAACCTTGGCAAATATGGTGTGGTCTTTGCCCATACCAACATTTTCGCCCGGATGAACGGCGGTTCCGCGTTGGCGAATAATGATATTGCCCGGAATCACATGCGCGCCACCGGATTTTTTGATACCTAATCTCTGTCCCGCTGAATCGCGTCCGTTTTGACTGCTCCCGACGCCTTTCTTATGTGCCATAATTAAACTCCTTTAACTTTAACCCTTGATTTCTTTGATTTTCAACACGGTTATAAATTGGCGATGACCGCGTGTGCGACGATAGTTTTGACGACGTTTTTTCTTGAACACCAAAACCTTGGCCGCGCGCTTTTGTTCGACAACGGTTGCCACGACCCGTGCCCCATCAATTGTTGGCGTCCCAACGGTTTCGCCCAACATCAGAACATGGTCAAATGTGACATCGCCGGTCGCATCCAATTTTTCAACCTTGATAACATCACCGACCTTTACGCGATATTGCTTTCCGCCGGTTTGAAAGATTGCAAAGTCACTCATATTATTTTCCTTTTATTTTAACTTTTGTCTAAAAGTTTATGCAAATAATACATTTTTAACACCAAAAGTCAAGCATTTTGTCGAAAAGTTTGGACAGGTGTAGATTGAAGTTAAAAATACCACTGACCAAATAAAACCTGTTGACTTTGTTGCACAAAAATATCTATTATACGACACGCATTAAAAAGGAGAAAAAAATGAAAAAGATATTTGTACTTGGGGCACTGGTGGGTGTTTTGTCTGTTTGTGGCGCACGCGCGGAACTGATTGCTGATGCAACAGAACCCGTGGATGAAACGGTTGTGACGGAAACGGTGACCGAAGAAGAACCGATGGCACCTATTGCCGTCGAAGAAGTTGCGGTCGTTGAAGAAGCTGTTGAAGAACCAGCCGTAGAAGAAGCACCTGTGGAAGAATAATTGGTTTCACACAACGTTATGTACGATAAATAAATTGTTACCCGCCGCGTGGCGGGTTTTATTGTTTACAAAAATTTATAAATCTGATATAATGACATATGATAGTAGTATGGTTCGCAATCGAACTATGCGGTGAAAAGGTTGAAATTCCGGGACATTTAGGAGAGTTTGATGAAAAAAAATTCTTTGCAAAAATTTGGCAAAAATGCATTGGGCACTATGTTTTTGTTGATGGGTGCATTTTTGGTTTGTTCAACATTTTTATCGATGCGGGTTGTTTTGGCCGACCCGATTGGACCGATGCTTGGGAATGACGAAACCGCGAACGATGGTTTAACACTGGGGCGGCAAAGTCCGCGTAACAGCACGGGCCGTAATGTTCGCGCAACCGCGCCGCGGCCAACAACCGGGGCGGTCACAACGACCACAACACGCAATGTTGTGCAACGCCCAACAACCGATATTGCACGTGGTGCGACCGCACGCGGTGTCGTTTCGCGTGAATTGGCGCGCCGTTCTTCGCGTGCGACCGCGCCGACACGCACCGTTCGCGCACGCACCGCAACGACAAATCCCGCACGCGTGTCTTTACAGGGCGATGCAATTCGTGGAACAAAAACCGTTAACGGGACATATTACACATATTTAAACAGCAAACTTTACACCGGGAATTACAGCAATATCGTCGATTCTTCGACGGGGCTTATTTCCGCGGACGCGTATAGCAACTGTTTGGAATCGTACTATACGTGCATGGACGAAATTTGCACCGCCCGGAACGAGGCACAACGCCGTTGCGCATGCGCCGGCCGGGTCAAGGCATTTGCAGAGGCGGAAAACGCACTGAATTCCGCGAATGAAGAATTGATTAAAATTTCCGGACAGTTGGCATTGCTGATTGCAAACAAGGGCAAAGAAGTTAGTGCGGCATTCGAACTGACCGATGCAGAAAGGGTTATGAATTGCGTTTCATGGCGGGAAGCAAGTGACAACGGAACAAATTCCAATAAGTTTGGCGATTGGTGTGCGGAACATGGGCTTTTCACATCAGGGGCATGTTCTTATTCGGTTGCACCGGCATATTGCACGAACGAAAGTGTTTACGGATTTGATGTCGCCAATTTGGATGGGGCGGGGTCTGATATTTTGGCATCGCTTTCGGCGTGGGCGGATGAAGTAAAGGCGAACACCGATACGATTCTGGCTGATAACACGGATTCTGTGTTCCAAGCAATGGAAAATGTGACAACAATTTTGAATGGAATCGGCGGTTCGACCGCGTCAATAATCAATGAAGAAACACGCGATACACTTGCGGAAACATGGGGATACGATTTGTTCCGCTATGCACATAATAATGTTTGTGCACGCGTTCTTGATTCGTGCTTTAACGGAATATATGAGGGTTGTGGCACACCGCCGTCGGGTGGCCGTTGCGCGAACGGTGCAACATCGTCTTGTCCGTTTAATTACAACAGCAAAGTGACGATTTCTTCGTCGGGCGATGTAAAATTAAACGAACGCAGCAATATCGGCACCGCCGCGAATGCGTCTTGCTTTGGATACAGCACGTCGAACGACCCATATGAAAACCTGCGCGGGCCGGTTGCGGATGCGCGGCGCAGTGTGATGCAAAAATACTTGCTGGATGCGAACGCGGATTGCGATTTGTACGGTGAACAGTTAAAGGCGACCGCACAAAAAATTGCATATCAAAAGGTTGCCGCACAACAGGCGTTGCAACAAAAACGGTTAGAGTTTTACAATAACGAACGCGACGAGGTCTTGTCCAAGGCAACGGCCGCGGGGACGAACTTTAACGAATGTATAAGTGAACTTTGGGATTGTTATGAAACCCAGGCGCAGTCAAATGAAAATTGGCCAGATGCGCGTATTAAAACATATTGCGCACAGATTGCAAATGTTCCGCATTGCTATCAAGATATGATTTGCAATCCGTCGTATGCACAATTTCGTGCGATTATTGACAAACCGGATGGTTCTTGTACATGGAACGCAAGTGATTATACATTAAACACTTGTCGTAATATTGTGACGTTGAACGAGATATTAAATGGTGCCTCGTCAAATCACAGCAACCCGCCAATGCCAAATGGTAGTGGAAATTCCGCAGATTTTCGCGAACAGTGTCTGCGTGATGCCCTTGGGTGTCCGGGTGATGGGTGTATCCGTAGTTGGACTAAACCAGAATCAAATGGAAATTAAAAGTTTCTGACTTCTATTAAAACGGCGCGGTGGCGCCGTTTTATCATTCGCTAAAACACCGGGTCGTTGTCCAGCATGGCGGAAAAGGTCGCGGTTGCCACACGTTTGCCATTTACAAACGCGTTTCCAACGAATTTATGCAGTTTCATTTTCGCGCCGACTTCTTCTATCTTTAATTCCAATATGTCACCAGGCACAACCATGTGTGTGAACTTTGCGTTTTCAATTGTGACAAAATACCCAAGTGCACGCCCGCCGTTATTACCGATTGCGTTCAAAATTGTAAAGCATGCGGTTTGCGCCAATGCCTCTACTATCAAAACGCCGGGCATGATTGATTTCGCCGGAAAATGTCCCGCGCACCAAAATTCATCGTCACGAACATACTTTATACCCGTCGCGGTTTTATCCGTAAATTCGCGAATTTCATCGATCAGGCGCATATGTCCGCGGTGCGGAATTACGCGTTCTATACCCGTTGCATCAACCATTTTGTTTCCTTTTGATTTTAATCGTTCAAATGTTTTTTTACCCACGCATAGTGGCGCAAGAATTCCGTTCCCGGCATCGCCGGATAACCCATATGACGCCCGCCGTCGGGAATATCGCGGAAAACGCCACTGTTCGCGCCAACTTCGGCATCATTGCCAATCTTGACCCCGTTTGCGATACCGACATGCCCCGCAAGCAACACACGGTCGCCAACTTTCACACCGCCGGCGATTCCAACGCCGCCCGCCAAAAAGCATTCACGCCCAATTACAACGCCATGTGCAATTTGGCAAAGATTATCTATTTTTGTTCCGTCACCGATCATTGTATCAGTAAGGGCGCCACGGTCGACACAAGAATTCGCACCGATTGAGACGCGGTCGCCGATAACCACGCGACCAACATGCGGGATAAAGACATTGTGACCGTCTTGGCGGGTATATCCGAACCCGTCCTTGCCAATTGATGCGCCGTTATGGATTACGCAATCCGCACCGATTGTCGCGTTTTCAATATGCGCACCCGAATGGATAACCGTGCCACGCCCGATTGTCACATTGCGCCCGATATAAACATTTGGATAAATTTTCACATCCGATTCAATCACCGTGCCGCGTTCAATTGTCGCAAATTGTCCGACATAAACACTGCGCCGATTGCGAAAAAACACGCCGCGTTCAATAACCGCATCAGACGACACACCGCGCCGCGGCGGTTCGCGATACACCACCCCCAAAATCTTTACGATTTCGCCGCGCGGATGAGCGCATACCAAAAGTGTCGCGCCATGTGGCGCGTGTGATGCCATTTCCGGTTGTAATAAAATCACACTTGCGCGCGTATTTTCCAACACGGATATGGGTAAAATTTTGAAAGCGTTGCTGTTTTGTTCGGTCGAATAAAACGCAATCTGACCCGCGCGCGCATCCGCAATTGGTGCAACGCCCGATATGACGACACCGGGATTCCCGCGCAGTTCCAAATCAAACATTTTTGCCAATTCGCCGGCCGTTATCTTGGTCGCGCGTGGCCCAATCAAAGATTTAATTTTTTTCAACATGCCCGCATTATAATAAAAAAATTAAAAAAGAAAAGGGAAATTAGATATAAGTGGTTAGTGTAAGTGTTAGTGATTAGTGTTAGTGGGGGTGGTGGGTATTTGTATATCGGCTAATTCTTTTTCTATATCGAATCCCATTTTTTCAAATTCATCTTCCATTTTCGATAGAACCAGTTTTAACAACAAATACATTTCACCAACCGTCATAGAATTTTGTGGCTGTTCATAATAACGATAAAGCGCCTTTATCACCGTTTGTGGTAATGGGTTATCCGTAATAACTGTTTCAAACATTGTTTTTCCTTTTTGATGAAATAAAAAAACCATTTGCAAAAATACAAACGGTTGGAGGCTAGAAAACTGCGAAGTAAACAGTGTTGCTTATTCAATATATTCGCAACCCTCCAACCTGGTGGAGTTTTTTTTACTTCGGTGGGTTTTCTAGGACCCAGCAACGGCAACCCGCCATCGCAAGTGTGATTATAGTAAAACAAAAACTAACTTGCAATGAAAAATATAAACCGGCGATGATATCGCCGGTTCACTAACACTAACTACTTGCACTAACCACTAGAATCCTTTCGGTGTGTCCATTTTAACGGTTGAAACCTTTTTATCCAATGCATTGATAACATCCGCCGTGATATCAAGGTTTTCAACATTTGCACCCGTCCGCGCAAAACGACCATCAATTACCAAAGACAAATTCTTTTTCGCAATTATCGCTTCGATAATCGGGTCAAGGTGTTTTTCTTGGATTTCAACCAACGCCTTTTGGAACGCGGCATCAACCGATTGTGCGCGTTCTGTCAAATCACGTTGCAATTTTGTGACCTTGCCTTGGTATTCAACAACGCGACGTTGTAATGCTTCCTGGGAAAGGACGTCTTGGGATTTTTCAATTTCTTCTTTTTCTTTTTCTAATTCTTTTTGTTCTTTTTCAAGTTCACTACGCAATTTTTCTTCATACGATTCGCGTTGTTTACGCAGGTCTTGCAACGCCTTGGCATCCGATTGAATTGCATCCATACGAATCACCGCCATACGCAGGTCACCACCGGATACGGCCTCACTCGATATGCCATCAATTGCGGATTCCGCACTAACCGTTTTACCTGAAAAAGATTTTACCGCGAACAATCCAATAACCGCAACCGCGATTACAACAACCGCCACGATACCGAATTTAACATATTTTTTCGTTGCCGATGCCCCGGCCTGGGTATTTGTTTTTACCATTTTTCCTTCCTTTTTGTTTTGTTGACGGTGTGACTATAACAACAAAAAATAAAAAATAAAAGACAAATTTTTTTGTTTTTTATCGAACGGGAGATATTCTTAATTCCACGCGACGATTGGCAAGCCGCCCCCATTCATCTTGGGCCGCAATTGGGCGCGCCGCACCGCGTCCGACAATAAACATACGCGATGTTTTTATTCCGTGCCGGGAGAGAAAAACACCGACGCGTTCCGCCATATCCAATGAAAACGCACGCGCCGCATTTGGGTCGCGCATCGAATCGGTATAGCCCGCAATTTCAATAAATGTTGCATCGTATTTTCGCAAAATCCGCGCAATCGTTGATAAATTATCATCACCGTCTGCCGATATTTCCGGCGCATTTAATTCCATAATTGCGTCACGAACCAAGATAACAAGGACATCCGTACCGGCACGTTGAACCGATAATCCCGGGCGACGCAACGCGTCATAAAGCGCGGTTTCCAATTCCGACATATAACCAATACACATCGCCGATTCGTTTTGTGTTTTATCGCCATATTCCATTTCCGCCGATTGTGCGACAACTTCTGCCACCGTTTTTCCGCCCGCACCTTGGTAAATAGGTTTCTTGGCGGTGCGCGCACTTTCGGTCATATCGGTAAAACTTGCGCCACGCAAATAATTGCCCCACGATGCGCGGTCGGGGCTTTTATACGCGGCACATCCCGCAATCAAAACGAACGACAAAATTGCGGTGCAAAACTTTTGCATATTACATTCCTGTGAATGATAAATTATTTTCATTTCCCGAAAAACAATTTACAATTTCTTCGGCACGATATCCGTTTATGTAAAATTCCGTTGCCCATGTCGGTATCGTCGCGCCAAAGAATTCGCATTCGCTGCGCGATAGGCCATAAAGGTTTATCACAAATGTTGTTCGATCGATTCCAACACCAATATCCCATGATTTGCCAATCGGTGCATCCGGTTTTTGTAGCGCACCGGCCTTTACCAAATAGTCAACCGATATCCCGGTATAATCACTGCGCATACCCATAAGCATATTTATATCTTTGGCCACTTCACGCAATGTTGCGGCGGCGATAGTATTTTGTTGGTTCCGGCGCACAGAATTATAAATCGCAACCGCACCCGCCGTCATAACCGCGGTCACCGCCAACACACCAATAATTTCAATAAGTGAACGCCCCGATTCGTTTTTCATTTTTCCCCTCCGATTTTTTTACTGTTTTGACACACCGACAATTTCCGCCCCATCAAACAGCGACATCGCATCCGCAACCATCGGGTCAGATTCCGCCGCCGCCAATTCTTGTTCCCCCACAGTTTGATTTTGTTCCGATTTTTCAATCCGTTCAATAACCCAATTTTCGCCCGTCTTGTCATTTAGCCATCGCACCAATTTCGGTTGAAAATCCGCATCGTTCGCACGGTCAAAATACGATATATGCGTGCCGGAAAAATCGGAAACCTCTATATTTTTCGTAAAGTATGAATAAAGCAACATTTCACGCGCATTTTCCAGTGCGTCCGCCAATTCAGATGCCGAACGAATTTCCAATTTCTTTGGCGTTGAAACGACCGGCGCGGGACGCGGGGTTTCCACCCTTTCGTTTTTCAAAATATCCGGCAACGATGGCATATCCGCAATATGCATTAAACGAATTACCAACATATCAAAACACTGTTTCTGATTTGTTGCCGCCGCCATTTCGGGAACAGATGCAACCAAAACCTGCCAAATACGGGAAAGTGTGTTCAACGATACATGCTTGTTTATTTCATTTATGCGTTCGCGTTGGTCGGCGGTGTATGGAACATGATTGCTATCGCCGGCGCGCAGGACGGGATGCATACGCGTTGCCCAATGAACCCATTCCATCATATCGGTCATCAGCATTGTTAAATCCGCGCCATTGGTATAAATTTCATCCGTTTTGGCAAGTGCCGCCGAAACATTTCCGGATAAAATCGTTTGCATAAAATCGACAACAACGCCGCGGTCCGCGCGCTTTAACATATCCATTACTGATTTTTCATCAACGTTTCCGCCGGTTTGGGCAATCGCCTGGTCAAGCAACGAAAGCCCGTCGCGCACCGAACCATCCGCCGCCCGCGCAAGTAATTCATTTGCCGCGTCACTAAGTTCGACATGTTCTTGTTCCGCAATCCATGCGAAATGTTTTTTAAGTGTATCAACCGGAACCCGCACCAAATCAAACCGTTGGCACCGCGAAAGAATCGTGACGGGGACCTTGCGAATTTCGGTGGTGGCAAGGATGAAAATAACATGTGCCGGCGGTTCTTCTAGTGTTTTAAGCAACGCGTTAAACGCACTGGACGACAACATATGAACTTCGTCGATGATATAAACCTTGTACCGACCATTTGTTGGACGATACTGCGCGGCATCTAAAATTTCGCGCATATTATCAACGCCGGTGTGCGACGCCGCGTCGATTTCCAAAACATCAATATGTTGCCCCGCGGCGATTGCACGACAATTTTCGCATGTTCCACACGGCGTTGCCGTCGGCCCGTCGGACGATAAACAATTTAACGCCTTGGCCAAAATACGCGCGGTACTGGTTTTTCCCGTTCCGCGAATCCCGGTAAAAATATAGGCGTGCGCAATGCGCCCCGTTTTAATCGCGGTCGTTAGTGTTTTAACCAAAACATCTTGGCCGATAAGAGATTCAAAATCTTGACTGCGGTATTTTCGCGCAAGAACTGTATAACTGGTATCCATAACGTCTTTCCTTTGCGTCAAGGATAGCAAATGTTTATAAAAATTCAAGTGTTAGTGTAAGTGATTATCCGTCACCGCTGGGTGCGGTGCCGAGACTGCGCCAGGGCTTTGCCCTGGCTTGGTGTAAGTGGAACAGGCGCTTTCGCACCGGTGTTTTTCCCGTCACGCCATCAATTATTCTGTGACGATTGATTTTGTGGGATATAAACACTTGTGTTATATGTCGTGTCCGGCCAATCTTCTTCCACAGGTGTCGCCAGTGGATAATAAACCGTCACAGGCGTGCCGGTATACGTCACAACAGTGTTCATATTTACTGTACCGACCGTTGGCAAATTGTTATCGATACTGGTATCCGAAAGTGTTGTTGATATCGATTTTGATGTGACGGTTTTGCTGTCCGTGTCGGTATACGCCGGCATGGCGATTACAATCGCAATCAACACTATATCGTGGAAGCGCGGTATCTGGTGGGTTCAACGGTGACGACAAAATACCGCCTGAAATCACCCACGCAAATCAAAGTTTTGCGCGGGGCCTGATACGGCGGTATGACGGGAATTTTTGTAGGAATAACGCTATTATATGTAACAATGTTTTTGGTCTTTTTCCCAACCACCGGGACATGTGACACATTCTTTATATGCGGCAGGACCAACTTCCCGCCAACAATCAAACAGTCTTTGGATACCATGTACTAATTGGTGTGCGTTTATCGGTTTTTCCTTCGCACATTTCTTTTTTTTCTTATCAAACATTTTGCCATCGTCACATTGTTCACAATCTCCGTTGGCGTTCATGCCTTGTTTACGAGTTGTGGGACATTCTGATTCGGGCGAAGGAGGGGTCGAATTGACAATACAATTTTTTCTAACGCATATGTTATTCTCTAATTCATATCCTGGTGCGCACAGTAAGACGGCTTCATCCCATACAATAATCTTATTTATATCTGTTCTTTGGCGCGCCTCTTTGCTCCCTATATAGGATACAGGTTTAACCGTCACGGAATTTGAATCAACATTATCAACTTGTAAAACCACAACATAATAATCGCCTTTCGAAGAATCTTTATCGCCACTGTTAACAACATCTATGGTTGTTTCTTGCCATGGATTCTTATCAAATTTGTTTGTCAAATCAATTTCACAATCAACATTAATTGGTGTTGTAGATTCGCAATCTTCCCCGTAGTACCCTTCTTTACAAATAGTCTGACAAGATTCTGGCGCTATAAATACTCTCCAGTTGCCATAATTATGTTGCAAAGACATATGACAAAACTTCGCACCATTTTTGTATATTTTTGTTGCCGCTGTGATATCAACATAATTAAATTCCCAATCGGGTGTTTTACTTGTTTTGATTATGTCATAAAGGCCGTTATTGATTGTTATCTGCGTTTTGTACCCAGCAGAGTCCTTATGCCACACACTTTTAATCGCATCCGATACATTTTCTACCGTCGCGCGTGCACCGCTGGTCAAGATTATTCCGCAAATTGCAATAATTATTTTTCTCATTGGAATTCTCCCTGATTAAAAATCCTTTCGGATTTAGCGTAGCAATTTCATATCGCACTTGCAAATGAATTTTTTTTATTTTACAATTAAACTCATGAAATTAAAAAAAGTTTTTCGTTTCTTTCTGCATGTGATTTTTTGGTGCGTGGTCGCGGGAATTGCCGCGGTGGCCACGCTGTTTTTGATATATGGTGGGAATTTGCCGGACTATCGAAAATTGGCCACATACGCGCCGCCGGTTGCGACACGACTTTATGCCGCGGACGGTTCGTTGCTGATTGAATATGCCGAAGAACGCCGCGTATTCATTGACTTTGAAGATATGCCGCCGCAATTGGTGAACGCGTTTGTCGCGGCCGAAGATCAAAATTTCTGGACACATCCGGGCATTGATGTTCAGGGAATTTTGCGCGCATCGATAAATAATTTTATGCGCACGCTTGGGTTTAATACAACTTTTACCGGCGCGTCAACCATCACGCAACAGGTTGCAAAGAATTTCTTTCTGTCGTCCGACCGCACGATTTCGCGCAAGATTAAAGAGGCGATTTTGGCGTTGCGTCTTGAACGCGCGTTTTCGAAAAAGCATATTATGACGCTTTACCTGAATCAGATATTTTTGGGTGCGCGCGCGTATGGTGTTGGGTCGGCCGCGCTGATGTATTTTAACAAACCCGTAAAAGATTTAACTTTGTCAGAGTGCGCTTTCCTTGCGTCATTGCCAAAGGCCCCGAATGACCGCGCGCGCGCCGAAGAACGCCGGAACTATGTGTTGCGCCGCATGGCCGCGGAAAAATATATCACACGCGAACAGGCCGATGCCGCCGCCGCGGAACCGTTGAACATCAACAGTGGTTTTACCGCACAAATGGAAGACGAATTTCAATACTTTGCCGAAGATGTGCGCCGGCAATTGCTGAATCAACTTGGTCGCGAAACACTTTATAATCAAGGGTTATATATAAAAACAACAATTATTCCGGAATATCAACGCGCCGCGTCCGCCGCGCTGAACAAGGCGTTGGACGCGTATAACGAAGGACGTACCGAAAAATTACAGGGCGCGATTATCGTGATGAATCCGCATACTGGGCGAATCCTTGCCATGGCGGGCGGACGTTCGTTTGCGCAGAGTTCGTTTAATCGTGCGACCCAGGCGATGCGCCAGATTGGCAGTACGATAAAGCCGTTCGTATATTTGGCGGCATTGGAACGCGACTTTTCGCCCGAAGGTTTGATTTCTGATACACCGATTGTTGGATGGCGCGAAAACAATATGCAATGGAAGCCGGAAAATTACGACAAAAAATTCCTGGGCGATGTGCCGTTGCGTTTGGCATTGGAAACTTCGCGTAATGTCCCAAGTGTTCGCATGGTTGATAAGATTGGTGTTGAAAATGCCGTAGAGGTTGCAAAACGATTCGGTGTATATCCCGAAGATATGAATAATTTGAACCTGTCGATGGCACTGGGGTCGGGCGAAACGACACTTGAAAATTTAGTGTTGGGGTATTCCGCGTTTGTGAACGGTGGCCACAGGATTCAGCCGAAAATGGTGGACTATATCGAAGACCGGTATGGCAATGTTATCGGCGGCAACAAAACCGAAATTATCGAATGGGTTGATGGTATGGAACCCGAACCCGAAGTGGCGGATTCCGAACCTTTGTCAGACCCGCAAAGTTTATATCAATTGGTGTCGATTTTGCAAGGTGCGGTTGAACGCGGAACGGGACGCCAGGCCGCCGTTGCCGGGCATACAATTGCCGGAAAAACTGGAACGACCAACGATGTCAAAGATGTTTGGTTTGTCGGATTCACAAAAAACCTTATTGCGGGTGTATATTTGGGGTATGACAATCCGAAACCGCTTGGCAAAGGCGCGGGCAGTCATATGGCCGCGCGTGCATTTGCGGACTTTATGACCGTGGCACTTGCAAATGAAAAGAATCAGCCGTTTGCCGTGCCGGATGGATTAAACTTTGTGCGGGTAAATCGTGCGACCGGTGTTTCTGCCGCCGAAGACCCGTCGGGAACCATTATTACCGAAGCGTTTAAGCCCGGACAATATCCAAACCCCGCAAAGGCAAAAACCGCCGAACAAACGGATGCGGTTGTCGGTGGAATTTTCTAAAGCCAAAAAAAATTTCTAAATAACATTTCACTATTCAAACTATTGTGATAAAATATAGGCATAAAAAAGGAGAAATTATGCTTACGGATTATTTGTTATCACACGGGTTTGGATTGTTCTTTGGCGGCTGGACGCAGTTTGGCGCGGCGTTTGGCACGGCGTTTATTATTATGATGCTGTTTGGACGGCCGTTTATTCGCGCAATGCACGCGTGGCAGAAAAAAGGTCAACCGATTAGTGAGAATGTCCCAGAATCGCATCGGCAAAAGGCGGGAACGCCGACGATGGGCGGAATGCTGGTTGTGATTGCGACATTGGTTGGTGCAATTCTGTTTATGCCCGTCGATAGTATGACGGGATGGATTGCGTTGCTGTCGCTTGTTATGTTTTCAATTATCGGGTTTATCGATGACTATAAAAAGGTGACAAGCCAATCAAAAAAGGCATCAAATGGGCTTTCGCCCGCGCTGCGGCTGATTGTCGAAGGCGTTTGCGTTGTGGTGCTTGCGTATCTTATCAACCTGACTATGCCGTCGTATATTCCGGATAATTCGTTGGCATTGCCGTTTGGGATAATCTTTCCACTTGGGATATTTTACTATGTGTTTGCGTATTTTGTTATATGCGGTGGTGCGAATGCGACAAATATCACGGACGGGTTGGATGGAATGTTGGTTAAACTTTATATTCCGGTGTTGATTGTGTTGGTTGTTGCACTTTATGGTGCAACGCGTATCGGGTTTATGGACACGGTTTTGTTTATGCCGGCGACCAGTGGTCTGTACCCGGTCCTTGGGGCGGTGTTCGGCGCGGTCCTTGGGTTTTTGTGGTTTAATGCGCGGCCGGCGGCGATATTTATGGGTGATGTTGGGTCACTTGCACTTGGCGGTTTTATGGGAACGGTCGCGATGTTGTTAAAATCCGAAGTCATCATGGGTATTGCGGCGGCGATGATGGTGTTGATTTTATTGTCGTCATTTTTGCAAACGATGTTTTTCAAAATCACAAGACATGCAACCGGCACAGGGCGGCGGATTTTCCTGCGCGCGCCGTTGCACCATCATTTTGAAGAATTGGGGTGGCCAGAAACGAAAATCGTGGATAGGTTTTTTGTATTGTCGATTTTGTTTTCGGGACTTGCGTTGATGTTGTTGAAATTTGCATAAAGGAAAATTGCGTATGTTTAAACGGACGGAAGAAAGCAAACTTACCAGTTGGTTTTTCGAAATCGACAGACGATTGCTGTATATGGTTTTGCTGTTGATGCTGATTGGAATGTTCTTTTCCGTTTCCGCCGGCAGTGTTGTTGCGTATCAAAAAGGATGGCC
The DNA here is from genome assembly GCA_902787305.1 of uncultured Pseudomonadota bacterium. GTDB lineage: Bacteria > Pseudomonadota > Alphaproteobacteria > Rs-D84 > Rs-D84 > Enterousia. Next base: position 12,898 of record CADAFS010000003.1, on the reverse strand, counting down.
GTGGTATAAGTTTCTGGTAAAGGGATTGCCGTTTTATGGAATGGGGTTGGTCGCTTTGTTCGGTGCAAGTTTGTTAAGCAAAAAAAATATATTAAAGCTATCAATTTTTGATGTCGTCATTGGTTTTATTTTACTTGCCATAACAATTGTTGCACCCCAAGAAATCAATGGGTCAGCAAGATTTGTTGCAATTGGCCCGTTTAATGTTTTGCCCGCAGATATTATGAAACCCGGATTTATTATGTTGACTGCTTGGTTCTTGGCGGAAATGCATCGGCGATTTGGCGAAAAACTTTTTGTTGCACGCGATGCATGGAAATGGCAGATGCCAAATTGGTGGGTATATATCGCACTTTTTATTCCGGCATTGGTTGTTATTTTTCGACACCCCGATGTCGGTAGCACAATGCTTTATCTTGGGGTGTTGATATGTATGCTTTTGATTGCGGGTTTGCCATGGGTGGCGTTTGGTGGGATGGTTGCCGCGGGCGGTGGAGTTTTAACAATAGCATATTACACGATGACCCATGTGCGTGATCGTATAAACACTTTGCTTACCGGAAGCGGCAATAATTATCAGGTTAGTCGGTCTGTTCAATCAATTCGTCACGGTGGTTTTTTTGGCAGTGGCGACAACGCGTTCGTCAAAGAAGGCCTGCCCGATGCGCATACTGATTTTATCTATGCCGCGATTGTCGAAGATTTGGGCGCGATATTGGCGGTTATTATGTTATGCCTTTTGATATATGTATTGAAATTGTTGGTGACGGATGCAATGAACGCGCGCGATAGGTTCGTGTTCTATGCGGTTGGTGGCACGGCGGCGCTGTTTGGGATTCAGTGTTGTATAAATTTGGTATCGACATTGGGACTGTTTGCGCCAAAGGGTATGACTTTGCCATTTATATCGTACGGGGGCAGTTCGTTGGTCGGATTTTGCCTGCTGTTTGGAATGGTACTTGCCATTGTGCGCGAAGATAAATGGCGCGGATAATTTTTTACCAAAAAGGGGGTCAAAATGAAAATCTGGATTGCAACGGGCGGCACGGGCGGACATGTTTTTCCGGCACTTGCGGTGGCGGACGAAATTGCCGCACGCGGACATAAAATAATTATTTCCTGTGATGGGCGCGTTCGTAAAATGGTTGCGGACGGCGCACCGCGCGGTGCAAAACGCGTTCACATTTGGGCGGCGGGCGTTGGCGCAAAAAGTCGCATACATCAAATGTGGGCGTTGTTTAAAATTGGCGTTTCGGCCATCGCATTGGTTTTGCGATTCGCATTTACGCGGCCCGCGCGGGTTGTTGCGTTTGGCGGCTATGCATCTGTGCCGGCGGTTTTCGCGGCGCATGTGTGGAAAATTCCAACATACCTGCACGAACAGAACGGCGCAATCGGGCGCGCAAATCGTTTTACCATGCGTTGGGTTAAAACATTGATGACCAGTTTCCATGATGTTTCCGGAATTCCAAAGAATAAAAATGTGCGCGTGGTTTATACGGGACTGCCGGTGCGGCGTGATTTTATCGAACGCGCGGGTGCACCGTTGCCAAAGAAATCACACCTGTTGGTAACGGGCGGGTCATTGGGCGCGCAAATCTTGGACGATGTTGTGCCGCGTGCGGTTGCGGCGATGGGCAACAAAAAGATTTTCGTCACGCATCAAACGCGACCGGAAAATGTTGCGCGTTTGCAAAAATTCTATGCCGACAACAAAATTCACGCAAATGTGTTGTCGTTTATCCGTGATATGGCGGGCGCGATTGCGGATTCGGATCTTGTCATCGGGCGCAGCGGGGCTAGCACCGTCGTCGAACTTATGACCATTGGTCGGCCGGCGATATTGGTGCCATTGGCCATCAATCCAGACCAGGCGGCAAACGCGGCAAACTATGAAAAATTGGGTGGCGGTTTTGCCATAGAACAAAAGAAATTTACCGAAAAATGGTTGTCGGCGACATTGTCCGAATTGTTTGAAAACGAAGCACGCCTTGAAAAAATGGCAAAGAAATCATTGGTGAAAAACACCGCCGTTGAAATGATTGCAGATACGGTTTGTAAATAGTGTAAGTGGTTAGTGGTATTTGGAACAATTTTACAATTACAAATTCATTTCAGAATATACTACCCACTTACATCAACCACCACCCCCACTTTTTATCTTTTTTCCACCATAAATTTATGATATAATTACAGGTAAGTATGAGGGTTTTTACACTTGGATTTTTAATTGCGCTGTATGCGCCGACCACGGTTTGCGTGGCGGCGGTGCCGTCGCGTATTATACCCGGAACAAATGCGACAATGGGTGGCGACAACGCGACCGCGACCGAAGAAAGGTCGGTTGCGCCGGTTCGCGCGGTTTCTGCAACGCGGACAACAAATGAAAGTCCCGACCGTGGTGCAATCACACGCAATATCGTTCGCACAATTCCAACAGATACAACACGCGAAGTCCAAACGACGACGCGTTCGGCGGGTCGCGTGGTTTCCGTGACCCGTTCGCAAACGAATAAAGATTCAGCGCGCAACAATCTGGACGCCGCCGTCCACAATGTTGGTCGGTCACAGCGCACCGAGGCCGCAAGTATAAACGCGAATCCGGCGGTGCGGCGTATGGGACTTACACTGCGTCCATCCACCGCAGAGGTTGGTGGTCGCGCGATATTGGAATCCGGCGCCCAGACCGGGTCAAATATATCATCGGAAATTGGCAACCTTAGCCCGCGTATCGCGACAGTTCAAACCCGCAAAGAAGAAAAACTGGACCCCGCATCAATCGCCCAGGCCAAAGAACAATTGGAACAAAAGGCGGCATTGAATAAATCTTGCCAAGACCAATATAATGATTGTATGGACCAATTCTGTGCGGTGATTGATGCGAATCAAAAGCGGTGTTCGTGTTCAGCGAACCTTGCCAAATATGTCGCGGTCGAAGAAGCCGTCAAAGATGCAAATACCAAATTAAACGAAATTGCGCAAAATATCCGCTATGTGGGGCTTTCCGCCGATGAAATTACCGCGATTATGTCCGCAACCGAGGCCGAAGAGGCCATGACCGATATCACCGATACAACGGAAAATCGCATGTTGCTGTCAAGAATCGAACAAATGATAAAAGACCCAAAAACAACAAGTTCTTCGTCGTATGCGGTTGATTCATATGGATTGCTTGACATAGATTTAGATTTTTCATCCGAAGATTTGTCTGATATGTTTAGTTTGGATTTCCTGTCTGGGGCAAATAATGGTTTTTCAAACCTGCGCGGGGGCGAATTGTACAAGGCCGCAAAACGTCGCTGTGAAACCGTGATAAAACAATGTCGCGATGTTGGCGCAACAGGTGACCAAATTACCGGCAACTATGATTTGGCAATTGATAAAGATTGCATCGCGTACGAACAAGGTTTAACCAAGATGAACGAAACATTGGTGTCCAATGTGCGCAGTGCAACGCGTATGCTGCAAAAGGCGCGACTTGCGGTGTTGCAAAATCAAAATACCTATGACGCGATTGGTTGTATTGGCGCACTTGAAAATTGCATGAAGGACGATATGGTGTGTGGCGATAACTATTTCAAATGTATCGACCCGACCAAGAAGTATATCGATGAAAATGGCAATGTTGTTTTGGGGCAAAATATAAACAATATCCAAAAATTTATGGCAAATTACAGCAATGCCGAAATCAACAGCACAAAATTGCAACAGGCAAACAGTATGACATCGTTGGATGACCCAACCTGTTCGGGAAATAACGCAAATGACGGGCGTTGCGTGATAAAATACCTGCTAAGCAAAATCGGAACAAGGGCGGACGCGACCGCCGAGGGGCTTTGCCGACCGGTTTTGGATAAATGTCGCGCATATACATATGATGACCGTGGCGCATATAAATCATATAACGATATTGTTGTGAACTATGTCCAACGTGCGATGGTGAATATAAGTGCCGCCCAGCATCAAATTGTGGCGGATTATGCGTCAACATGCCTAAACGATATTGCGACATGTTATAATAACCAGGTTTCACAGATAAATTCTTGGTCGGCGACGGCGGCGGCATCCAGTGTATATAACATTATGCGCGGCGCATGCCGTAATGTCGCCCTTACATGTGGATACGCGGTGTTTTCGGCGGACAGCACCAGTTCCGGTTGTCCCAACGATAACACGTGCATAGAAAACATTTCAGAGATATTCTATCAATCGTTACTCTGTCCGGATAATTCAACGTATGTCCGTGGCACACACGCAATTTCTCCAAACAATAAAGTGCATGGTTGGGTTAACAAGATGTGTCAGTGCCAAAGTGATTATACTGTGTTTAATGGTGCCTGTTTGCCGGTATGCCCGGATGGTGGATTGTATTCGTCCAATGGTACATGCACACAACAGGCATGTCCCGAAGGTGCATCAGAGGATACTTCGGCAAATCCCGAATTTTACGGCCATTGTAAGTGCAACGGTAATACTTTCTGGGCACAGAGTTGGACAAGTTGTAAAATATGCCCAACAAACTCAACAGAAAAATCAGATTTAAGTGGCAACATTTTAGATGGTCATTGTCAATGTAATACAGGTTACGTTCCAACCACAGAAAACCGTCCATACGATTGCCAACAATGCCCGTCGGAACACGGGTCGGGAAATGTCACATCAGACGGAAAAAGCTGTGTATGTGACTCTGGATATGTTTATAATAGGGTCTGTAATAAATGTATTGCAGTTGGTAGTTCAGTGTCTTGTACACAAGCAGAAAGATAATAAAACACCCCAAGGACAAGCCCCGGGGTATTTAGATAAAACCCGCCCCTTTTGGGGCGGGTTTACTTACACTAACCACTTACACTAACACTTTTGTATTATTTCCGTGGGAATTTAACCGCCGCCTGGGCCGCGGCTAAGCGTGCAATTGGCACACGGAACGGGCTGCACGAAACAGAATTGAATCCGCATTTGTGGAAGAATTCAATCGATTCCGGGTCACCACCGTGTTCGCCGCACACGCCAAGGTGGATTTTGTCACCCTTGGTCGCGCGTGCCTTTTGCACCGCATCCTTTATTAAAAGCCCAACACCCAATTGGTCAACCGATGCAAATGGGTCGGCTACATAGATTCCGCGCGCACGGTATTCATCCAAAATCTTGCCCGTGTCGTCACGCGACATCCCAAGTGTCGTTTGCGTCAAATCGTTTGTGCCAAATTCAAAGAATTCGCAACTTTCCGCGATTTCGTTCGCCAAAACCGCCGCGCGCGGCAATTCAATCATTGAACCAACCGTGTATTCGACACTTTCGCCCGTTTCCGCAAACAGCGATTTTGCCGTTGCATCAATTACAGATTTAACGATATCAACTTCTTTTTTCGAACCCACGAGTGGCACTTCGATTTCTGGATGCACCGAAACGCCCGCGCGTTTGCATTCCAATGCCGCCGACAATATCGCGCGTGTTTGCATTTCGCAAATCTCCGGATATGTAATCGCAAGGCGGCACCCACGATGCCCAAGCATTGGGTTTTGTTCATGCAACGCGTCCGCACGCCCCTTTACGAATTCCACCGGTTTACCAATGTGCGCGGCAAGTTCCGCAATATCCGCATCGGTATGTGGCAAGAATTCATGTAATGGCGGGTCAATCAGTCGGATAGTGACAGGCAGGCCGTCCATAATCTTGAACAATTCGATAAAGTCTGCCTTTTGATACGGCAACAGTTTTGCCAATGCCGCACGGCGACCATCTTCGTCTTCGGCCAAAATCATTTCCCGCATATCTTGGATACGCGCCGGGTCAAAGAACATGTGTTCCGTCCGCGCAAGTCCGATACCTTCGGCACCAAAATCGCGTGCCTGTTTTGCGTCCTTGGGCGTTTCGGCGTTTGCCTTGACGGTAAGTGTTTTGATTTCATCAACCCATTGCATAAGTGTTCCAAAATTACCCGTCAATTCCACAGAAACCGTCGGAACCGCGCCTTCGATAATTTGCCCTTTGGCCCCGTCAATGGAAACCCAATCGCCTTCGTGGATAACCGCGCCGGATGTAGTTTTCATTGTCTTGGATTCATAATCGATTTTGATATCCGGGCTGCCCGAAACGCATGGTGTTCCCATACCGCGCGCAACCACCGCCGCGTGTGATGTCATACCACCACGTGCGGTAATCACACCTTGGGCCGCGTTCATACCCGCGATATCTTCGGGCGATGTTTCAACACGGATAAGCATAACTTTTTTACCCGCGGCCGCCCACTTTTCGGCATCTTCGGCATTAAATACCGCCATACCAACCGCGGCACCCGGCGATGCCGGAAGTCCGTTTGCAATAACCTTGCGTTCCGCTTTTGGGTCCAACATTGGGTGCAACAAGTGATTCAATTGGTCGGCACCAACGCGCAAAATTGCTTCTTCCTTGGTCAGCAAACCTTCGTTCACCATTTCAACCGCCATGCGAACCGCCGCCGCCGCCGTGCGTTTACCATTACGGCATTGCAACATCCAAAGTTTCCCATGTTCGATGGTGAATTCCATATCTTGCATATCTTTATAGTGCTTTTCCAATTTTTCACGCACATCGCAAAGTTCACGATAAACATTTGGCATGGCTTCTTCCAATGACACGCGGCCGGAATCATCCTTGCTCATCGGTTGCGGGGTACGAATGCCGGCAACAACGTCTTCGCCTTGGGCGTTAATCAGGTATTCACCATAGTATTTGTTTTCACCGGTTGCAGGGTCACGGCTGAAACACACACCGGTCGCACTGTCATCGCCGGAATTTCCAAAGACCATCGCTTGGACATTGACGGCGGTGCCCCAATCGCCCGGGATATTGTTTAATTTGCGGTATGTGATGGCCTTTTTGCTCATCCATGAACCGAACACGGCACCGATACCAAGTTTTAACTGTTCCCATGGGTCCTGGGGGAAAACCTTGCCAATTTTAACACCGATTTCTTTGAATTGTTCCACCAATTGTTTCAAATCGTCGGCGGTTAGTTCGGTGTCAACCTTGTATCCCTTTTCTTCCTTCATGCGTTCCAAAGTGTGTTCGAACAAATCGATATCCGCGCCCAAAACAACATCACTAAACATCATGATAAAGCGGCGATATGAATCATATGCAAATCTTTCGTTGCCGGAAATTTTCGCCAAGGCCCGCACCGTTTCGTCGTTCAAACCCAAATTCAAAACCGTATCCATCATACCCGGCATAGAAACGCGCGCGCCCGAACGCACAGACACCAAAAGTGGATTTTCCATATCGGCAAATTTTTTGCCCATAATCTTTTCAATATGCGCGATACCGGCGCGAACCTGGTCCATCAAATCCGCCGGATATGTTTGGTTGTTTTCATAGTAATACGTACAAACCTCTGTCGTGACGGTAAAGCCCGCCGGAACCGGCAACCCGACCAAGTTCATTTCCGCCAAATTTGCACCCTTGCCCCCAAGCAAGTTGCGCATATCGGCGCGACCTTCGGCATGACCATCGCCAAATGTATAAACCCATTTATTACTCATGGTGTCTCCTTTTTTTATTGTTGTTATTTTTGCGAAGCAATTTTTCAAAAAAAATTTCACGATTGCAACGAAAAAGATTTTTATTTTGATTTTTTTGTGGTATAATATGTACATACAAAACAACAACAAACAAAGGTCTGCGTCCAATGCGCTAAAAACGTGTTGATGCAGATTTTTTTTATTTTTATTTATCATTTTATGCTTTACAAAAATTTTCAAAGTTGCTAGTCTGAATTCGAAAGTTAGATTTTATAAGGTTTTTGTATGGGTACAAGGGCGGGAGTGATGCATTGTTTTTATAAGGTTTGCGCTTTTTCTGTGGTGGCAATCATTGCCTCGGCGCCGTTTGTCGCATCGGCAACCGAAATTATGGCGACCAAGGAATATGTTGATTTGACCACGGTGGCAAAGCACCAGGGAACACAAAATCAAGTGTTGCAGGTAAACAGCAGTGGCGATTTGACCCTCGTTACACCATCTGATGTGCCAACGGATGGTTCTGCACTTCCGATTACATCAAATGCGGTTTATGATGCGTTGGCGGATAAAGAAGATGTAAGTAATAAATTAGATGGGGCCACATCGGGCGAAAAAATTGGCGACATCGCCGCCGGTCCTGGCGCTGGCCAAGACCAGGTTATGTATCCATCCGCCGCCGCGGTCAAAGAATATGCGGTTCGAAAACCAGCCAGCGTAAGTAATGGTAAAGTTTTAACATATACAGGCACCGACGTAAATAGCCGACCAGAGGCAAAATATATTCAGGTTCCAATGGCGACCGGTGACCCCGCCGCAAGTGGTAGTAGTGTCACCGGTGTGGTATCAATTTGGCTACAATAAAAAATTGTTAAATTGGTCATCTATTAAGAAGAGGTATTTAAAAGGTGATTACCCGCAGATTTTCGTTAGGCGGTGGGCAGGTTGTTTGTGATGGCATTACGTGCCACATCCCAACACTTTTTTCTTTTTTTTCCCTATTTTCTATGATATAATGAATTGATACCAAAAGGGGAAAGAGAATGAAATTTCTGACAACTATTATTGGAATTTTACCGGTTTTGTGCGTGATTGCGCCTGCGTCGGCGGCGTTGCAAACGCCCCAGACGCAAAGGACAAACGGTCGCGCCGATGAACGTATATCCATTACGCCATCGATTGGGGTGGCAAGCGCATCGAACCTTGCGGCGGCGCGTCGTTTACCGACGTTAAAGGTGACCGGCACGGCGACAACGACCGCGACCACAACGACGGCAACGACCACGGCCGTGTTGATGGACGATATCGAATGCGTTGAACGCTATACCGAATGTATCAAGGCATCCGATGTCTGCGATTTCAATTTCGAAGAATGCACAACCCCTGAATTATTCTATGCCAAAAAGCCCCAGTGCAACAGTGTCCTGTTGCAATGTTCGGCGGCGGGCATAAACACCCTTTTTGGAACAAGTGATTTGACACAACTTTCGGTAACGAACTCCGCCCTTTACCCATCGGCGGGTAGTATTGTTGGTCAATTCATTGATGCCGGCGCAATCAGCAACCGCCTTGACACATCATCGTGTGTAAAGCGTTACACATCGTGCCTGAAAAAAGATAATGTCTGTGGCGAAGATTTCGAACTTTGCACCACGAACAGTGAATTCAAGAAACAAAAAATTTATTGCGAATCGACACTTGCGCGGTGCCAAGAAGACGGGATAAAGGAATTATTCGGTCTGACGGATACATCGCGTGACCCGACATCACAAAGCCGCCTTGGGGTTATGATATCCGAAGGTGCGGGTCTGGCCGCCGTGAATGCGGTATCAACATGCTATAAGGTTGCCGACCAATGCGTGCTTTCCGCGTGCAGTGCGAACCCATACCGTTGCATGGTGGGCAGCAGTACTCTGTTATCTCTGGTTGTTGACGCAATCAACGAAGATCGGACACTGACCAACGAACAAATGCAGTTGGTGGCCGAAGCCCTGACCAAACAACAGGTTTCAAAATACATCAAAAACGCCTGTTTTGACACAATTGGTGGAAACAAATACTGTCACATGACGGTAAACGAAGGCAAAATGCCGTCGTCCAAGGCACTGATTGATGAAGAAGAACGCGATAATGTCTATGCCGATATCATCGGTCCGACGATGAAGCGCGTTGATACGCAACTGCAAAAGATATTGGATAAATTCGACAAAAAGGCCAAAGACACATGCAGTGATACAATTACCGCGTGCGCAATGCGTTCATGTGGTTCGGGTCTTGGGTCATTGTGTTACAGTCGGGTTTTTGGTTCGGGAAATTCCGCATCTGATTTTGAAAATTCTATCAATGGTGCGGCAACATATAACGAAATTAAAACGGGTTGCGAATCGATTGTGAACAGTGATGCAAATTGCCAATATGCGGCGGCATCGGCCACGGCAAAGAATTATAACTATTCTTATAACGAAGAAACAACATTTACCAATTTGTTCCCGGCGGATTCTGGCAAAGACCCGATCGGTGTGATTACGCGTTTGAATGCATCGTTGGCACAAAACTATAATGATGCAGCGATTGCGAAACTTGCCACGGATTGCAAGACGACCGCCGTAAGTTGTATACGTTCTATGTGTGGTTCGGATTTTACGAAGTGCTATCGTAACCGAACGGATGTTATGACTGATACTTATGCAACAGAAGAAAATAAGTTCAATCAGAGTATGAATAAGGTTGGTGGTGTTCTTGATTTTACAATTGTGCGCGGGTTGTGTCTTGCAACGGTCAAAGATGCTCATTCTTGTGATGAACATTTGAAGATACAATCTGTTCGATATAATACTGATAATGGCCCGGCCAGTTGGGGTAAATCAACAGTTCGTGATGCTTGGGTTGATGCGGTTAAAGACGGTTATAGTGCTAAAAGTGTGGAAGTTGAGGGTGAGTTTGTTGAAACGGGTCTTTGCACGATTGACCAGTCAAAGAATAAAATTGCGGCTTGCTCATCAAAACTTGGTAATGCTCAAGAATGTAATACTGTTGACGAAGACGGTTGTATATATGATGTTGAACAGGTTGTTGCGCGTCGTGATTACCAAGTTAGCATGGCGGCTGATACATTGTTCCAAGAAGTTATGGGCGATTTGGAAAAAGAAGCTCAAGCAAAATATAATGCCAAGTTAACCGAAGAACAACATATGTGCATCGATGCAAATAGTGGTGGTATCATGGGACGAAATGATATTAGCAGTACATATATGTGGGTAAAATTGCGTGGTCGTAAAGTGCCGAAGTATTATGGTACATCTGGGTTGAAAGCGAGCGATTTTGTTGCAAGTAACGATTTGTATGGTTCGTTCTGTCGTGCACGTGTGACGATACAATCTGATGACCCAGATATCCAAACCGCTTTGCAAAAAGGCCAAAGTTGGTCCACGGCATACTTTGCGGTTGGTGATGTGTTCACATGCGGTTCGTGGATTCCACAGAAAGAACTTGAAAACATTGCAAAAATTGTTTCTGGACAAGTTGAAGGAACGGAAAAGTATGAACGTTATCAGCAACAGGCGGTCAAGGATGAACGTAATGCAAATCTTATTGCTGCCTTATCCTCGGTGGCGGCTGCAACAGGTACAGGTTTCTTGGTCAACAAATTACAAGATCAAAATATCCTTGGTGGATTGTTGAACAAGAACGTGAATACAAATACACAAGCGGCTCGTAATCTAACTGCAGCCAGTAGGTGCGTTCAAGCAGTGAGTAGAATGAACAGAACTCTTGATGGTCTGAATTCTAGTGTAGTAACTATAGACACATCAGCTGGTACGGAGGATGTTAAAAATGCTTCACGTAGTATCGTTAGTGAAGCAAGCGTCGTTGGAGCAACTGTTGACTCAATCAAGGATTATGAAAAAGTGGGCAAGAGCGTTGTTACCAAAGGGCTTACTACGGATATAACTTCACAGTGTGCGAACGGTTCAACTGTGGCTGCTTGTAGGACAGCGTTAAATAAGGTCGAATTTGAATGTCAGGCAGTTATTAGTAGTGACGGTGAGTATAATGTAGATTATAAGCAAGATAATACGCGTCGCTGGGTAAGCATTGGTAGCGCGGCGGTTGCTGGCGTTGGGACATTCTTTGGTGTCCGTAAACTTACTCGTGATATCAAAAGTGAAAATTTGACCGCCGAACAGCAGGCAGCGTATGATAAGTTTATGCGTGAAATCGGTGACCATATATATTGCTTTATCGGTGCGGACGAGGCCGGCACCTATGGCGACCTTATCGAAATAAGCGTGGAATAAACTCCCCTTCCCACCGGGAAGGGGTGCCGGGTAGCACCCGGCAGGGTAAGGGTGAATTACCACTAGTGGTTTTGGGGCGGTTTATCCGCCCCTTTTTTTTACCCATACCCCGTCCCGTCACCGCAAGCGGTGCCGTGGCTACCCCTTTCCAGCGGAAAGGGGAAAAACGCGGGTGCGCCCGTCTTTATGTAATGATTCCAGAGCCGCGTCATACCGCCGAAGGGCGGTATCCAGTTTTTGCGAATGCAAAAACTTGCCCCGCAGGGAATGCGACGAACGCGGATGCGTCGTCGCACCACTACCCCACCAACTTTCGTTGGTCCGCCCCCTTCGCCCGCGAAGGGGACTTCCGAATCGGTTGCGAATCGGATTTTCGCGGATTTTTATAAAAAATTTTTCGCCCGCGTTGCAAAAATCCCAAAAAAAGCCAAAATAAAAAGTGCCGGTTTTCTGCGGTTTTTTGAAAAAAATTGGCCGCCGCAAAAAAAATTAAAGATAAATCCAAAAAAATACTTGACTTTTTTGAAGTATCGGTTCATACTATGCGGGCTTTCTAAGTTAGGGCGTGTTCAGAAGCGCGAAATACTAACCTCTGGAACGCGGAAATTCCGCAACATTGTGAATAAAAGCAGCTCATCAAATGATTTTTGATGTTTTTCAAAAATCTGTTCAAGAAGAGATATGCAGACAGTTGAATTTGGAAATATCCAAACTTTGACTAAGTCAAATGTGCATATCCTAGACAGGTAGTAGGTTTACAAAGTAGACCTCGTTAAAACTTGTCTTGCGAATATATATGTAAAGACGAACTGATTTATGTCAGCTTTGTTTTATATGCACGGGACTTAAACCACAGGTTTTTTAAAACTTGAGAGTTTGATCCTGGCTCAGAACGAACGCTGGCGGCAGGTCTTAGGCATGCAAGTCGAACGGGTGAAGCAGGGGCTTGCCCTTGTGGATCTAGTGGCGCACGAGTGAGTAACGCGTGGGAAACTGCCCATTACTGGGGAATAACGTTTGGAAACGAACGCTAATACCGCATACGCCGGAAACGGGAAAGATTTATCGGTGATGGATGTGCCCGCGTTGGATTAGCTTGTT
>CADAFS010000002.1 GCA_902787305.1 uncultured Pseudomonadota bacterium | reverse complement strand
GCAAAAACTTGCGTCGCAGACATTCATGTTTTTCATCGCTTTGCGATGAAAAATCCCCTGCGGGGCAAGTCCTCACTTTGTTCGGCCTGGGTCCCGGCCTTCGCCGGGATGACGGGGAAAATATGCGGGATGACCGCGGTTATTGTTGCGTTGTTTATCGCCATGCCGGCGTTTGCAGAAACGACATCATTGGACCGTAAAACCGTATCGTCCAAGGCATATGTTGATACATCGGTTGAAACGCGGCAACAGAAAATTCCCGCCGCGGGAACAAACAGTGCGAACGCCGGAACAACGGTTGTGATGTATACAACAACCGGAAACGGAACGATTGGTGAACGCGGCCTGTGCGAATGAAAGTGCCGGGTGCACCCTTTGGACCATCGTAGATCAAGAAGTATATGGTGACGAAGATAATAACGGTAATGGTGGCAATTAAAAAACATAACATGTGAATGGGGGGAAAGAAATGTTAAAAAAGATATTATTGGCATTGATATTTGTGATTACTGCGATAACCAGTGTCACGTATGCCGAAGACGATATGAAAACCGTTGCGTCAAAGGCGTATGTTGATACGAAGATAGAAACGAAACAGTTAAAAATCCCCGCGGCGAATCAACCGAATGTTGGCGCGGGTGAAACGGTAATGACCTATACATCGACCGGAAACGGTCAAATTGGTGAACGCGGCCTGTATTCGGACATCAGCAGTTATGATGCAAGCACAGACGCGGATAAACTTACGCATCGGCGTTAAATGCGACATTTACAAATTTACCAACAACCCCAACAACAAAACTTGAATGTGCGAACCAAGCGGACGGTTGCACCCTTTGGACCATCGTCGACCAAACGGCGTATGGGGACATGTTGCCAAATGGTTATACGCGTCTTGAATACATTGAATTCACTGGAACACAGTATATTGATACGGGAATCGCTATTAAGAAATCGTACGAAATAAGAAGTAAGTTTAAACCCACAACATTAGCAAAATATTTATATGGTGCCCTGTCTTCAGGGAATACAGCAAGTGCGACAGCGTACATAAATTCTAATGGAAATTGGCGTTTTGGTAATAGGGCTATACCAAAGATAATTAATTTAAATACGGTTTATACATCTGTTCAAAATGCTAGTCAATTGGTCGTTAATGGGGTAACCACAGCATATTCGACAATAAATGATTTTGAAACGCCTGTTACGCTAGCGCTTGGTGGGTCGCATAATACGAATGAAACGTACGGCACAGAAAGGTTTGTTGGTAATATATATGAATTTAGAATATTGGACGGAAATCGTAACGATTTGATAAATCTTGTACCAGCGCAGCACGATAGTGATGGTAAGGTCGGGTTCTATGATACGGTTAGTGGCGGTTTCTTTACGAACGTCGCAACCAGTGGCCCCGACTTTACCCCCGGCCCACCAGTGGATTAAATAAATTGGATTGTACCACATGTTTCTTCTTGATTTTTGTTAAAAAAATCTATATAATGCGTGCTGATTTCGTGGGCGGGCGCGGAATCGGTCCGATTAACCCCGCAAGACCTCGCGGTTTTTCTAATAAAAATGGCTGCGACGGCAAACTTTGTATGAATTTATAATGAAAGATTTATCCAAAGATTTATTTAACCCCATTGCCGGGGAAGATTTCGTCAAAATGTTTGATGAAAACTATGGCAAACAAGAAACACTTCAGGGATACGCAACCAAGGGCACGGTCAAGGATATTCGTGGCGATTTCGTGTTGGTTGATGTTGGCCTTAAATCCGAAGGTCGCGTGCCACTCAAAGAATTTGGCGCATCGGTTCCGGCTGTTGGCGACATTATTGACGTGTTCGTTGAACGCTATGAATCACGCGAAGGAACGGCGGTCTTGTCCTATGCCAAGGCGCGCGCCGAAAAGGCATGGAAAGAACTTGAAAAAATGGTTGCCGAAGGCATCGACCCAGAGGGAACAATTATCGATGTTGTTCGTGGTGGATATACCGTCGACATCAACGGCGTGTTTGCGTTTATGCCGTCATCTCAGGTTGATCATAAACCAATCCGCGATGCAAAATCTATGATTGGATTAAAAGACAAATTCCGCGTGTTAAAAATGGATGCTTTGCGCACAAACGCAATTGTTTCCCGTCGCGCGATACAATCTGATACAATCGCCGCCGCCCAGAAAGAGGCATTAAAGAACATCGAACTTGGCGCGGTTTTGGAAGGGACGGTTAAAAACATCACCGATTACGGCGTGTTTATCGATTTGGGTGGTATTGATGGTTTGCTGCACGTGACCGATTTGTCTTGGAAACGTGTGAATCATCCGCGTGAATTGGTGCATGTTGGCGAAAAAATAAAGGTCAAGGTTATCCAATTCGACCCGGAAACGCATCGTATTTCACTGGGGGCGAAACAATTGGAAGAAGACCCGTGGGAAACCGCATCGCGCGCATTCAATGTTGGCGATACCGTCACTGGCAAGGTTTCATCGGTCACCGATTACGGCGCGTTTATCGACCTGGGGAACAATATCGAAGGTTTGGTCCACATGTCCGAACTTTCATGGACAAACAAAAATATCCACCCGTCCAAGGTTCTTCAAAATGGCCAGGAAGTCAACGTCATGGTCCTTGATATCGACCAAGAAAAACGCCGTATTTCATTGGGATATAAACAATTGCAACCAAACCCGTGGAAGCAATTTGCCGAAACCCACAATGTCGGCGATGTTATCACCGGGCCGATTAAGAATACAACCGAATTTGGGTTGTTTGTGGCGCTGACACCGGAATTGGACGGTATGGTTCACATTTCCGATTTGTCTTGGAATCGCCTTGACGAAGAAGAATTGAAAAAATTCGTTCGTGGCCAAGAAGTGACGGCGAAAATCTTGGACATCAATCCGGAAAAAGAACGTGTCACATTGGGTATTAAACAATTGACGGCGGGCGCGGACAATAACGCGGCATCTATCAAGAAAGGTGCGGTTTTGTCCGGGACGGTTTCCGCGGTCACACCCGACGAATTGATTTTGGATTTGCCGAACGATATTAAGGGCACAATCCGCCGTACCGATTTGTCGCGTGAAAAATCAGAACAGGATACATCCAAGTTCAAGGTTGGTGACACGGTAGAGGCATCTGTGGTATCCGTGGAAGGTAACAATGTTAAATTGTCCATCCGCGCGCTTCAGGTGACACTTGAAAAGCAAGCGGTCAAAGAATACGCGAACGAGGCCGACAGTGGTTCCGTCCTTGGCGATATTCTTGGTGCCGCCATTGAAAACAGCAAGAAATAATCTTGCGACGTTTTTCAAAAAAATTACAAATCCCCATGGCTATGGGGATTTTTTTGTGGTATAATGACCGTGATAAAAAAAGGAAATATAATGAAACCAAAAATGATTCTTTTGATGGGGGGCCAAGGTGTGGGCAAGGGCACATTTGCGCGAATGCTTATGGAACGCGGGAAATACGAATACATTGAAACGGGTGCGATATTGCGCGCGTTGCCACCGGAATCGAAACTTGCCGGGATTATCGCGCGTGGCGAATTGGTGGCGGACGGTGATTTATTTGAATTGCTTGCCACACATTTTAATACGGATTCCGACATGATCCTTGACGGTTTCCCAAGGACCGTAGGCCAGGCAAAATGGATTGTCGAAAATTATTCGGATAAATTCGATATTCGTGTGATATACCTTAATGTGCCGGAATCGGTCATGATTGCCCGCATAGAAAAACGCGTGCGTGAAGGTGGCAACCGCGCGGACGATGCGGACATCGCCATTGTTCGTCGTCGGTTGGATAATTTTTGGCGTATAACCATGCCGGCAATCGAATGGTTGCGAACCGCACCCGGAATAAAGTTTTCCGATATTGACGTGACCGACCCGGATGCGGATAAAAACTTTGCAAGAATCCTTGCCGCATTAAATTAAACAATCCGGCGGCGAATGAATATAAACAGCGCATACCCCAAAAGCAACGCCATAATAAGTGCAAAAATAACAACCCCGGTATCACCATGTTCCGCAAAGGGCAGGGCAACATTCATCCCATAATATCCCACAACCAATGTAGGCAACATTAAAATAATGTTCCACATAGTAAGGCGGTTAATATATGTGTTTGAATCCATATTGATGACGCTTTCAAATGTTTCCTTGATGGATTTTAGCATTTTCGTATAACTGGTCACGACCTCTATGCCCTGGGACAATTCAATCCGCGAATCTTCCACCAATTCCACGCATTCATCGGTTTTTGCAAACCCGCGCACCTTTTCCAATTTATCCAACACCGAAAGGTTGCCCTTTAATCCGGTCATATAAAGTGTATAACTGTTTTCCACGTCGAGTAATGACAGCAATTCGCGCTTTCTTATTTGCTGTTGCAGATTTTTCTTGGATTCCACCACGCGGCGGTTCAGTTCTTTGAGGCACCGCAGGTAAGATTCCGCGATATAATACATAATGTTCAAAATAAATTCTTCGCGCGATGTTTTTTCAGATTTCTTTATCTTATCCAAAATATCGCACCGTTTGCGGCAAACGGTAATAACGCGATTTGTCGAATAAATAATGGACAACGGTTCCGTGTGCCATTGCGTATCGGTTTCGCGGTTAACAATGGGAAAGCGGACAATTATAACCTTGTAATCATCTTCAACCTCTATGCGTGGTTGTTCGTCGGGGTCTAAAATGTCGGAAATGGTATCTTCATCAATCTTGTATTCGTCTTGCAGTTTTTCAAAATCATCATGATCGGGGTTTCCAACATTTATCCAAGAAAAAGATTTTAATTTTTCCGTATCAAACATATCCGCCCCCTTTTTTTTTGCCGTTGCATTCTATTCCCATAAAATATAAAAAGCAAATTAAAAAAATCGTTTGAAAAGCGAAAGGATATTGTTATTATACATGCATCATGAAACAAAAAATCTTCGCATTTTTATTGATTCTTTGCGCCACACCGGCATTTGCGGAATATAAAACCAAGGCAAAATCCGTATTTTTGATGGACTATGATTCAGGGGCGGAAATTGTATCTAAATCTGCGGATGAACTTATGCCACCGTCGTCAATGTTGAAACTGATGACATTGGCTGTTTTGTTTGACGGGGTAAAATCCGGTCAAATATCTTTGGATGACCGTTTTCCGGTCGGTAAAAACGCGGATTACCAGGATCCGGTTTGGTACCCGGCAAGCAAGATTTGCCTTTCCGCCGGCCAGGATATTTCCGTTCGCGACCTGATTTTGGGGCTGATTGTTTTGTCGGGCGGTGACGCGTCCGTCGTCGTTGCGGAAAAATTGGCGGGAACAGAGGAAAAATTTACCGATATGATGACGGCCAAGGCGCGCGCGATTGGCATGCCGGCATCAACCTTTGGCAATGCAAGTGGTTTGCCCAATGAAAAAAATTTGATGACAAGTCGCGAACTTGCCACACTTGCATATCATATAATTTCGGATTATCCGGATTTGTATCCGATGTTTGCAACGCGGCGGTTTGAATTCGGCGAATATAAAACCGATTGGTGTCGCGATTGGGGCAAAACGCACACGGTGAATTATAATAAACTGCTGTTCATTATGCCGGGCGCGGACGGCCTTAAAACCGGACACACGGACAAGGGCGGATACGGCATGGTGGCAAGTGCGATCGCCGGTGGCCGCCGTTTAATCGGTGTTGTAAATGGCTTTCATGGCAAGGGGCACGATGCATTGGCGGCGGAAATGAAATCGTTGCTGAACCATGGGTTTAATACAACAATGACACGGGTTTTCTATCGTCCGGGTGACGATGTGACGGCGGTGCCGGTCTGGTACGGGCGTGACGATACGGTTATCGCAACGGTTGACCGGACATTTGCAATTACCATGCCAAAGGAAAATGGTTTGAACGGTGTTCGCGTGCTTGCGCGGTACACCGACCCGATGCCCGCACCAATTCATGCCGGCGACGTGTTGGGCCAGGTTATCGCCGAACGTGACGGTAATGTTATCGCGCGAACCAATTTGGTTGCAAAATCTGATGTTCGTCGTGTGCGTTTTTTTGGTCGAGCATGGCGTAACATTGTCACAATGTTGACGGGGCGTTAAGATGGCACGTAAATCAAGCATACCTGTTTACGAATTTCCGCATCCGATGGATAATAATAGCACAATCGGACATGATGCAACACTGCGCGCGTTTATGGATGCGTGGCAAAATCGCGACACGCATCCGTTGCACCCCGTATGGATGCTGTGCGGCCCGCGCGGCATTGGCAAGGCGACACTCTCGTATCAAATTGCGCGCATGGTCTATGGCAATGTCGGCGACTTTTTTATAATCGACATGGACCGAAATATTGATAAAGACGGGCGGGTTAAATCGGACGGCAAATCCATATCGGTCTATACGGTGCGCGCGACTATCGAGAAAATGCAACTTTCGTCCATGTCGGGCGGGTGGCGTGTGGTGCTGATCGATTCCGTGGATGCGCTGACCACTGCGGCGGCGAACGCGATATTGAAATTATTGGAAGAACCGCCGGCCAAGACACTATTCTTACTCGTCACGCACCAGTTGTCCAGTGTCCTGCCCACCGTCCGTTCGCGTGCGCGCGTGGAAAAGATGCGGCCACTGTCGATTTCTGATTTGCGGCGACTTTGTGCGCGGTTTATGCCGGACGACGTTATTGATGATGAAACATTGCAACTTGCCAACGGGTCATTTGGCCGTATCGCAAACATAAAGCAATCGGGTGGCGATGCAATATACGAAAGTTTGATTGAATTTGTAACGAATAAATACGCGACCCAATCGGACGCGATGAACCTTGCACGGCAAATTGCGCCAAATCCGGAACTTTATGGAATTTTGTTGGATGTAATCGCACACTTTAATTTGGCGGAACTTTATCCGACCGCAACACGGGCAATCGCGGATATTGCACGTGTGAATTTGGAACCGGAAATTTCATTGTTCAAAATTATATTGGAAATACAAAAATGCTTATAGATACACATTGTCATTTAACATACGATTTTTCACACCTTGGTGGTGCGGCGGCGGTGATGGCGCGTGCAGTTGCGGCGGGTGTAAAATATATGATATGCCCGACGGCGGACCCGGTGGATATTTTGCCGGCGATAAAGTTGGCGCATGTGCACGATAATGTTTTTGCGACAATTGGAATTCACCCCGAACATGCGGGAACAAACCCGGCGGATTATATCACGGACGAAATTTTGGGGGATTCGCGCGTTTTGGCGGTTGGTGAAATCGGACTTGATTATCATGAAATGTCGGCCGACACGCGCGATGCACAAATTGAATTGTTTGAAAGGCAACTGGACATGGCGCGGCGCGCGGGACTTCCGGTTGCAATCCATACGCGCGATGCGGAAAGTGATACATTTGAAATTTTGTCACGATATCCCGATATTTATGGCGTTATGCATTGTTTTACATCGGGTTATGATTTGGCGAAAAAAATGTTGGACCGCGGATACTTTTTTTCGGCGAGTGGCATTTTGACGTTCAAGAATGCGGGCGAAATCCGCGAAACATTTTCGCGCATCCCCCTCGACCGTCTGGTCGTTGAAACCGATAGCCCATATTGCGCGCCCGTTCCATACCGCGGCAAGATTTGCGAACCGGCCTATGTAATTGAGACAACGCGTGTTTTATCGGAAATAAAAAATGTTTCATTTGAAAAAATGTGTGATATAGTAATGGAAAACGTAAAAAAACTCTATCCAAAGATAAAGATTTAATATGCCACGCAGTATGATAAAATTTGGCCCTGTTTCTGAAAACCGCAAAGCGCGGTTCAGTTATGTTACCGAAGACACGATAGAGGCGGGCATCGAACTAAGTGGGGCAGAGGTTAAGTCACTTCGTTACGGCCTGGTCACGATTGTTGATGGGTTTGTGCAAAAACGCGGAACGGATTTATATCTTGCGGGCATCGAAATTCAAAAATTACCCACCGCGGCGCGCATTACAAACTTTGACGAACGTCGGCCACGGCGGCTTTTGTTGCACCGGACGCAAATAAACCGCATGATTGGGCGGCTAAATGACCGGGGCGCAACCATATTTCCATTAAAACTCTATTTCAATAATCGTGGCCGGTTAAAGGTTTTGCTGGGCATTGGTCACGGTAAAAACCGCGCGGATAAACGTGAAACAATAAAACGCCGCGAATGGGAAAAATCCCGCGCCCGGTTGTTAAAGTCATAAAGACAAAAATGTTATCAACACCGCGGAAATCGCGGTATTTTTATGCGTTATAAAAAACCACTTGCCCCGCAAACCCGATTCGTGATAGTATAAGAGCGAAGTCAGAAGGGATTCTGAATTTCGGGTCTTCAAAAACCCAATACAAGACCGGCACATTATGTCGTAATCCATAGAATTTCCGATATTCTGTGCCGTCATTTTGATATACCCCTATTGTTGGGGTGCCAATGGTTATAATGCTTCGGCAAAAGGCCTTGGGATCATTGTCTTGTATGGTTTTTGAACACCCCGACACGTCCCATTTGGCGACGTTTTTTCATAACAACAAACAAAATGGGAGAGGACACAATGAAAAAGATAAATTTATTCAACAAAACGATATCTCCCCTTTCCGATGGAAAGGGGTGCCCCGTGGAACAGGGCGGGGTATGGGAATTACCCCGTCGCACTCCGTGCGCCACCCCTTCTTGGAAAGAAGGGGAACACAAAGTGCCGTCATTCCGCGGTACTGGGCCCCGCAAAAATGTGCCGTCATTCCGCGGAAACGCGGAATCTCCGCGGTGTTGTAGAGAGTTGGTTTGCAGTAAAACTAACGGGATCCCGCTTTTCAGCGGGATGACAAAGAAAATATGCCACAAGTTCCCCTCTAGAGAGGGGTGGCGGGTAGCACCCGCCGGGGTGTGGTTTGCCGCACTTGTTGCACTCTTTATCGCCACGCCGTCATTTGCGGAACCAACAGAATTGGACAAGAAAACCGTGGCATCTAAGGCGTATGTCGATACAAAACAGGATATTATCGAAACCGACCTGGTGACATTTCATGAACCCGAAGAACAAATCGATTACGATGTTCCGGCACTTGTGTCATACGGAACCGGCACAAACAATGCCGATGGGGTACTGGGTAACAAAATCGGTGTTTTGGGTATAAACCAAAATTTGGGGGGCTTACATTCATATGATTTTCTGGATTTATCGGATGATGAAGAATCGGGGTATTTGGATAATTTTGTTCCGACTGTACGTTCTGTATCATATGAGATGCAATCGATTCGGCTTGACAAACAAGATGTTCTAAGCTCAAGATTAACTGGATCTCAGGCACCAAAAGGGAATCAAGCCGTTGTGTTGGGTAACAGCTCCGGAAGTCCGTCAAGCGTTTACACGACCGCGGGCAAAAATTTGGCATTAACCGAAAAATTCGGCGCAGAGGCGGTTATGAACTATATTGATGGCACAACGGCATCCGCCACGTTCGCAAGTGGCCAAGGCCTTACCGAGGCACAAGTCAAGGCCACATTGGTGTCGTTGGAACTGCTGAAAGATGTGTATAGTGCGTTGCATACGGAAATACAAAATGCCGCGCCCACCGGCACGCCGGGTAATGTCGCGATGTATGACGCAACCACCGGTGCGTTGGGTGATGGTGTCGCAACATACGATGGTTCAACAACGTATAATGCATCAACCGATGCGGACAAAATTGCGGTTATGTCTGGGGTTCAACGCAAAAAGGAATGCGGCGGATACGAACCCGCCCCCGCGGGCCAGCCTGCACATGATGGCACGCATCCGGGTGATGAAGATTATTGCTGGCTCTGGATTTTCCCAGATTAATGTAAGTGGTTAGTCCGTCGCGGCCTCGGCACCGCTTTGCGGTGACGGGACGGACCGCCCACTAACACCCCGTCATCAATCCCGGTAATCTTTACATCGCAAATTGTGCGGGGCGGGATGGGCGCACCGCCAATTTTAATCGGGATATCATCCGGTGTGCGTGCGATATTGTCGGATTCAACCAAAACCCGGCACATATTGCCGACCTGACGTTCCATAAACTCACGCAAGTTTTCATCCGCAACGGCGGTTATTTTATGAACGCGCGCCCGTGCGATATTGCGTGGAACCGGGTTCGGCATATTCGCCGCCACCGTCCCGGGGCGGGGCGAAAAAGGAAATGCGTGAATCCTTATTGGTTTTAATTCGCGCGCCAATTCTAATGTATCGGCAAATAATTCTTCCGTTTCGCCTGGAAAACCACAGATTATATCCCAACTAAAACTAACACTTCCATTCGCAAGGCGCGCCAAATCGCGCACCGTGTCCGCCGTGTGTCGCCGCCGCATCGCGTGCAAAATCGTGTCCGACCCCGACTGCATGGAAAGGTGCAAATGTGGCATAAAACGGGGTTCGCTTTTCATCATTTTGATAATATCGCGGATTGCCGGCACCGCCGGGTCCACCGACGAAAGGCGCAGCCGTTCAATTTCCGGTGCGTCTTTTAACAACCGCCGGCACAAATCTGAAATCAAAAATGGCCGCCCGTCATAAACCCGAACATAAGATGCCGCATCCACACCGGTTAGCACAATTTCCCCAAACCCATCCGCGGTCGCCGCACGCACATTTGCCAAAATTTCATCATATTCGAACGACACCGCCGGCCCACGGAGCAGTCGCGTCACACAATAAGTGCAATCGTGATTGCATCCGTTTTGAATCTGAATAAACTTTTTGGAAAGTTTGTTTTCTGTATCAAAATTACCGGTTATTTCCGGGCACGAATTGCCGCGATTTTTTTGCGATAATTTACCCAGATAAACATCTAAATCCATCTTTTTTTCGTTCGGAATAACCGCCGCACCCGGAATTTTTTCAAACAGTCCCGGATTCCTTGTCGCGGCGCACCCGGTCACAAAAATTATTGCACCCGGATTTTCGCGTGCGATTTTTCGCACCGCCTGGCCACATTGGCGTTCGGCCTCTGCGGTCACGGCACAGGTATTCACAACCACCGCGCAAACGCCGGCGCGCGACAACATCCCGCCAATCCGTTCGCATTCCATCGCGTTAAGACGGCACCCAAAAGATAAAGTTTTTATATTTTTTTCTTGCATTTTGACCATTTTTGAATCATTATAGCGTGGCTAATGATACATTTCAACAAAGGAATTGAATATGGCACGCACGACTAATTCTGATACATTACCATTTGTGGAAAGCCGCTATGAACTGGGGATGCTTGCGTCACAGCGGGTTCGCGACCTGAACGGTGGGGCCGCGCCGGTGGTTGAACGCGACGGCGATAAACCGACGGTTGTGGCATTGCGCGAAATCGCAAGTGGAAAACTTGATATCGCGGGAATCCGCCACGAATTCGTGCAATCATATAAGGAAACGCCGGCCATCGAAAACGCCGAAGAAACATTAGAGGTTAGCAGTGTTAACCCCGAACTGCGCGATATTGATGCGGAACTGGAAGACACATTGGTTGGTGACGCACCGGTTGATGCGGCGGAATTGGTCGCCGAAGATGTTATGGGTGACGGCGAGGAATCCGACGAAGAATAAATAAAATCTAAAAAATCCGGAGATGTCGCATAGTTGGTCTAGTGCGCCACATTGGAAATGTGGTATACGGGCAACCGTATCATGGGTTCGAATCCCATCATCTCCGCCACCCGTCTTTACTAACGCAAAGCCGCGGTTAAGCGGATTTAAGTGTAGCAAAACGGAGTGCCGCGGCTTTTTAGTCGCAGTTTTTTATAAAAAACAAGACAAAAAGACGGGTTAAATATGTATTATGTTTATATTTTACAATCAATAAATAATCCGGATTCATTTTATATTGGTTTTACAACTGACGTAAAACAGAGATTAGCGGAACATAATTCCGGAAAATCTATACATACAAATAAATATAGACCGTGGCAAATAAAAAATTATTTTGCATTTGATGACGAACAAAAAGCCAAAGATTTTGAATCTTACTTAAAAACTCATTCTGGACGTAAATTTTGTAAAAATCATTTTTGATTTTACCGGCGGAGATGATGGGATGTGTGCGAACGATAGTGCAGCACACAATCCGCGAATAAACAATTAGCAACCGTGCAAAAACGGATATGTGTAATAGAGTTTTTGCGTTTACGGTTGATTATTGTTTATCAAGACAGCGAATTAAATCTTAAAAATCCACCGGATGGTGGATTTTTTGATTTACAAAATCTGGCCTATTTTATTACCATGTCTCGAGAGAAAAGGGGTGACACATGGAAAATCTTGGTGTTTATGATGAATATATGAATAAAATTGGTACAGAATCGCGCGGAATTGTGCATGAACGTGGACTTTGGCACAAAACGGTTCATTGTTGGATGTATGACGACGACGGTAATATATATTTTCAAGAACGTGCGGATTCTGGGAAACTGTACACGACTGCATCGGGACATGTTTTGGCGGATGAAACGGTACGTGATGCTTTCCGGCGTGAAATTATGGAAGAAATTGGCGTCGACACGGATACATCGAATGCGATTCCGTTGCAAATCGTATTCTGGCGCCAAGATAAAGATGAAAAAAATTGGCATGACCGTGCATTTGCCCATGTTTATATAAATAAATTACCAATCGGATTTACAGATTTTTGTTTTCAATCGACGGAGGTCGGCGCCGTTGTTCGCGTGCGCGCCAAAGATTGTATGGATTTATTTATGGGGAAAATCCCTGAAATAACCGCAACACGAATAACATCAAATGGTATAAATTCGGTTAGTATCAATAAATCGGATTTTTTAACCGCACCCGACGAAACGCCAATCGTCAAATATGGGCATATATTGCAATCAATTATGCAAATTACGGGTAAATAATCAAAAAATTCTCCTTGCCCCGGGGGGCAAAAATGCGATAAAATGCGGACACAGAAAGCAGGGGGGATTTTTGACACTAAACGGGTTATCTTTGGCGGCCGTCGCGCAAAATCGCAAGAAATATGGATCGAACACCATGCCCGATCCGCGGGTCAAAAGTGTATGGGATTTCTTGGTCGATGTCTTTCGGACAAAAATAAACCTAATTTTACTTATAATGGCGGGTTTGTTCATCGGCCTTGCACTGCTTGGCTATGGCGATATTATAGAGGCGATTGGTATCGGCATCGTTATCATTATTGTTGCGATTGTAAATGTTATTACCCATCTGCGCAGCCAACACAGCACTCTTGAATTGCGGCGGCGTGCATCGGTGCTTTTGTGCAATGTTATCCGCGGCGGACGAATCCGAAATATCGACAGCACCGAAATAGTTGTCGGCGATATAGTTTTGCTCCAGGCCGGCGAAAGAATCCCGGCGGATGGATACTTGGTCCACGGGCATATTTCGGTAAATAATTCCGTTCTAAATGGCGAAAGTGAAGAGGTTCACAAATCCCCACTCCCAAATTTCAAATATAATCGTGCGGCCCCAATAACAGCGAACGATTATACCAACGCGAACTATGTCTTTGCCGGAACGACGGTTCATGGTGGCGGCGGCGCAATGATTGTCACACGCGTTGGAATGGATACCGAAAATGCCAAGATATTAAAAACCTTGTCCGATATCGGCGAAGAAAAAACGGCGTTGCAACGTGGCCTTGACCGAATGGCGGGCGTTGTTGGACAAATTGGCGGAATTTGCGCGATTTGTATTGCGGTTATCATGGTTGTCATGCATTGGTATTTGGACGGATTTAACGGACTCGGCGATTTTGTGCTTACTGTGGCGCATGCGATAACATTGGGGCTTACTATATTCGTGGCGGCGGTTCCCGAAGGTTTGCCGTTTATCATTGAAATCATAACCGCCCAAAACGCACACAAAATGACACGCGAAAACTTGCTTGCGAAAAATCCGAATAAAATTCCAGAGGCGGGAAATATACAATTACTTTGCACCGATAAAACCGGCACAATTACGTATGGGAAAATGCAACCTGTGGCAAATTATACCGGCGATGGCACAAACATTTGGTTTAACCAAAATACGGGTGGCGTGGCCGTGCGATTGTTGATGAATAACATCGTCTTAAATGGGCGTGCCATGCTTGATGCGGGCGGGCAAATCGTTGGTGGCAACAGTACGGAACGCGCGCTGTTTGGTGCATTGGGATTAAATCATAAAATGGTGTCCACCATAAAGCGCGAAAACCAGGTTTTAACAAAAACCCTATTCGATAGTGCGACCAAGTTTTCCGCAACAACGGTTAAAACCAAGTCGGGGCTGCGCACCTATGTCATGGCGGCGCCGGAAATTATCCTTGCACATTCGCGGTTTTATGTTGATGCGA
Organism: uncultured Pseudomonadota bacterium; assembly: GCA_902787305.1. Lineage (GTDB taxonomy): Bacteria > Pseudomonadota > Alphaproteobacteria > Rs-D84 > Rs-D84 > Enterousia. Next base: position 83,197 of record CADAFS010000002.1, on the reverse strand, counting down.
CCGGCGCAACGCATCCATTAAACCGGGCAACGGTGCGACGAATTATTGTGTCTAATGCCCGGCGTGCCATGCGTGTTATCGCAACGGCATATTATGATGGAACACATAAATCGGGCGAAATGCCAAACAATTTAGTATTCATCGGTGTTTCCGCGTTGCGTGACGATGTGCGCCCCGGTGTTGCGGATATGGTGACGGAATTGCAGGGTTCAGGTGTGTCTGTTATGATGATAACGGGCGATATATTGGAAACGGCGCGTGTTATCGCCCGCGAAAGTAAAATTTTGCAAAGTGACGATGATATCGCCATAACCGCAACCGAATTTGATAAAATGTCCGACGCGGCGGTCAAACGCATTTTGCCACAAATTCGTGTTATTGCGCGCGCAACCCCACATACAAAATTACGCCTTGTTCAAATTGCCCAAGAAATGGGGCTTTGTATCGGTATGTGTGGCGATGGTACAAACGATGCGCCGGCATTAAAGGGTGCGGATGTCGGATACGCCATGGGCGACAGCACCGATGTATGCAAGGAAGCAAGTGATATCATAATCACGGACAACAACTTTGTTTCCATTGGCAACAGTATCCTTATGGGCCGAACATTTATGCACAATGTGACGGGATTCTTGCGATTTCAATTGCCGATAAACTTTACACTGGCGGCGATAAGTATTTTGTTCCCACTGGTTATCGGTATAGAGGCATTGATGGCCGTACAGATACTGATAATAAACATTGTAATCGACAGTTTGAATTCGCTTGCGTTCGGTGGCGAACCACCGCGCGCGGAATATATGACCGAACCACCCGCGGGCAAAAACGCAAAACTTATTACCGGCGACACAATCGCGGGGGTTATATGGACAACAATTGCGGGTGTGTTTATATTCACACTGACCCTTGCCGAACCATTTGTTGCAATTTTTGGCGATGCGGCCATGTCCGCCCGGTTTGCGTTGATAATAATTATGGCAATGCTAAATGGATTCTGTGTTCGGGTGCGTGGTTTTGATATATTTTCAGGCCTATCCAAAAATCCAATGTTTTTGATTGTGACATTTGTTGTTTTTGCCGGTCTTTATGCATGTGTGACGTTCGGCGGTAATGTTTTGTCACTTGAACCACTAACCCCGGTACAATGGTTGACCACCGCCGGCCTGGCATTGCTAATCGTGCCAATAAACTTTATTTACAAGATGTTGAGATAGTGTAAGTGGTTAGTGTAAGTGATAAGTGGATTCTGGAATAATCGTGCAATTGCCCCGCTCACTAACCACTTACACTAACACTTCCCACTATTTTCTTGCTTTTTCAAAAAAAATGGTTTACTATGTGCCCGCTGAATAGAATCAGAACTGATTAAGCATCGGTGCGTTTTGGTCCCGGTGTGATAAGGTTTCTGTCAAATGTTTGGCACAGTTAAAAAAACCAAAAGGATTAAATTATGGCAAGAAGTGGGGCAAAACGTAGTACCCGTAAACTTAAAATCGGACGCAGCCTTGGCGTTAATTTGTGGGGCCAGGCAAAATCCCCGTTTAACAAACGCAAATACAAACCGGGTCAACATGGGCCGACATCGCGTGGCGGTAATATGACCGACTATGCAAAGCAGATGCGCGCGAAACAGACATTGAAAAATTACTATGGTAATGTCGGTGAAAAGAAATTCCGCGCGTATTATCTGGAGGCCGACAATATGCGGGGCGACACACCGGACAACCTTATTGGGTTATTGGAACGCCGTTTGGATGCGGTTGTGTATCGCGCAAAGTTTGCACCGACCGTCTTTTCCGCACGTCAATTGGTTAGCCACGGGCACATCTATGTCAATGGCAAACGCGTGAAAATCGCGTCATATCAGGTTAAACCTGGCGATGTTATCACGGTTGGTGACAAGGCAAAACAAATGCCGTTGGTCGTGTTGGCGTTGGAATCTGGCGAACGTAATACACCGGATTATATCAATGTGGACAGTGCGAATTTCGTTGCGACATTCACACGTGTTCCGGCATTTGCGGATGTTCCGTATCCGGTTCAAATGTTTCCTGAATTGGTCGTCGAATTTTATTCACGGTAATATTGGAATCATTTGGAAAAAAATCAAAAGTCCGCCACCCGGCGGATTTTTAGTTCCCCTTCACATCGGGCCCCAGGCAAAACAAAGTTTTGCGTGGGTGATTCGCCGTGTGAAGGGGGGGACCGGCGAAGCCGGTGGGGTAGTTTCCTTCACTGTGTGAAGGGGGGGCGAAGCGTGACGGGGTAGTTTTCTTCACATCAAGCCCCGTGGCACCGCTTTGTGTTGATTGGTTGCTTTTTACATAAAAATGGATTATAATAACGCAAATAAGCAGAGCAGGTTATAAAATGTCTGAATCGAAAGTATTTTTAACAGGAATAAAGCCGACCGGAACGGTGCATTTGGGCAACTATATCGGTGCCTTGCGTCAAATTCGCGATATTTCGGCAACGCACAAGACAATCGTTTTTGTCGCGGATTTGCACGCGCTAAACATTATGCACGATGCCGATTTGGTGCGCAAACATACCTATGAAATCGCCGCAATTATTATGTCGATTGGGGTAAATATGGATAATGTCTTGCTGTTTCGGCAATCGGATGTGCCGGCGGTTTGCGAATTGTCGACGATTCTTACCAATGTCACGCCCAAGGGACTTATGGACCGCGCGCATTCGTACAAGGCGGCGGTTGACCGTAATACGGCGGCGGGCGCGGATGCGGACGCCGGTGTAAATATGGGACTTTATACTTACCCGATTTTGATGGCGGCGGATATATTGCTTTATGGGGCGGATGTTGTTCCTGTCGGCGCGGACCAGAAACAGCATGTTGAATTTGCGCGCGATATTGCCGGACACTTTAATACGATTTATGGTAATGTTTTAAAATTGCCGGATGCGCAAATTTCCCCCGATGCGGGAATTATCCCGGGGCTTGATGGCCGGAAGATGAGTAAATCTTATGATAATGTAATTCCACTTATGGCGAATTCGGTGGAATTAAAGAAAAAAATAATGCGCATCATTACCGACAGCAAAACACCGGCGGAACCAAAAGATCCAGAAACTTCAACGATTTTTGGACTTTATCGGCACTTTGCGGATGCGACAGAAACCGAAAAATTTGCCGAAATGTTTCGTGCGGGCGGCATGGGATACGGCACGGCGAAAACAATGCTGTTCGAAAAAATGGATTCGGTGTTGGCGCCAATGCGCGAAAAATACGAATACCTGATGTCGCACCGCGATGAATTGGATGTGGCGCTGGCAAATGGTGCGGAAATCGCGCGGAAAATTGCCGACAAAACTTTATCGCGCGTTCGGCGTGTGACACTTGGGAAAAAATAAAATGAAAAAGAAAGGAGAAAAGAAAATGAATAATAAATTACTTGGGTGCGCGGTTGCGGCCGTGTGCGTGTTGGTGTTGGGCTGGGTTGCAATTGACCGTTTTGCGGAACCCCGAACAATTAGTGTTGACGGCGAATGCCTGACAAGTGTGCCAAAGGATAGGACGGCGATAACACTGCGCGTAAGTGTGACGGATAAATCCGCGGCAAAATCTATGAAAATTGCATCGGCCAAGGTTGCGGAAATGAACGCGTTTCTAAAAACATTGGATGTTAAGGTGCAAACCAGTGAATTTAATTCATATGAAAAATCCGAATGGAACCACACGAAACAAAAATCTGAATTTATCGGAATTGAAACGACAATTGCACTGGACGTGTCGGCGAATGATATTGACACGATTGAAACCGTCCTGAACAAATTTGCCGGTGCCGAAGATGTTTTTGTGACAAACCTGCGTATGTTTACATCCACCGAAACGATGAAACCGGTTTTGGAATCATGCCTTGGGACCGCGGTGGAAAACGCGCGTGACCGCGCAAACGGCCTTGCCGCGGGCGTTGGAAAACGGGCTGGCAAATTACTTGCGGTATCTTATACAAATGGTGGCACATATACCGCACCAACCGCAAATTTTAGATTGGCCAAGGCGGAAATGATGACGATGGACGCCGGCGCGGGCTATGCCGGTGGTGCAATAACGGGCAAGGATACCGATGTTTCCGTCCGCGTTTCCGCAATCTTTGAAATAAAATAAGATATGCAGGATATAATCGACGAATTTATTGAATACCTGACCGCGACAAAGAATTATTCAGCGCACACGGCGATTGCGTACCGGTCGGATATTGCGGATTTTATGGAATTTATGACGCGTTTTTCGGGTGCGGCACCCGCGCGTGGCGATTTTGCAACAATCGACACAATCGCATTTCGTTCGTGGCTTGCCGACCGGCAACGGCGCGAACTTTCGTTCAAATCGACGGCGCGGGCGTTGTCATCGGTGCGCGGGTTATTTAAGTACATCGCCAAATATCACGGCATAAAAAACGAAGCGATTGATTTAATATCTTCACCCAAAATCCCCAAAAAATTATCCAAGGCAATTGAACCGTCGGACGTTGACGATATGCATGGCGCGATAAACGCAATCGATGAAAACGAACCATGGATTGCCGCGCGCGATTGGGCATTGGTGACATTACTGTTCGGGTGCGGCCTGCGTATATCAGAGGCGTTATCTTTAAAGAATTGCGACATCGCCGGCGCCCCCGGCGCGTTGCGCATTATGGGCAAGGGTTCCAAGGAACGAATTGTGCCGGTACTTCCCGCCGTCAATCGTGCGATTGAAAAATATATTGCGTTGCGCCCGTTCGGGAACGCGGCGAACGATGAATTATTCCGCAGTGTGCGGGGTCTGCCTATGTCGGCGCGTATGGCGGAAAAGGTTATCGAAAAAGTGCGTGCGTTTCTGCAATTGCCGGATTATGTCACGCCACACGCGTTGCGCCATACATTTGCAACGGCACTATTGTCGGACGGGGCGGATTTGCGCAGTTTGCAAGAATTACTTGGGCATTCATCACTTTCCACAACACAACTTTATACCAAGGTAAATATGTCCGAAATTATGAATATATATGAAAAGTGCCATCCGCTTTCGGATGACACAGAAAATTAAGAGATTAGGAAAATCAACGTTTACTTAACACGGTCTTGTTTTTCAAGGCACTTTTTCATTTCCATAATACGTTTATAAGATTCTTTGATTCGCGATTTTTTTACTTTACCTTCGCGAACAAGTTTTCGTATGGTTTTATGAACTTTTTCGCCCTTATTTTTATCATAACTTAAATTATTCCCAAATATCAGAATATCATTTCCGGTATTTAGTGCTTTTTCGATTGCTTCTTCAAAACCAAATTGTTCGACAATTGCGCCCATGTCCATATCATCCGAAACAATCACGCCACCAAAACCCATGTCGCGTATCATTTGAATCGTCTTTGCCGACGGCGACGCGGGCAGGGTGTCAATATTCTGGTTGACAACATGTGCCACCATCACCGTTGCGCAAGGTGACGCGTCTTTTAACAACTTCTTATACGGTTCCAATTCATAGGGTTGCCACGTCTTCGACACATCTGTAAGCCCGTTATGTGAATCCCCACCTGCACTACCATGACCGGGAAAGTGCTTGTCCGAACTGATAATACCGGCATCATTTAAACCGGCCGCAAACGCGCGTCCATGTTCCGTGACAATCGCCGGATCGGACGAAAAACTGCGCGCCAAGGCCCCAATCGCGGGCGATTCCGGATTTACATCAACGTCCAGAACCGGCGCAAAATCAACATTGATTCCCAAATCCGCCAAACGCATGCCTAAATCATATGCGATTTTATATGTTGTTTCCGCATCACCCGTCCCAAGTTCCTTGGCCGACGGAATTGGTGCAAAACCGTGTTCCGGTTTAAGGCGTTGAATATTGCCACCTTCTTGATCAACCGCAACAAGCAACGGTTCTGGCGCAATCGATTGCAGGTGCGTCGTCAATTGTTTAACCTGGTCCATATTTTTAATATTCGAAGAAAAGATATGTTTTTTCGCCTCTGGTATGGTCATACCTTGGGCAACAAGGCCGGAAACATCGACATCAAACAATATAATGCCACCGACATGGCCACTTTTAACCTGATTTTCAATTGCGGCAAAGCCTTCGGCATTTTCACCCACACCGTCACCATGGAATCCGGTCATTATCATTTGACCAATCATCTTGTTCAAACGCGATTCTGAATACCGCCAATACGATGCGCCACCGACACACAATAATGCAATCACCCCCCCAAGAAATAATTTTTTACGATTCATAATACAGGCTCCTTTTTAGGAATTTTAACAAATATCAACAGATTTTCAAAGTATTTTTTATACGGTTGCAAAAAATTATTTATTGTTATATGATATACGGACAACGAAAGGTTTTATATTATGTCACTTCGAATTTATAATGTTATGTCACGGCAAAAGGAAGAATTTGTCCCACTGACCCCGGGGGCGGTTAAAATGTATGCCTGTGGAATTACTGTTTCCGGCGATGCACATGTTGGGCACGCCTACCAATCGGTGGTTTTTGATGTAATAACCCGCTATTTGGCATATCGGGGTTATGATGTGACATATGTTCGTAATTATACCGATGTTGATGATAATATAATTAAAAATGCCAACGCCATCGGTGTGGACCCGATGCAGTTTGCCGAAGAACATATTGTCACAACCGATGCGCAAATGGATGCATTGGGTAATAATCGGCCAACCGTTATGGCACGCGCAACACGGTGTATTGACGACATCATAGAATTTATCAAAAAATTGATAGATGGCGGTCATGCATATGTTGCCGATACCGGTGATGTATATTTCAAATTGGACACTTTTCCGGGATACGGAAAATTGTCACACATAAATTTGGATAAAAATGAAATTGCGGTGCGTAAAGACACTGAACCGGGTAAGCAAAATGAACTTGATTTTGCATTGTGGAAATCGGCAAAGCCCGGGGAAATTTACTGGGAATCGCCGTGGGGGCGCGGGCGCCCCGGTTGGCATATTGAATGCAGTGCGATGAACATGCGTTTCCTCGGGGAACAGATTGATATTCACGGTGGCGGTCGCGATTTGATTTTCCCGCACCACGAAAACGAAATCGCCCAAACGGAATCTGTGACCGGCAAACCGTTCGCAAAATATTGGGTACATTGCGGATTGGTAAAGATAAACGGTCAAAAAATGAGCAAATCATTGGGAAACGGCATATTATTGCGTGATATGTTGGCACAATATGATGCCGACACAATAAGGTTTGCATTACTCCGAAATACATATTCAAACGATATTGATATAACGGATGACTTTTTCCCAGTGGCGCACAGGCACGTTTACCGTATGTATTCAACACTTGCCGCCGCAAAAGACGCGGATAAATCAAAGGTTGATGACACAAAAACGGCACAAAAAATTGCCGAAATCACAGCGGAATTTGAAAGCGCGATGGACGACAATTTTAATACATCGCACCTTATCGCGAATGCGTTCGGGTGGTTTGATTTTATTGATGCCGAATTGCGCAAACCACAACCAACATACGATTTGAATGCAATCGGTGAACATATTGTGAAATTGTTCGGGGTGCTGAATATCTTGCAACAGGATGCGACAAAATATGTGGCTGATACAAAAATGGAATTTTTGCGTGCCAAAGACATAAGCGAAGATTTCATAAACGAACGTATTGCCGAACGCGCGCGCGCGAAACAGGAACGCGACTTTGCGCGTTCGGACGCGGTGCGCGATGAATTACTAGCAATGGGGTTAAGTATTCGCGATACCCCCACTGGAACCGTTTGGGATGTAAAACTCTAAAAATTTTTTACAAAAAACCGCTTGAATATGGTGCCGGTTGTGCTATATTTAGTCACAGAATACAAAGAGGATACCCTATGAATTACCCGTATATGCCGAAATCTACTGCGTTGTGGTTGATTGAAAACACCGCACTGACCTTTGAACAGATTGCCGACTTTTGCGGCCTGCATGAGTTAGAGGTTAAAAACATCGCCGATGCCGAAACCCAAAAGATTCAAGGTCTGAATCCCATTTTAAATGGTCAGGTCACACGCGAAGATATTGCACTTTGCGAATCTGACCCGACGGCGCGTCTTACACTTCAAGAAAGCATTGTTCGTGCGCAAAATGCCCAAAACAAAAAGGGAATTGGTTATACGCCAAAGATTTTGCGCCAAAACCGTCTTGGGGGAATTTTGTGGATTTTGAAAAATTGCCCTGAATTGACCGATGGACAAATTGCCCGCCTTATGCGCAGTACGAACAACACGGTTGCATCTGTCCGTAATAAAACGCATAAAAGTTATACGGAAATTCAAATTCAAAGCCCGATTGTGTTGGGGCTTGTTTCTGAATCTGCGTTGCACGATGCGATTGCCAAGGCCGCCAAGGAAAGCGCAAAGGCCACAAAAACCAAGAAAAAGAAATAAATTAAAAAATCATAAGGGTTTTTTATGTCCAAAAAACTTGATGATGCAACAAGGTTATTGGTTGATTCGTTGCCGGAAAATCTGCAAAAACTTGCGGTTTCTTCGATGGAAAACGGGTATTTGTCACAAATGGATTTTAATGCCGCCTGCGGTTCTGATGAAATTCCCGAAGAAGAACACCAAGAAGTCCTTGATTTCTTTAAACAGGACTTGGGACTAGAGGTTTTAGAGACCGGTAATTATCAAAAGGATATAGAACGGTATTATGATGACGATTCCGACGAAAATGCGGAAAAATATCGCAATTTGCTAAATAATGATGCGGAACAGGTGGATAACGATGAAGATTACGAACATTATGCCAAGCAATTGGAACGTAGTCAAACCGGCACACTTGTTTTGGGTGTCCAAGATTCCGTCCAATCATATTTAAAACAAATCGGCACGGTGCAATTACTAACCGCCGCGGGCGAGGTTGCAATCGCCCAACGCATAGAGGCCGCATCCCGTTTAATGATTTATGGCCTTTGCGAAAGCCCAATGACAATTCAGGCGATGCTTGATTGGTATCAACAATTATTGAACGAAGACGTTCGTTTGCGCTATATAATAAATCTCGAAGCGATGTATTCCAGTGAATCCGAACAAAAATCGGTGGCGGCGCTTTCCGAAACATTAAAGTCCAAGGGTGTAGAGCAGGTTGATGACCTTTCCGATGAAGATTTCGAAGATTTAACCGAACCATCCGTTGAAGACGATATGGATGACGAGAGTGAAGAAGACGAAGATGACGAAGAGATAAAGCGCGATGATAGCCCGCGCAGTACATCCGGCGTGCCAATTCCGGTTATGGAAGAAGCACTGATGCCGACAATTACCGAATTGTTTGCAAAAATAAAACGCACATTTAACAGTATGCAAAAATTGCAGGCGATGCGTATGGAAAAATTGCTGACTTCGTCGAAACCGGACGAAGAATTGGAAACAAAATACAACAAAATGCGCCTTACACTCTTTGAAAGTGTTAGCAAGATTCGCATGAACGATGACCGTATCGCGGAAATTATGGACCGTCTTACCGAACGCGACCAGTTGCTAATGGGACTAGAAGGGAAACTGTTGCGTCTTGCGCTTGCGAACAAGATTAAACGTGAAGATTTCTTGGCCGAATATATTGGCAACGAATTGAATCGCAACTGGGTAAAAAAACTGTTAAAGCATAAAAACCAAAATTGGGTCAATTTTGCAAAAAAGCATGGCGACGATATATTAAAAATTCAATCTGAAATAACCGCAATCGCCGATGAAACCGGGCAACCGACCGCCGAATATAAAAAGGTTGTCGAACTTGTTCGCCGTGGCCAGACCGAGGCCGCACGTGCAAAACGCGAAATGATAGAGGCGAATTTGCGTCTTGTTATAAAATTTGCAAAAAAGAGCAGTAATAGGGGCTTGGGGCTTGATTTTTCCGATTTGGTTCAAGACGGCAATATCGGACTTATGAAGGCGGTTGATAAATTCGATTATCGTTTGGGCAATAAATTTTCAACCTATGCCACCAATTGGATTCAACAGGCGATACTGCGCAGCATCGCGGACCAGGCACGCACAATTCGTATCCCAGTGCATATGATTGATAACATACATAAAATTCAACGCGCATCGCGCCAATTTATGCATAAATACGGCCGTCAACCCACCGCCGAAGAATTATCCAAAATAATATATTTGCCGGTGGACAAAATTCACAAGGCAATGAAGGTCAATGTCCGTCCAATTTCTTTGGAGGCCCCCGTCGGTACCGAAGACGATAGTTCGCGTATGGAAATAATTGCGGACGAAACGGCGAAAAATCCGTTCACTTCGGCGGCGCAAAAGAATCTGCGTAAAATTGTGACACAGATTTTGTCTGAATTGGACCCCAAGGAAGAAACCGTCCTGCGTCAACGTTTCGGGATGAGTACGAATAAAACCAGCACCTTGGAAGAGGTTGGTGAATATATCGGGGTTACACGCGAACGTATAAGACAGATTGAACAAAAGGCACTGAATAAGTTAAAGCACCCAACGCGGGCGCGCAAACTACGCAGCTTTTTGGAAGATTGATAACCACGGTCACCTTTTTGGTGACCGTTTTTTTTAACCAAAGGAGAAAAATATGAAAAGATTATTACTTTGCTGTATTGGTGAATCTGGTTCTGGTAAAACAACATGGATTAATAATTTACCCGATGGTTTGTTTTATAACCTGCGTTCATATACAACGCGCACAAAACGCAAAGAAGAGAAAGAAGGTGAAAAATATTTTTTTGTGGATGAAACTAAATTTAATTCCGAAAAATTGGTAACAAAACTTTGGGTCAATCAAGATTTATGGACAGCGGAATCTGGTAAACCCAAATGGCTTTATGGGGTCCCGGAATTTGAAATTCTCAATCATATTGGCGAAAATTTGATTTATGATGTTATTGAACCGCATTATGCACAACAAATGATAGATTGGATTAATGCCCAAAAGTTCGCATCTGATTATAATATTAAAACCGCCTGGTTTGTCCCGCCTGTTGACGACGATATCATTAAAAAACGTGCAAATATGCCGGATGATGAAAAGGTTCGCACACAAAATACATGCAATATTTTTGATATTTTCAAATCGTTGGGACACAAACCTGATTTTATATTACAACCACGTTGCAACAATTATGACCCAGACCTGGTTCGATATATTGGTGCACTATATTCAGATTATGAGCTTATGAAACTTATGCATCAAAAGGAACACGAAACGCAACAGCGTCACGGATAGCGTTAAACCTGGACCGAAAGGGCGGAATATATAATTCCTAAATCGGTTTTCATCAGTGCGGCGGTCAGTTTGTCCGCCGTATCTGTTTGTTTTGCCGCGGTAATAATGCGGTCGAATGCACGCACGAATTGTGTGGCCTGTGAACGGAATACGGAATCCGCCTTTAACAAATCGCGAATTTGTTTTTTATTTGCGGCCTTTACAACCTTGGCCATCCATTTTGCAAAAATCGTTTTGTCGCCATCATGATACTTTTTCCAAACAACATCCGGAATATCGTTGCCCATCGCGCGGGTAAGGTCGATCATTTGTTCATACATTTTGTCAAATTCACGCGTTGACTGGGCCAAAAAATCATGGCTGCTTGCGCGGGGCATGGGGTTGCCCTTGGTCGCGGTACTAATCGCCTCCATCGGGGCGGCGGCGCGTGCAACCGCCATTTGTTTGTTGAGTGTCTGCATCGTATCAACGGCCTTGGCGTAATCAGACATTAAATCAATCATCTGTTGACGCGATTGACCCGCCAATGTATCAAGTTTTGTTGCAGATTCAGAAACAGATTCCGTTGCACCCGCCACCGTATCGCGCATATCCGAAATCTTTTTATCTAATTCCGCAACAATCGCCCCAAGGCGCATTCCCGCATCATCCGAACTTTGCGCCAACGCGGGCAGGGTGGCATAATATTTTTCAATAAGTTCAGATAACGGCTTTAACTGTGCGGTCGTATCCACCGACATTTTGATAAGTCCTTCGGATTGACCAGACAATTGCGTATGCGCCGCATTCATTTCGATAAGTGTTTCGCGCACACCCGTCGCCATGGATTTAACCGATTCAGAAAACGCACCGGCCGCGGCCTTGGTATCTTTTAGTGTCGTATTTGCAACACCCGACACTGTTTGTAATTCGGAAACAACATCGGTCGCAAATTCTTTAATCTCTGTTTCAAAATGATTGGTAAGACCGGACAGTTCACTGGATATTCCACGCACAGAACTTTCGGTTTCGGTTGCACTTTTGATAACCGTTTCAACAATTTCGGTAAGTTTTCGTAATTGTTTTTCAACCGAAGATTCAGTCAACATAACCTGGGCCCCGACAATGTTCGCAGTGTTGGTAAGTGTGTTCATCTGGCTTGTTAATTGCTTTTTGCTTTGCCTATCAAATGTTTCAAGTTTCGTCAAATATGCGTTCAATATCTTGTTATTATTATTCATAACACCTTCATAATTTGTGGCGGCCGTCTTGATATTTCCAAAACCTTCGACCGCACTTTTTGCTAATTCAGAAATTTCATTTTTCATTCCATCGGATTCATTCGTCATTTGTTGAAATTTTTCCGTCGCCGTATCAATTGCACCGTTTAACCCGTTTGCAAGATTTGTTGTGTTTTCGGTCCAATTTGCAATCTTTTCATCAATCATCGCAATTTTGTCGGATGAATCTTTGGTCGTTGCGGTAATTTTTGTAAGTGTTTCACCAACCGTTGCGGCAAACCGATCGGTTGCATTTGCAACATCGCCCCACGCGTCAGAATCAACGACACCACGCAACCCGGTCACCGTATTATCAACCCGGTCGGTCATTTGCGAAACACGCATAACCGCATCATTTGCGATATTAACCAATGCCTCGTTACGCGATGCAAGTTCACCGCGTAATTTTTCCGCCACACCAATTTGTGATTTTAATGTGTCGCGAATTTCGGCAAAACACCCGGATATTTTTGCAATTTCGTCCGCCATTATCGTTTGCAAAACACGCGACGCATCAACAACCTTGGCACGATCAGGCGCGGTTATAATATCAAGCATGGATTGCATCACGCGTTGCGACCGGCGGGAAATAAAGAACAGTGCAATCAATACACCAACAAGCAATGCCCCAATCACCGAACCAACCATAATCCATATATCAATCAAAGTCATTTTTCCCCCCAATAATGTGAAATTTTATTATTCCTTGCAGTTCGGTCTTATTTATAATAAAATTTAAACAATAAAGCAAGGATATAAATGATAAAAAAAGACCCGCTTTCACCCGAACAAGAATTCGCCGCAGAACCAACACGTAATGTTTGGGTCCAGGCGAACGCCGGCACCGGGAAAACAAGTGTTTTGATTGAACGTTTATTGCGTATTTTGTTTCGCGATAATGCGCCAAATTTCGGTATTCTGTGTCTTACCTATACCAATGCGGCGGCGGGCGAAATGCGTGGGCGCATACTTGGTGCATTGCGAAATTGGGCAATGGCGAATGACGACGAATTGCGTGAATTATTGGTTGGGGTTTCAAAAAATAAAACACCAACCGATGATGATTTGGCACATGCGCGGGCGGTGTTTTTTAAGTATATTGATAACCCGGATTTGCTTAAAATAAAAACGATTCATGGTTTCTGCGAAGAAATCCTGCACCGTTTCCCGACCGAGGCGGGGCTTGCCCCATCGTGGTCACTTATATCGGATGCGCCGCAAAGGGTGTTGTTGCATGATGCACTCGATAAACTTATAAATTCTTCGTACAACGATGCAAATGTCAAAGATGCTTTTGATTACCTGGTTGGAACAATATCGGAACATAAAATTGATGATTTATTAAAACATCTTGAACAACAATGTAAAAACTTTTTTATGATAACAGATTTTGTTAAATATAGGAATTATTTCATTGATACGATTAAAAAAAATCTAAATTTATTCAATATAAAACTTGGCGATACCCCCGATGTCCCAGATGAAAAACTGCAAGAAATTTTGACCAATGCCAGGGCCGAAAAGAAAATAGGAACCAAACTTAGAAACCTGATAACTTTGACCGAACAATATATTAATCAGACAATAGATTTTGAGCAATATAAACATGCATACCTAACCAATGAAGGCACACCAATAAAAACCGGTCTAAATTATCCGTTTTTGTCCGAAGAGGGCCGGCGGGTTTTTGAATTAAATGTTCGACGCATCAACGAAAAAATATATTATGATTCGATTGCGCTGTTTGATTTGTCGGCGGCGTTTGCAAAAAAATATATGGAATTAAAACGCGCACAAAATGTCCTTGATTTTGAAGATTTGATTTTATACACACATCGTTTGTTTTCAAATCCCGAAACAATGGGTTGGATTTTGTCGGTCCTTGATTTATCGTTGTCGCACATTTTGGTTGACGAAGCCCAAGATACCGGCCCCGCCCAGTGGGAAATTTTGCAAATGTTGGTTGGGGACTTTTTCGCCGAAGGCGATACGTCCGATATGCCGCATTCGTTGTTTGTGGTTGGTGACACAAAACAATCTATCTATGGTTTTCAAGGTGCCGATGCAAACGCGTTTATAAAAAGCAAACAAGAAATATCAAAATATATAAAAAATAGCGTTCGTGAAATTATGGATGTTCCGCTTACGCAAAGTTTTCGTTCCACGGAACCCATTTTGCAAACGGTTGATATGTTTTTCAGTGACGAAAATGTTGCGCGCGAAACAGGGTTTACAAACAATCCGCACAAATGCTTTCGTGTTGGTGTGCATGGCACGGTTGAAATACACGAAATAATTTCTGCGCGAAATTCCGAACTTTCGTCTGACCGTGTTCGTAAAAATTATGTTGCCGATATTGCCGACAAAATCGCCACACTTGTGGCAGGCGGAAAATATAAACCAAACGACTTTATGATTTTGGTGCGTCAACGTGCACCGCTGGCCGCGCCGATGACTTTTGCACTTAAACAACGCGGAATACCGGTCGCGGGCAGCGATAGGATTGTTTTGCCCGAATTCCCAGTTATCAAAGATTTAATGAATCTGTTGCGGTTTTGTATGGATACAAAAGATGATTATAGTTTGTGTTGTGTTCTAAAAAGTCCAATGTTTAGATTTTCTGAAGATGATATTTATAAATTGTGTGCAAACCGAAATAAAGACACGCCTGTTTTTGATTTGCTTGCAGATTTGCACCAAGGTACATTTGAAATTCTTTCGGATTTTATTCGGGTTTATGCAGTGTCCGGCCCATATACGTTTTTTAGTTATGTTTTGAATCATTATAATATGCGCGAAGAAATGGTTGCGGCGTTGGGCGAACATATACTTGACCCATTGGAAGAATTTATGACAATTTGTTTGTCTTATGAAAGAACACGTCCGGGAACATTACGGCACTTTATTAAATGGTTTATAACGGGGGCAAGTGAGATAAAACGCGATATGGATACAAACAACGGTGTTCGAATTGTGACCGTGCATGGCAGCAAGGGTTTGCAATCACGTGTTGTGTTTTTAATTGATACTGTATCAATGCCGCGCCCGGTGTCATTATATGATTTAAGGGGTGATGCGGACGATTTGCCGGTTTGGGTTTGGACGGCGCATGCGCCAAAAGAATACAGCCCCGAATTTGAAGAAATCAAATCACGTACCACCCGCACGATGACCGAAGAAAACTTTCGATTACTCTATGTTGCGATGACGCGTGCGCGTGATGAACTTTATATATACGGGTTTTCATCAAACACAAATGCACCCGAACTTTCGTGGCATAATATGTTATGGAAAACTTTGTCGGACAAGGTTGGGGTGACGGATGGCATAATAAGGATTTCAAATGAAGCAAACTAAATTACACAAAATTATACATGACCTAGAATCAAAAGAATTCGCAACGCATGCGGGGACGGACATGCATGCACAAATGGCAAAGATTAAATTTTGTGATGGTGATTTTGTTGGCCCAGCGGATATAATTTCAAAAATAAAAAGCAATATGGAATTATGTGAAATTATGGGACCACTTTCGCGTGCCGAAGTGCCATTGGCCGGATATGTTGACGGCACGTTCCTAAGTCGCCGCATAGACAGGTTATATGTAAACGAAAACGCAAAAACCGTTATTGTTTTAGATTATAAAACAGATATTGATAAAAAACGGTATTATGAAAAATATCGTGTGCAATTAACGGAATACTATAAATTGTTAAAGGAAATTTTTCCGATGTTTAATATCAAATGTAAAATACTTTGGTTAAACGATTTTACACTGGAAAATGTAATATAAAGGGGTATTATTACATTGATATGTTGACGCATTTAACGATTTCTAACATTGTTCTTATTGACAAACTAAATCTTGAATTTGGTTCGGGGTTGAATATATTGACCGGCGAAACGGGCGCCGGGAAAAGTATATTGCTTGATGCGTTATCGCTTGCGCTTGGGGCGCGATCGGATGTTGGGCTTGTGCGACACGGCGCGGACATGGCATCGGTCACGGCGGAATTTGATTCATGCCCCGCGGCCGCGGCAACAATCTTGGACGAAATGGAAATCGAACATGACGATACAATTATTTTGCGCCGAACACTTGGCGCGGACGGCAAAAGTCGCGCGTGGATAAATGACACGCCCGTGTCGGTGCGTGTTCTTAAATCCGTTGGGGATTTGTTGGTTGAAATTCATGGACAATTTGCAAATCATACGCTGCTTGATCCGACAACACACCGCATGGCACTTGATAATTTTGCGATAAAAAACATTGATGGATTTGCAACAATTTTAATGCGGACCCGCCAAACATATAATGAATACCACGCGGCAACAAAAAAATTACAAGAAGTCCAAAATTTCCTCGATAAAAATGCGACGGAACAAGAATATCTTGAACATAACATCGCGGAATTGCGGGCATTAAATGTGCGCATTGGTGAAGAAAGCGAACTTGCTACAAAACGCGCCGATATGATAAATGCCGAAAAGAACGCGGCGATTCTGGCGGACGCGGTTGCGGCAATGGGGCGCGGCGGCGACACATTGGATGCACAGATTTTTACGGTGGCGCATATCTTGGAACGTGTGCGGGGCGAAACAAATCCGTATTCGGAACAAATAGATGCGTTATATAACGCGGCGGAAATTGTTGCGCGCGTATCCGCGCAAATTGCACCAAACGAAATTGATACCGATACGGTCGATTCAATCGAAGAACGACTTTTTGCAATTCGCGCGGCGGCACGCAAGCATCATGTTGCGGCCGATGATTTGCCACAAAAATTGATTGAAATGGAATCACAGTTAAATACGATAACTAATTCAGATGACGAATTAAAAAGGTTAAAGTCAATTGTTGCGCGCACACACGACGCATACCAATTGGCGGCGCATGAACTTACCGAAAAACGCAGATACGCGGCGACCGAATTACGCACGCGTCTGTTATCGGAATTGCCCGATTTGAAACTTGGAAACGCGGATTTTAATGTTGAAATCACACCACGCGAACCATCAGCGACGGGCGGGGACGATGTTTTGTTTATGATAAAGACCAATCCCGGAATGCCGTTTGCACCATTACACCGCGCGGCATCGGGTGGCGAACTTGCGCGTCTAATGCTTGCCATGCGGGTGGTTTTGGCGGACAACGATTCTTCGCACACATTTGTTTTTGACGAGGTTGATACCGGCATCAGTGGTGCTACCGCAAGTGCCGTCGGCAATCGCCTGAACCGTCTTGCCCAAAATTCACAAGCGCTTGTTATAACCCATTCAGCCCAGGTTGCGGGCTTTGCCGACCGGCATTTCAAGATTGAAAAAACAACAAACGGCGAAACAACCACGACAACTGTCCGTGAAATTACGGGCGATGAAAGATTAAACGAAATTGCACGAATAATCAGTGGCGCGAAAATAACCCCTGAATCAATCGCCACCGCAAAAACATTAATTAAATAGTCACAACCCCATCTGCAAATTCAACCGATGCGATTTTGGATGGCGCTGCTGCGCTTGATATAATCGCGCCATCTGTCGCCCGCGCGATTGCATATCCGCGCGCCAAGACATTTTTATACCCCAATGAGTTTAGCATTTGTCCATTGTGTTCCAAACCGCGTCTTAAATTTAGCATTTTGTTATTCATTATATCGGGTGCGCGCGCAACAATTTCCATTTTATGTTTTGCGTCTGTCATTTTCGCATTTATTATAACGCCCAGTGTCCGCGTAATATCGTCGAGTCTTTGTGTACGTTCCATAACCATTTGCCGCGGACTTTTTATATTTATATTTTCGATTTTCTGTCTAAGGTTCTGAAATTTCGTGGCAAAACCAACCGACAACCGATGGAACATGTTTTCAAGATCCTGAATCAATGATGTTTTTGTTGGAACAACGGCTTCGGCCGCACCGGTTGGGGTGGGCGCGCGGTGGTCCGCCGCAAAATCAACAAGCATCCAATCCGGTTCATGTCCAACGCCCGTTATAACCGGAATTTTACTGTTTGCAACCGCACGCACAACAATTTCTTCGGAAAACGGCAACAAATCTTCCAATGCCCCACCGCCACGCGCAACAATTATAACATCGACATTTTTTGCGCGGTTAAAATATTCAACACCGGCGGCAACCTCAGCCGCGGCGGTGGCACCTTGGACGGTTGCAGGGTATAAAATTACATGCACCGGAAATCGTTCGCGAAGTCTATTTTGAATATCTTGGAACGCGGCACCGGTCGGACTGGTGACCACGCCGATTGTCGTTGGTAATTTTGGCAATGGCTTTTTACGTGATATGTCAAATAACCCCTCGGCCGCCAATTTCTGTTTCCGTTCTTCCAACATTTTAAGGATTGCACCAACACCCGCCATTTCGATACTGGAAGCCACAATCTGATAATTACTACGCGCCGGATATGTGGTAAGCCGCCCGGTAATTATAACCTCTAGTCCATCGGATAACGCGAAATTCACGGGTGTTCCGCGCCAAATAATTACGGACATCGCGGCACCGGAATCCTTTATCGTCATATACATGTGTCCCGATGTTGCACGCGTAATTTGCGACAGTTCCCCACGAATCTTTATAACCGGGAACGCCGTTTCAACAACATTTTTAAGCAACGCCGACGCATCAGTCACGGAAAAAATCGTATCGGGTTTAACAAAAGGTTCCGGTTTTTGCATTTTGCCCCCCTATAATTCCGTAAGTGGCCAACGCGGGCGCGGGGCGATTGGTTCACGAACAATTTTGCCCACACGATAGTTTTCAATTCCCGCCCACGCAATCATTGCGCCATTATCGGTACACAGGTTCATCGGCGGCGCGGCAAAAATCATATTGTGGCGACGCGCCAATTCTTCCATCGCCGCGCGTATCGCGCTATTTTTCGCAACGCCACCCGCAACCACCAGTGTCCTTGGCGCGCACGCCCGAACGACATCCGTCTTCATCGCGTTGTTCAAACGATTTATAATACAATCAACGACAGACGCCTGAAACGATGCACAGAAATCATTTATAAATTCGTCAGAATAGGGGACTTCATGTTTGGCCAACATTGCGCGCGCCGCGGTTTTAATACCACTAAATGAAAAATCACATCCCGGTTTGTCGGTCAGTGGTCGCGGAAAATCAAACGCCCGTGGATTACCCAGTTTTGCATGCGCATCCACAATCGGGCCGCCGGGATACCCCAGACCCAACATTTTTGCAACTTTGTCAAACGCTTCGCCCGCGCTATCATCCAAAGTTTGCCCAATCAATTCATATTGCCCAACACCACGCACCAATAAAATCTGACAATGTCCCCCAGACGCAAGCATTAGTAAATACGGAAATTCTACATCGACATTTGCTTTGCTATCATCCGCGGTTGTGGCGCAAAGGCGGGGCACCAATGCGTGACCTTCCAAATGATTCACCGCAACCAGTGGTTTGCCGGTTGCCTGGGCCATGCCGGTTGCCGCCATCCAGCCGACCAAGACGCCACCAATCAGACCCGGCCCCGCGGTCGCCGCAATAACATCGATATCATCCAATCGTTTTCCCGCCCGCGAAAGCGCCAAACCAATCACTTCATCAATGGCCAATATATGCGCACGCGCCGCCAATTCCGGCACCACACCACCATATTTTTGGTGTTCCGGGATTTGCGAATAAATTATATGTGAAAGTATATTTCGGTTTGAATCGACGATTGCCGCACTGGTTTCATCACACGAAGATTCAATGCCCAAGCATAAAACGGCCGCACCATCCGACGTATCACCAATGGCCGCGCCCATATCCATTTTAATAATTGTATCGTTTATCATTTTTTTATTTCCAAAATCATTATACCCAAATTTTTTTCACTTTCCATCATTCTTTGCACATATTCACGAAATGGTGTTTCAACAACCGCGCCCGCGCGCCGCGATGCATGACGGAGAACACCATTCGGCAACAAAAACCCCATATGTCGCACCGCCAAATCGGTACCGATTTTATCACGAATCTTTGGATTGTCGCGCAAAAACAAAACCACAACTGGCCGTTCAACCTGAATATCCGCGGCATATTTATACGGAATATATTCCAAACGCGCGGTACGTGGCGAAAAGTCCGTGTCCATATTGTGCATGACCCGGAACCAATTCTTTTTATCAATCGTGACCGTATGTATGGCGGTCGGTGCACAACGACCGCTTGCATTTTGAACAATATCGGAATTGTTGGAAAGCCAATCTGTTTCAATAAAATGGTTTCGTCGAACAAGGTCCGGCACGCCGTCCGAATACCTAATTTTATTTAATTTTTGCACATCGCCACCGGCCAAAACCGTTTCAACAAATGTTGTGCAATCAAACGCATCAAATCGAATAAGCGGGTCTGTGTCCGGCGATTTCATTTCCCCCAATGGGTCGGCTGTATAGTGTGCACCAATATATTTTGCGCCAAAATCCGCGTCCACATTGCCGCCCGCACAACCAATCAAAAGAAACAGAAATATCGCCCGCCACATTATTCTTCGTACACAGTGTTCTTTAATTGTATTCCAACAAAACAAAGTTCCATCGCGTCGCGCACCGGCATATCCGCCGAATCCGGCAATGTCGCCATTTTATCAACACACGCCACCAACAGTTCAAGATTATTTTCCGATGCGGTCAAAACCCGTGCCGCGGCAATTCGCCGTTCAACCGTCGCACCGCGCCAATCTTTTAAATATGCACTTTCCAACGCGGCGTCTTTGCGCGGTAATGTAAAGAACACAAATATCGCCATCAACAACACACCAAGCCCCACAAAAAAGACGATTCCACGAACAATGATTTTTTTCATATTATCCCCCCGAAACTAAAAACTATTCACACCGCAACAACCATATATCATAGTCGGCATTTTGTACCGGGTTTTTACCGGGATTATTCCGGTCCAACCAATTACTATAAATCATACCACCGTCGGGGCGCGAAATTTCCGTAAACGCATAAAAATTTTCCGCATCAAAAGGGTCAGATTGTTTGCACGCACGCACCAAAAAGTTCAATTTTTCAAAACGAACCTCCCGCCCCACGGGTGCCATAATCGTCTGGGTCTTGCCGGCGGCCTTGTTCATAACCTGTAAAACCGCGGTATCACGGTCAATATACGCATGCGCCCCAAACGCGGTAAATATGGTCAATAAAGAAACAAGAATTTTTTTCATCACCCATATACTATCGCCATATCGCCGGCAAGTCAAATTAAAAAAGTGTAACCGCGGTACGACGTGTCGTGACGGGTGCAAGTGGTTAGTGTTAGTGGGGTATTTATCGTTGACTTCCCGTGATTTTATAGTACCATACCCATAAAACCAAAGGAAACAAAAATGTCAAAAGAAATTGGATTAGAGCCTTTGTATGAATTGCAAGATTGGAACACCCAAACATATATTTGCAGTGTGAACGGCCAAGTGTGCAAACGGGCCAGCGAACATTTTCGTAATTTTAAATCATTTGTGGACGGATTGGCGGATACGAACTCCAACCGTTTGATTTCGGTCAAGGAAGTAAATATTTGCCTGGGGTTGCTGCCATTGGTCCCCGATTGCACAATTTGGACCGCCAAGATAGAAAAACGAATTCAAGAAAAACCGGAAGAAGCACTGTCCGCTTGTCAAATTTTTTTTGGTAAAAAATCAACCGAAATCCAAAAATAAAAAGAAAAAATATAAAGGACTTAAAATGCTGAATCGGGCAGAAACAATTTTGCAAAAATATGATTTACAGAATTTACAACGCACACCAATATCACAAAGGGCTTTTGAAGGCAAATATGTCTTTATGTTGCACGACTATGTTTCGGCCAGCACATCAACGACAGGAATTCGCTATATGCGCGACTATGGCCTGTTGCTGCAATGTGGTGCACGTGTTGTGAATGCTGTCATGCTTCCTTTTCCAGAGTCTATACAACCCGTTTTTGACATGCATTTTGGTAAACCAACAATCATTGACGATAATTATTGTTTATATACAGTAAAATCGGTAAAAAATGACGAATGGGTTAATGGCCAACATGGGTTTGTAAAGAATCCATATGACAAAACCTTTATGAAACATATGGAAAATGGTGACCGGGCAACATTGAACAGCATTACTGTTAATGAAAAAGATGCCAAAGGCGATTGGGATATTAATCAAATGAATCAATGGTTTTTTGATTACGAAAGTTCAAAGGCCAAAAGTGCAAAATTGCTGTCGGGTTTTGATGCGTTTGTTTTTGCAACGACACAAATTTGTCGCCCATCTCTTAATCTGTTGCGCTACGCCCGTGAAACAATGCCATGTTATTTGGATTCTGGTTTTGTGTTTTGTTATAATGCACGTTGTGGAAAAACAAAAAACGCATAATGAAAACCGGCGTTTTTGCGCCGGTTTTACTAACCACTTACAACTAACAATATGGACCGATACAGAAATAGAGAGGTGGTAATTTTTAACAACAAAAAATCCCGCATTTGCGGGATTTTTGTGAATCAGATGGGAATTTATTTTTCGCTCTTTTCGGTCTTTGTGCCTTTTTCCGCGCTTGTTGCCGCCAAATCTTCGACAATACGCGCCTTTTTACCAGACAATTTCCGTAAAAAGAACAATTTCGCACGACGCACGCGACCAATACGAACCTTTTCAATTTTTTCGATTGCCGGGCTGTACAGTGGGAACTTGCGTTCAACACCAACACCATAAGATTCACGACGAACCGTGAACGATGCGGTATTGCCCATGCCACCGTCACGCGCAATCACGACACCTTCGAACAATTGAATACGGAATTTGTCGCCATCTTTGATTTTTACATGCACGCGCAAAGTATCACCCGCCTTGAAATTCGGAATAACCTTGTCGCCTTTGACCTTTGCGATATTTTTTTCTTCGATTTTTTTAATTATGTTCATTTTTATTTTCCTTTATTAAATCCGGACGACGCATTTTTGTTATTTCGTCCGATTGTTGTTTCCGCCACCGTTCTATGTTGCCGTGGTGACCAGACAGCAGGACTTCTGGGACTTTTCGTCCACGCCATACCGACGGGCGGGTATATAACGGCCATTCCAACCCCCCGATTTCAAAACTTTCCGTGGTGGTCGATTCCGCACCGCCACCAAGGACATTATCCAACACGCGAACCGCGCTGTCAATAAAAACTTGCGCGGCGATTTCACCACCAGACAAGATATAATCGCCAATGGATAATTCCATGATATTATATTCATCAATTACCCGTTGGTCAATTCCTTCGTACCGACCACAGAGCAGGGTATAAACCGCGTTTTTCGCATCACCCGCGAACCTGCGTACCATTTTTTGGTCTAAACGCGCCCCACGCGGGGAAAAGTATATAATTTGCCCCGGTTTTTCGATTGAATCAATCGCCGCACCCAACGCATCGGGGCGCATAACCATGCCGGCACCGCCACCGAATTGTGCGTCATCAACACTGCCGTAATCATTTATGGCAAAATCGCGAATGTTTATAACATTATACGACCAAATTCCGTCCGCCAAGGCACGACCAACCACCCCGGCACCAAGTGTGCCCGGAAACATTTCTGGAAAAACGGTCAATATATTAAAGTGCATTTTGTTTTGATTTCAATCTTGTAAATACAGGTGATTGACGCATTTTACATGCGTTATATATTTTAAGCATCTCCCTATAATACTTACTTATATCGTCATGGTCCAGATTAAATTCATAATGAAAATAATATCTAAGATTGCCGTCACTATGTAAAAAATCGTAACCACATTTCTCAAAATATAACAGACAGTTCATTTTGTTATCGGCTATAAATTTCGCCACGGGACATTCGGATAACGATGTGACACATTCACACGCTGGCATGCGATTAAGAGCGTTATCGAAACTGAATTTCTTTATGAATGGTGCTGTCCCCACACCAAAAACTGCTTCTGGATCTTTCAATACACTCAAAAGATCTGTTGGTGTCGCATAACACCCGCCAAAATTTCCACCTTTAACTTCTTGAAATTGACACGCAGTGGGTTCTGGCAACCGTTCCCATGTACAGATATCGCAAACCAACGATTGTTCATTCATTTTTATCACCCTTTATTTTACTGTTATTGTTTTCTTTTCAAAATCTACACTCGCCCCCCGAAAAGACACCATATCGCCATTATCTAATTCCATAATGTCGCCGGCACCAAAGTTTTGAAAGCACACAATGCGGCCCAATTCCGCACCATCACGGACAACCATCATTCCAATCAAATCTGCCTGGTAATATTCGCCGTCACGCAGGGCGGGCAAATCATCGCGGTTTATAAAAAGTTCCGTCCCGCGCAATGTTTTTGCCGCATTTCTATCGCAAACACCGTCCACGCGCATAACAACAACATCGGCGTTTGGAACCGCCCACACAAAATGCAATGCGTCGGCCGGAATTTTATCCCCAAAAACCGCCAGTTTTTGAAAATCCGACGGTTTTTCGGTAAAGGTTTGAACACGCACTTCGCCCCTAATGCCACGGGGGGCAACAATTTTCCCAACCAAGATGTTTTTACTATCGGTCATATTTAGTGTTGCCTCTGATTAGAATCTGGGCATAATTCGGCAAACCCTTTGGGACACCCACCAAACATTGAATCGGTAGTAAAAAAGACATGATTGATATGGTGTTGCGCCATATATTCAACGGATCGCCGCCATGCATCAAGAAGTTTCTGTTTGTCAACACACGGTTCGCCATTAAATGGGCATGTTGTTTCGGGAATGCACATTGAACATGAAGCTGTGTCAACAGAATGCCCCGACGAACCGCATAAAACAGTATACTGCGATAACACACTAACAACCGTTGCTACAGGTGGTATATATTTTTCCCCAACCAAGATGCGCGTATCCGATGACATATATTATTCCGCTGATGCTTCGGTTGCGGATTCCGCTGCCGGTGTTTCTGCCGGTGCCTCAGCTGCGGCCTTGGCGGCGGCTTCGGCCGCGGCTTTTTCTTCGGCCAGTTTCGCTAATTTATCGGCCTTGTCTTTGATTTTTTGCAATGTTTTTTCAGATTGCAAATTCTTTTTCGTCTGTGTTGGAATCACACGTTTTGCGACCAAACCCGCATTGGCCAGGAACCGATACACACGGTCGGATGCACGCGCACCCTTTGCCAACCACGCCTTGATTTCTTCAACCTTAAGGATTACGCGCTTTTCATTATCACGCGCCAACATTGGGTCGTATTTACCAACAACCTCTAACACATTACCAGAATTACGCGCATTGCGTGAATCGGTCACAACAATGTGATAATACGGGCGTTTTTTTGCACCATAGCGTGCCAAACGAATAACAGTTGCCATTTTTATACTCCTTTTTTTAAAGAAACTGTTTTACCCCACAAAGAAAACCAACATCAAGGTTGAAAACTCAACGGATGATGCGCCTTGTGCATACCGCACACAGGTTTGATTCAAATGGCAATCTTTGGGATTTGCAAATACATTTTGCACTAAAAATATCCAAAAGTCAAGCAATTGAATACAAATCTCACTAACCACTTACACTAACGCTAACCACTAACGCCAACATAAACACCCAAATCACTTGCCACATGCAACAACGGATCATCGGGTTCAATATACGCGTTTGCCGTTTTGACCGCCGGTATATTCGGGTCGGCCCTGACATCGCCCGCAGCATAGAATTCTGCGAGTGGCACCGTCACACAATCATTCCCACGCAGCGCCGTCATAACATATGTTTCATTGTTTTCAATTGCATTCAATGCACAGGTTGCCATTTTTGCGGCAAGCAACCGATCGCCCGCCACCGTATCACCCGCACGTTGAACATAGTCCGGAAATGCGGTCCGGTTCGTAATTCCCGCCGCGGTAAGTTTGCGTGCAATCATATCCGCCGGTCGCCCCGAATGCCCGCGCAGCGTTATACCTTCGGACACCATAATGATACCATAATCGCGATTTACGGACTTTATATGTTGCACCAATTCATCAACATCAAACTTTATTTCCGGAACCAAAATCGCATCGGCGCCAACCGCAATTCCCGCATACAGCGCAAGTCGCCCACAATCGCGTCCCATTGTTTGCACCACGAACCATCGATGATGACTGCGTGCCGTCAAAAGTATCTGGTCACAATAACTTGTCAATTGTTCCACCGCCGTATCAAACCCGATTGTTCGGTCGGTAAGGGGGATGTCAAAATCAATGGTCTTTGGAATACATACCAACGACAAATCGCGATAAATTTCACGATTTAACCAGGCGAGTGAAAAACTGCCGTTGCCACCGACCAAAATCAGCGCATCCAACTTTAATTTTATCAATGCATCACGCAGGGTTTTATTAAACTCTTTTATCCGCCCTGTTTGCGCCGCCTTTTCAAAATTTAGCATACACGCATGCCCGTTGTGCAGGAAACTGCCCGCAAGCCTGGCATTTTCAATCGGCACGGTTTCCGTATTCATTTCTATTACATTTATCGGTTTACAGCAAAGTCCGTCCGTTCCATCAACGATTCCGTAAACCCGCCACCCGCGAATACTTGCACCCAAAACAACACGATTTATCACGGTGTTAAGGCCACTACAATCGCCACCCGTTGTCATAATTGCTATTTTTTTCATATTTTCTCCATTTTTCCGAACAATTATATCACAAATAAGTTGACAAAGAAACATTTTTTATGCTATTTTGTCTATTGAAAAAACCATCACATAACGGGAGATATAAAATGGCAAACAATAATACCGCCGCCATGGGCAAAACAAAACGTTCCACCGACAACTTGATTGATGACGCAATTGCACGCCAAGACGGATGGCTTTCGCGCCGCCGCCGCTTTACACGCCGGTTTTTAAAAACACTTAATGATACCGAAGAAGAAAAAGTTTCGGGCCCAAAACCAAAATTGGATACGCATGACGAAGAAACAAAAAAATCTATATTGCGCGAATACTGGTTTCCTATTGCTTGCGCGATTATTGTTTTGTTCGTCGCGATTTGGGCAATGTTTTCGCAAACAAACGCCGGCCGTGATGTTGTCATAGTACGTGCGCCCAACCCAGTGGAAATTAAAACAACAATTAAAACAAATCAAAAGCCATCACCAACAACACCAACCGACAAACCGTCCTTTGATATCGTTCGCATTAAACCAAATGGGATGATTGTTGTGGCGGGCCGGTGGCAACCAAATAAAAACATTTCGATTGTTTTGAATAACAAAATCATCGCGACCGAACGAACAAATGACGATGGTGAATTTGTTTATGCACCGGGCCGCGGGTTAAAACCGGGCAACTATACAATGTCATTGGTTGGCGCAAAACCGGACAAAAAATCCGAAGACACGGTGTTCCTTTATGTGTCCGATGTCGATTATCGCAATTCTGTATCATTACTTATGACAAAGGACGGCAGTCACGTTATGCAATCGCCCGCAATACTAAAAGACGGCGATTTAATTATTTCGAAAATCGACTATCTTGATACCGGGCGTATTGTTGTCACCGGAAACGCGTTGCCGCGCCTGCGCGTTTCACTTACATTAAACGATATGTTCCTTGGGGATGCACGTGTATCAGATTACAAAAATTTTGGAATCGGCGCGGATGTGGGCAAATTGACGCCGGGACGGGAATATACATTGGGCGTTCGTTTACATGATGCGGACGGCCAAACAATCGCAACCGTAAATCATAATTTTGTTATGCCGGAAATGACGGGTGACAACGACACATTCTATACCGTGCGTCGTGGCGATTGTTTGTGGGTCATTGCACGAAACTTTCTGCGCCGCGGGGTATTGTTTAGCATTATTGCCGAACGCAACGCCATTGAAAACCCGGATTTGATTTTCCCAGAACAACTATTGCAAATTCCAATGAAATAATAAAGGTAAAAAGATGTACGCAGCCAAAACACCCCACCCCTATGTTCCAGAATGGAAAAAAATGGACATGGAAAAGAAACAGCAATCTAAAAACCGTGACATTGAAAAAGTTTTAAACGAATTGCTTGGTGAATACCAACAGGATCCTACAATAAAAATACAGTTTATAACCAAGTCCTTTTTTAAATCCGTGGCGTCGGACGCGATTTTAGGCAACACACTGCGCCCAGGGATTGCCGATACCGAAAAATTTCAGGCAGAATACAAGGAATTGATAAAATTCCTTATGAACCGAATGAAGGCGGCAACCGATGAAAATCCTGCGGAAAAATTTTTGCACCCATTGGAAATCAAACTTGTAATACTTGAAGATCCAAAATTGCTTTTGAAATGTGACGAATTGTCGGACAACTTGCAACGTTTTGCATATGGATTATCACGTAAAAACATACAATATATTCGGCACCCGTTGCCATCACTGGTTGGCGGCTTTTTACATCAGTTTCCATTTGAAATCGACAAAATACCCACCGAATGTATCACACCTGAACAAACAATCAACGCAATACTCAAAGACCAGTTGTCTATTCAAAAATTTGATAAGCCGGCATTTTTGAAAAGCATGCAACAAAATGGATCGAACGGTTTAACGACCGACCAATTGATGACATTTATCAACAAGAATCGCGGGCTGTTCACCGATGATGATTTCAAAGTTATTTGCAGGGTTGCCGTGGCAAAAAATAACAGGCAATTATTTAATTCCATATTTGCCCTTGTTCCGCAACCTGATAACGATTTAATTAAATCTATGATCGCACTCGCACCGAATCAAATTGGGACGGTTAAAAAGGCGGATATAAAACTTCAAAAACTTGCACTAAAATCCGCGTATAAATCACACCAATCATTAAAAAATGTTTACGATAATATCGAAAAACCATCGACCGATGTCACCGAATATTATCAGTTATTGTCATTATATTGCAACCGGGACTTCCTTCGCGATCTTGATTCCATTTATAAAAGCTTCGAACACCCATCCGAAAAAGTCACAGAAAAGTATAGACGTTATAAACTGGACTATATATATCGTTGGGGTGATTTTTATTCGTTCTTGGGGTTTGAATCGCCAAGTCTTTCGGACAACATGAAACAGCGTTGGCAAAGATGTTTTTTAATTGCCGCCCACATTCGGTTCCCGCATAGACTTCATATAGAACATCATGAAGATAATTATAAAGCCGATGATTATAGACTTTCTGAGGTATACGAATATTGCAACGATTATCCAATGCCGGACGGAACGCATTATCTGTATGCGATTTTAACAGCCGCGAATTCGATTATAAAGAATCTTGACCCATCTGCACGCCCTTCGGACAGACTTGGTTCAACGGAATTAAAAATTCTGTCGGATTTGATAACCGCCGCCAAACGCTATTCGGTTACCGAACAACAACTATTTGGTGATAAATTTTGGTTGATTCAGGAATGGATTAAAAATCAAAAAACAAAATAACTATATGGGGTACTGAAATGAGTGAAAATCCTTGTAACACAAAAACAACTTATCATTATAGACATGGGCAACAGGTATACGCTGTTTCCACCGGGGCAAAACAAAAAACAATTCGACCACAACGTAATCACAAAAGGGTTCGTGGCAATTTCGGTTTTGCCCCGACAAGGTTTTATGAAGGAAACGAAAGATAACATGAATGAAAAACGCCGAAACCGTATGCAGGCGCGGGCTGGGAACCCGCAAACCAAGCTCGAAAAGAATTGGGCCGAATTAATTCGCCGTTTTAACGCGCTGCACACCAAGGTTAAATTTGAATTAACATTGGACGTGTTCACCAAAACAACATGCATAACCCAGATAGAAGACCTGTTAAATGTTTTGAACACCCAATCCCCAAGCAGAGATGTTTGCAAATCAGCCAAGCGCAAATTAGAAAACATGAAAAAAGAACTTGGGCTTTCAACTAATGTGTGTTCGCGCTAAATTTTTCTACTGGACAATTCGGTTGGATTGATATAGAATCCATCACACACCGCGGGCGTGGTATAATGGCAGCACGAAAGCTTCCCAAGCTTTAGACGAGGGTTCGATTCCCTTCGCCCGCACCAAGATAGTTTTATCACAAATCCGGCACTTTGACCGGATTTTTTGTTTGATATAAAAAACATATCAATGCAAATAAATCTTTGGATTCCCAACATTTTTTGCTTTGGCGCACTTGAAAAACAAGGAGAAAATAACTATGTTCAAGAAGTGTAAAGCAAACTGTCAAGCAAATGACAATCTTTATCTTAGGGGTGATGTGTTTTATTATATGGTTGAATTACCGCGTCAAAATGGTAAACGCCGATATTTTATAAAATCATTACATACGAAAAATTATTATGAGGCGTTGGAAAAGGCGAAACAAATGAAAGACAATTCATATTCAAAAAACTTTGAAGCAAAAACATTAATTCTTGCCGCTGAATCGATATCAAAAAATATGGTTTTTGATGAATACGATAAGGAAATTGATTGCGGCGGTCAAATGATGATGTGCAAAGTTAAACGCATATCGATTCAAAACGACCCTATAAAAATAAAGGCTTTACTTGGAATATATTCAAGATTACAAAAATTAAAATTGAGCATTACTGACCCAGATACGATTGACCAAATACAACACTTAGAAGAAATGATGGGGCAAATTTTAACCAATCAAGAAGTAATCATGCAAAATCAACAAAAAATATTACAAATGGATTACATAAATTCAGGTTCCGGTTCTGGAACACCACCGGAAAAACACACGATAAGGGAATTGAGAGACGCTTGGATTCAGCATGAAAATAATGGGGATGCAGAAAAACGCAAGAAAGAATCGTTTTTTAAACATATGGCCAAAAAAATTGGATTGACCATTGATTCCGATTACGCTGAATTTAATAATGAAGCAAAAATTGATGCGATAATAAACGAAATAAAAACAAACCCTAAGTGGGCGACAGATGCAACAAAAGGCAAGAAAGTCGGTTATTTAAAGGCATTATACAATTATGCAGACAGAGAATATCCCGGATTGTACAAAAATTTTAACAACCGCTATCCTGTTTATAAAAAAGGCGAATCCCAAAATCCGCATATGCCATACACAGAAAAAGATTTGAAAGAAATATTCAACCCAAAACACAAACATTTCAAAGATAACCCTGACGATTTTTGGGCTATTTTGATGGGAATGTTTGCTGGTGCCAGAACAAATGCAGCAGTAACAATTCAATATAAAGATATTATTGATGTAGATGGTTGTTATTGTATCTATTTCCATAAAGATAAGGACAATAAAACCAAACAATTAAAAACTGGTGCAACAATACGAGTGTTGCCACTTCCAACACAATTATTGGATTTGGGATTTATTGATTGGGCTCAAAGGAAAAAAAGCAGATTAAAAGCCGAAGATAGTGACCCTGTATTTACCCAAGCGGTTAACAGCAAAGGTAATTATAATAATAAATATGTATCCGAAGGCATTTTACCGTTTATTCGTAGTTTGAATTTATCTAAACCATACAAGGGTAAATTGGATTTCCATTCTTTCCGCAATAATGCAAGTTTACAATTGCAGGATTTTTTAGTTCCACAATCATATATCAACAATATTATGGGCTGGAAAGGCCAAACAATTATGGAACAACACTATTCCAAGCATACGCTGGCAAAAATCAAAGAACAAGCGGATAAACTGCGATACGATTTTCTGCAACCGGAATTTGATTACTGGAAAAAAGTTATGTCAAAAAAATAGTTGATTGCGCTGGTTATACCCACCTACCCGGGGGCTACCATATCCCACCCGGCATCCCAGGATACCCACCTGCCAGCCGCCAGCCCCGACTAGCCACCACCCACACCAAAACCAACATTGAAATAATCAAAAATACACGAAGGCCTTTTTACGCGTGTGCTTGAAATTTGTTTGATGGCTTATTCAGTGGTTAAACGCCATATAGTGTATTTCATTTTTTGTTTCTGTGTGGTAAATATTTTATTATTCGGCCGAGATTTAAATAAGCCTTCTGTGTAGTTGTTATACATTCATCCATAACGCCATCATCATCTAAATTCTTCATTTCGTTTTTCACCATATTTTGATAAAAAGTGGCAATCTGTGTAAAAATAGATTCAATGGTTTCATTACCTGTTTGGGTAAGCGTTATGGTGCGATTTTTAAATGATTTTGTTTCGATTGTTAATAATCCGTCTGATTTTAATTTGTTTAATGTTTTCATAATTGTTGAACGATACATATTATAATGGTTTTCAATATCCCGCTGTGTTTTCAAATTTTCGTATTTTAATCCATATAATATTTTCATTTCAATTGGCGTTATGATTCGTTTTTTTATCGGATTTTGTTTTAACCATACATCCAAAAAATCCACCGATTCGTTCAGGTATTTGTATAAATTAGCCAAAAAAATATTCAGTTTTCCGTCCATGTTTTTCCAAATGTGTAGCATTGCTACATATCGTAATTAAAAAAGCCCCAAAATCAAGGATTTTAATTTTTAATTTGATACAAACTGTTTTTTTCAAAATTTTTTCCAAAATTTATTTGCAAAAAATGAAAATAAATTTCTGGCGAATTTCTGCGGTTTATTTAATCATTGTTGTGTAAAAAAAATTAACAAATAAAAAAATGGAGCAACGATATGAAACCGTTAACCCCAAATTAAAGAATCGAACTAATGGTCTAGAACGACTCATATGCAATGAACATTCTAGACCAAGTTTAAGCGGATGTAAACCGAAAAGTTTTTCATCCAAATTTTAACCTAAAGTTTCCCGGAGCAGAACCGATAATGCGATTTCGCAAAGGGTGCTTTTATTGTCAAAAATTAAGGAATGCTAGTTATGAATTCTTTAAATAATGGTTTAAACGCGGCCGAATTAAATGCGTCTAGGATTGGTCTAGAAATCGATATGGTGGCAGATTTATCCGAACAAACAGAACAGCAAGAATTAACTCAACCCGTTGAAACGACCGAATCAAATCCGATTAATACGGCGGTAATGGTGTCTGGTTGTACATTATTACCAGATGTTCGAGTTTTAACGGAAGCAGAATTGGCGGAATATGAAAAAGATGCCGAAAAGTTATTATCCGATGCCAAGGGTGCACTCAAACATGCAAATTCGCCGGATGAATTAGAAAATCATACTGGTGTATGCGAAACAGCGATTTATTTGAATTCGTGGTTGCTTTATCGAGAAGTCCAAAAGGTAGAGCATATTAAACGGGATATCAAATCTGGGCGATTTCCAAGTTATAAAATGGCATGGGACGAATATAAATTGTCGCGAAAAAAATGGACAATAAGAAAAGATATAACCTTTGACATGGTCGAACGCGCCACCCAAGAGTCGTTAAAAAAGTTAAAAAGTGGCGATTGGGATGTTGAAGATTTGCCGACTTTGTACCAACTTAATCAAAAAATTCATACGGATGAAAAATCGGAAAACAAAACATTCACGGTTCTTGAAGCCGGTGATGCCCCTATGTTTGATTTACCAGAAAATGCAAAATTTCCGGTAATTTATGGTGATTTGGTGTATAAAATCAATGTTGAAATTATGCGAAATCATATTGCGGAAGATGCCGTTGGATTTTTCTGGCTGGATGAATCACAAATTCAAAAATCATTGGATATTCTGAAAAATTTACGATTTACGGTAAAAGAATTTGCGGTTGTGGATACCGGTAAATCACACAACGGGGCTTTTACAACCCGTCAACATCGAACAATGGTGATAGTGTGTAAGGGAGACGCCCCGAAGCCGCAGAACCTAAAAATGGATTCCGTTGTATTTGACCGAGAAATCACAAAAACGGATAAACACCCATTATATTATGCGGAAATCATCCAACAAATGTATCCGACTTTTCCGGTCTTGGAAATTCACGACGAAAGTTTCAAATACCTAAAACAAAATTATTTAATCAGCGAAGCCAAAGGAGATTACAATGGCACGAAATAACAGTGATTTATTAATAAAAACAACATGCGACAAAATCAAGTCGCACGTTCAACCCCAACAAATCAAAATAGACACGCCCCATCGTTTGAAGGCGACCAATCTATTTGCGTGTGCTGGAATAAACCAGTATTACCTTCAAAACATAGGGGTAGATGTTGTTTTGACGAACGAGTTGGTACCAGACCGCGCTAAACTAAATCATGCACTTTTTAAAAATTCAACGATGGTAATTGGTGATATAACCAACCCGAAAGTGCAAGATAAATTGGCTGAAATTGCAAATAAAGAACAACCGCAAATACTTCTGGCAAGTCCATGCTGTCAGCAAATAACTCGGGCAAACACAAGGAAGGATGAAGATAGTGATGAACAATATCTATTCGAAGCGGTTATGGAACATTTAAAACGCTGTCCATCATATGAATTCTGCGCCATAGAAAATGCGGAAGATATGTTAACTTTTAAAACGAAGAAATATGAACTTCTGCTTGGCGACCAAATAGAAAAAGAATTAAGAAATCTTGGTTTTCAATATGTTTGTAAAGCCGTTCAAAATGCAAAACATTTCGGGGTAGCAATTAATCGGCCACGAACAATTATTATGGCGTCAAAGGTTAAACCAATAAAATTACCAGAACCAATCACAGAAATCCCATTAACATTGGAAGATGCAATTGACGATTTACCAACACTGGAATTCGGGCAACGTGGACCA
Organism: uncultured Pseudomonadota bacterium; assembly: GCA_902787305.1. Classification (GTDB taxonomy): domain Bacteria; phylum Pseudomonadota; class Alphaproteobacteria; order Rs-D84; family Rs-D84; genus Enterousia. The sequence continues at coordinate 48,013 of CADAFS010000002.1, read as the reverse complement.
GATTGGTACGATGAACCTGGGTATGTCGCACCTTGGCAAGCAGACCAAATACGAATAACACCAACTGGTGAACGGGTTGTTTCCCCACTAACATTATCTAAAAAAGTAAGTGGTGCTAAACACGCTGGTGCTTTCAGCCGCGCGAGGTGGAATGAACCAATGCATTCGATTTTGACGAATAGTGGTGAACTATCCGCATATCATATGATTCATCCAGGTCGATTAATTGTTGATGATAACGGTAAACCAATTTTGGATAAGGACGGAAACGAACAATTTACAGATTGCCGTACATTCACAATACATGAAATTTTTCGTGCAATCGGATTACCCGATGATATCGAAATTCCATATTGGGCACGACAGAAAACCAAGTTGCTCCGCACTGTTTTGGGGGAATGCTGGGTTAGTGCACACTGCTGTGCCGTTGTTGCCGAATTTGTAAAAGCAGAATTTAACCCTAATACAAAAACCGAAGGAGAAAATCATGAATAACAGGTTAAAAATTGAAGCAAAATTTGCCAAGGAAAGATTACAAGAATTATTCCCAGACAAAAGATTTTCCGTTAAACAAATTTATAAAAATTTGAAAACGGAAGGTCCGGATTTTGCACGATTAAACAGGTGTATGTTGATATCAACTTGCGATTTTATGCGTATCGCTAAACCAAAATAATAATAAAGCGCCATATGGTGCAACCATCAATCCCGGTTTAAAACACCGGGATTTTTATCAAAAAAATAATTCCGTCCATGCAACCACCACAAAAAACTGTTCTATAAAAATGTGTATATTGTATCGCTTGTGGACTTTCGATGTGGTATTCGACGATAAACATAGACGCAATGCGGTTGATATATGTTGGTTAAAAAAATTAACAGCCGAAAAAACAATCGTGTTGTTTAATTTTTTTACTCTTTTTCAAGAAAATACAACCACAACGCAAAAACAATAAAACAGATGTTCTAATTTATGTTAATAACCATAGATGCAGAAAGAATCATTACCACCACACCACCACAACCTATCGTGATTTGATTTGCATCTGTGGTTGCAACAACAATGGTGGTAAAAATGTTAACTACAAATAATGATATGGTGGATGTATACAGAATTGATTGTATAATTCGTAAAAATGCAAAACAAACATTGATTTTAAGACGGGAAATTTGCAAATGGTTGTGTGAATTTGCTCCGACGCACTTTATTTCAATCCAATTTCCAACAAATCAGCGTAGTAAAAGTATGGAAATATCCCGAAGTTATTTACGACGGGTTATGAAGTATTTTCAAAAGCAATTAAGTCCAAGACACTGGTTTCGTAAACAGTTATTATTTATCGGTTTCGGTGAACAGAATTCATCCAACAAGTGGCATTTTCATATGTTTTTACAGAATAACCGATACCACAATTATAAAATAACCGCGGCGATAGATAAAACTATAAAACATTTTTGTTATTCTCCGGATGTGGTTGATATTCAAACAATGAACAGAACCGAATGCAAAGCGTATTTTTATGCAACAAAGGAAATCAAAGCCAATAAAGACGCCTATTTTGACGATAATCGAGTATTTTTATCAACCGAGATGTTTCCAGACGATACAAAACATTCCAAATCATCACACAAACCCTTTGTGGTTGCTCCTTTGAGTCATCGGATACTAAGTATTAAGCATTTCTAGATTGGGGCAGCCACGACTCAAATATGGAACAAATGTAAAAAACAACCTGTATACTTTCCAGCGTATACAGGTTTTATTGTTTTGATATCAACGGTTAAAACATAATAACTCTACCGATTACAGCAACATTAGTTTTTTCTATATTCTGTAATGCGGTTTTTGCTTGGTCATAGTTGAAATATATTTCCGGCAATATCATACCGTTAACTTCAAGTTTAAAATAAGTGCAATTCGCCATATCAAGTCCTTTTTTAATATTCGTCTGCACGCATTATCGTTAAAACCCGGATTGTTATATTTTCGTTTGCTGGGTTTTCTGAACCATATTCCATCGATGGGTCATAATAATCTATCTTGAAAAAATAGTTTGTCCCATTGTGTTCAATTTTTCCAAAGTCATGGTGTTTATAAACATCGTTTGCTTTATTAAAGTCATTAAAATTTCTGACCTTTTTCAATAACAACATTTGTTCAATCAACGGCAAAGAACATACACCCCTGGTCAAAACGATTTTATTACGACCAGGGGACCACATATGTTTTCTAAGGTTATCATTTAATTCGGCAATCTTATTCATCACGCAACCTGTGATTCGATTAAAAAGTTTTTGAAGGCGACCGCACTTGCCCGGATGGACCTACTGCGCATTCTTCCTCTAGCAGAATGAGTTTTTATCGTGTAATCAAGCACTATGTCAGAAATAGATTCTGCAACTTGTTCCGGTGTTTTAGATTCCCACTCGCAAATTTGAAGGAAAGACGCCGTATATGTTGCAATAGTGCTTGGCAAATTCGATTGTGTTGTTTTTTTATAACCCTTTTGTTCCATCCATACCTGGAATTGTTTCAAAAGATTAGACTGTTGTTTCATTTTATATCCTTTTGTTTTTAGTTATGATTTAACGCTTTTATTAAATCTGATATTATTATAAACTGTTGAAAACTAAATGTACGCCAGAATTTTACAAAAAACGCCAGATTTTCTTGAAAAAATGGCTTTTTTTGAGCATTTTTAACCCTTCGGAGCAAAATAAGGTCGTATTTACGGTTTAATCGGTATAGTTAATAATAAACTATATAAATTTTATAGTTTATGCTTTTTATGCAAAAATGATGATACTTATCTGCACCAATGTTGGGAAGTCCCATAAAACATTCCATATCGCTCCAAATTCACACCATACTCATAAGAAAGAACAATCGATTAACGACCCATTATCTTCCTTCTAAGCGTTGTTTTAGGGCATTCAAAAAGCTCGTGTTTACTATTAATTCCGATTTTAGAAATTGTATTTCAATTTTATATAACCTGTATGACTAATGAAATTATTACGCCATTCAAGGTCATAACCTAGCGATAAATAAGTATTGCCACCAAATGAATCAAACATAATACCTGCCTGAACACCGAACGGGTCAATACCATTACCATGAACAATGTAATTATTATTGCCTACTGTTACCGTTGCAACCCCATCATCAGACATAACATCGTACAAAACCGCAGCTTTCAAAACGGTGCTAGCTCTTTTCATTTTTTGACTTGTTAATTTATATCTTCCACCGGCTTTTAGGGTCAACATTTGTGTGTCATCGGCTTTGATATATTGACCGGCGGTATCTGTGTAAGCGTCCTGTTTAATTCCGATATAATTCAGACCACCGTATAAATCCAAACCTTTTTGAAAATCGTAACCCGACGTCAAGGCGCCACTCAAACTGTTGGTTTTATAATCAGATTTTACGGTCAAATTGTCGATAAGTGCGGCTGAATTTTGATAATTTGTCAGGTTATATGACAACAAAGCGTCCAGATACCATTGTGTTGGTTTATATTCGGCATATACAAAACCCGTATGCCCCATGGCGTCAATATCGTGATTATCGGCGTCAATGTTTGTTTTGTTAAATGCATACCCTAAACCAGCGGTCAAATGTTCCGTTAATTTAGAATCAAAACCGCCCATAACACCAAACGTTTTGCCAGAAAACTTTGTGTCATCTTTTTGTTGTGCGTAATTATAAAGTCCTTCTATCCACATACCATTGTTAGTTGTCGGTTCTGTATCACCACCGTTTCTGCCACGATAATTTCCATAATAATAGAAAGGATTTGCGCGTCTTTTTCTTAGATTAGCGTTGGTTCTATTAATTTGTGGGCGTCTAAGTGTTGCCAACCTAGTGAATATATGATTATCTATAACTGTGTTGGCGTTACGTACCGCCCCAACCGTAACCTGATGGTTTTGTGGCGCCAAATTATGGATTAATTTAGCATATTTGGTCGCGTTATGTTGGGAATTATAGTCAATAGCATTTATTATGGTTTGTATATTTGGATTATCTGATGATTGCAGTTCATCCCAAACCCCGGCGATATTGATATCTAATTCAGTCCCGTTCAATTCTGTTATTAAATCTGCACCGAATTTTTTACGTGTAAACGTAAATGTGTGATTTTCGGTATTATATGCTATATCATACAAATTATTACTGGTAAATGTAGCGATATCACCCGTCCATTCACCATTTGCGGTAATTATTTCTATATCACCACTGGAACCACCCTTTTGCAGGTTTGTGTCCGTAATGGTCAAATTAAGCATGGCATTATCGCCAAACACAATGTCATCTGCTATAATGTGCCCACCGGTATATGTACTGGAATTTTTGTTTAATGATGATATACCAAGGTTTATAGTGCCATTAATATCTGCATTTGCCGTATTAACAGTATTGGTTCCGACATTCATAATGCCGTTTAATTCCAGATTGCCAAAACTGGTTGCGCTGGTTGTTGCGTTTTGAGCAATTATGGTGTTTCCGCCAGTAACATTTTGTTGCAGGTTGCCACTGGTAATGTTAAGTGTACCATTATTTATAATAGCATTATTTGTTGATAATAAATTTCCACCGGTTGTAAACATACCACCGTTAGAGATGTTTATTTGTCCAGTTTGTGTAGCATTGTTGGTTACATTACCCGATATGTAGAATAAACCATTTATACCACCGGAAATTGTGCCACCTGTTAAAATCAATTCCCCGTTATTTTGTAACCCGGAATAATATATATTATCTGCATCAGTTGTTAGGCTTTTGTTTGAATTTATAACCAGAGAACCGTACAAATTACCATCGTTAATAACATTACCATCTATTGTTATTGTGCCACCAGATATATTATTATTTAAGGTCCCGCCAGTTAAAGTAACATTCCCCGAATTTAAAATATTTCCGCCAATACCCTCAGCGACGGTTGTCAGAGATTTACCAGAATTAACAACCATTGTTTGAGATATAAGCGCATTATTGGTAACAGCACCATTGATTGTGGTTTGCCCTGTACCGGTAATATTATGAGTTATTGTTCCACCAGAAAGAGTTAAATTGCCTATGTTATTAACGTTAATTCCAAGATTATTCGCACTTGTTGTTAAATCGCTTGTCGATAACGTTCCATTACCAGTTATATTTTTAGATAAAGTACCATTGGTTAACGTTAATACAGCCCCATCATTTACAGAAACATTTACTAATAGATTTGATGGAGATGATAAAACATCACCGTCTATAATGATATTATTATTTGCATTGTTACCATTGCTTATAACTCGTTGTAATGTGCCATCTGTTAAAGTTAGTGATATTTCTTCGGATTCAGTAAGACCGCTTAAACTAATGTTTGTTAACAAATTATTTGCAGATGTTTCGGTGTTACCATGTATGCCTGTATAACCTGTTCCTGCAATATTATGTGTTAAAGTCCCACCCCAAAGATGTAATTGACCATTATTAATAACATTTCCGCCAATACTATTTGCGGATGCATTTAAATTTGCCTCATTATTAATTGTTATGGATTCGCTTATAATATTGTCATCTGCTACTGAAACAACAAAGCCCGAAGAATTATTAATCACCACATTACCATCACCGGAAATATTTGTACATAATCTACCTCCACCGACAAGTGTTAATGTCCCATTGTTTTGTATGTTGTTTTCTACTACACTAACATACCCTGTATCATAGTAAGCACCGGTTACATCAATTGTTACATTGCCTGTGGTAACAAGCGTTCCATCACCGCTAATTCTTGTATTTAATGTTCCACCGTTTAAAGTTAATGTATAATCATTTACAATATTGTTCCCAAATTGACCCGCGTTACCAGAAATATTACCAAGTGTTATTATAGTTCCATCGCCTGTAATATCAGTCCATGTACTTAATGAGCCAGTTGTTAAGTATAATGTCCCGTTATTCAAAATGCCATTATGCAAACTATTCGACCCAGCGGCAGTTGTTAAAGAGTGACCATAATTAATAATCACTTGATTCCCTATGTAGGAATCGTTAACCACGTCACCGTTTATTATTATATTGCCAGAGCCGGTTATGTGCGTGGATAATACCCCGTCTGAAAAAAATAAAGTACCATCATTTAATACCCCTGTGTCAGAGAGAAGAGAACTAGGGGTAGCATATAAAATGCTCCCTTCCGCTAATTGAAGAAGATATTGTTGAAATGCGGCATTGTCTGCCAAATGAGTAATATGATTATTAAGATTTAAAACACCATTGCCCGATACAGATTGTAAATACAAAGTTCCGTCACCTGATACTGTTATTGTTCCGCTATTATAAATATCGTCACTGACAGTGTCAAAAATTATATGTTGGTTTTCTGCGATATTCATAGTTAAAGTGGATGTGTTATAAATAGCTCCGCCTAAAGTTGCGGAGTTGCCGGAAAACAATATGTCGTTGGATGTGGCTTGCAACCCAAGCTGTCCAGCATTGTAAATAGCGCCTCCAAAAGCCCATAATTGAACGTTTTCTGTATTAAAAGTACTATTGTTGTTTATAGTTGCGCTATTATTAATGAAACTCCCAGTAATATTGTTGATTATACCTTCATTATAAATAGCCCCGCCTCTTGACCATAATTGTATAGTATCCATCCCAGACAGAGAACCTGTATTATCTATATTCACAAAATTGTTATAAAAATCAGAATTTATGTTTTGTATTTGACCATTATAGTTATTGAAAATTGCACCACCATTAACACTGAAGAATAAAGTATCGGTTATTGTAGGATTATAGATGTTTTCAATAACTGCAGAGTTCCCGATAAAATTTCCCTGTATGTTCTCAATAATATTAGTTTCAACATTGTTTTGTGGCTGTAAATAATTTTTTCCGTTATATAAGGCTCCACCACCAGAAAAAGAGTAAAAATAGTAAGAGGTTATGGAATCGGAAAAATAATTATACGCTCTATTATCAATAAAATCTCCCGATATACCTGTTATAGCCCCTGCATTATAAATTCCACCGCCAATAGCTGTCCCAAAAACCAGGGCAGAACCACTAGCAGGATAATTGACAATATTCCCAACAAAATTTGATGTTATATTTGTAATAGTGGCTTCATTGTCGATACCGCCCCCATATCCAATACCATTATTGTTTAAAAAATTACCCACTATATTACCAATAAGCCCGTTCTCAAGATTAAGCAAGCCTCCAGCATTGGTTGTTGAAGTGTTTTCTATAAAATCACCGTATAAATTATTTATTGTAAAAGCATTGTTTGTTAATCCCCCAGCTTGTCCGGACCCTGAATTAGTTATAAAATCCCCAGATATTGTTCCGATGGTATTTATTGTTGCAGGAGTAGCAACAAGATTATAATTTGTTTCATTGTGCCAATACACGTTTAAATCGTCTCCATTATGAAGAACGACACCACCACCATGGTCCCCAGCATTTGGTGTAAGGGTATAATTATAACTAACTGGAGTTAATGTTCCATTTTGATATACATAACTATTTATTGTCCCATCATTTTGTGTTGGGGAAAAATTGATAGTATAATGACTGAATTCATTTGTTAAATGTTGTGACCGTAAATAATTTAATGTGTATTGGTAATTATTAAAACTAAAATCAGCATAGGATGTAACAGGAATTAGTAGCAAAACAAATGCCCAACTATATTTTATGTTGTTTTTGGTTATTGTCTTTACAGATAAATCCAATTTGTTTTGCATATAAATCTCCTTTCCTAAAAACAAATGGCCGCCATACAGACAAAAGGCGGTCGGGAGTGTTTACAGTCGCTTTATCATTGACCCCGTGCCTTCAGGTTACCCCTGTTGTATAGCTTACGGCACCCCGACCATCAAGCCAGGGATGATTACGATGCAAAGCACCGAAACCATCAGATAACGATGCTTTCGCATCGGATAAAGCGGGTTTGTAAAGACCCCGAACCCAATCTCTTGGATTCAATCCGAATATAAAACATTTATAAAAAAAAGTAAATAGTATTTATGAAAAAAATTCTAACCATATTATGCATTAATCTAATACCGAAATGCAAAAATACTGTCCGTCAAACAAACAACCGTATCAAGATTTATTAATCGTATGGGATGGTAATTTTATTTATTATATCTGAGTTCGTCATGCAGGCCGAACACAGCACCAATCTTTTCTAGCTTGGGTTGAATTCCATATAATATTCTTCTTCATTTATTTTTGTGAATTTAACATATCTATTCCCAAAACGGTCCAAATCATCTAATGTTATAGGAGCGCCTAATGGGACACCCAACCGGCGTCTAAAATATTCACCAAATTCACTATTGTTATTTGTTGTATGTATCGCTTTATCCCCGCCCTGTGCTACAACACATACAAACGGGAATCCGTCTGAAGTCAATACAGCAAAAGGCTGTCCACGTGGCGGGAAAAAACCACTTCTACCTATTTTTGCCGGTATTGGTATATAGGCCTGATTCGGATTTCTACGGTCTCTTTGCCCCCAATTCAAACCAGAATGAGTATGAATTCTATTTTCTCTAACTACAAATAATGGTAAAGACACAGTGTCTTGCCCTTCCACGCCTGAATTTTCAACAAGCACCTGTTGTTCTTCATCGGAATTTTCTCTCGTTCTTGCAACACGTTGCCGTAAAACATCTTCTCTAACCATTTCCTCTGCTTCATCACAAGTGCAATATAAAGACAGCGGAACTTTGGAATTAAAATATTCCAAAGCTTGAACAGGGTCGCACTCCGTTGCTATTTCATCCTGTTCTTTTTTAAATGCGTTTATCGTATAATTTGCAGAAGCAAGAAATGCTTTTTGTGGAACACCATTTCTTAGCCACGTATAAAGCTTTGTATGTATCGGACTGGCATCTGATTTTATATACGAACACACAAAGTTTGGACGATTGGCAACAAGTTTAGTAAAGTTTTTATGATGCGTTTTAGAAATACCGGAAATTGTGGGGGTCATACCTATAATTAACTGTATTTTTAAATCTGGTTTTGCAAATTGCTCTTCTACTTCAGTTAAATTATGCACTACCATAGCAGGTGTTGAAAAACCGGACACAATCCGCAACTCATCACACTCCCTGGCTGGTTCTAACAATATTTTTTCAAACAAATCGTTTTTTAATATGATATCGGACATCTTTTACACTTTTGCTTCCATTGTTTCATAATCATTACCAAGAATTGTATTTAACAGTGCTTCAAATATTATTTTCATACCCCTTGGTGGAACCGCCATACCTATCTGTTTACGAACACTTTCTTTCGACCCTATAAACACAAAATCATCCGTAAAGGTTTGAATCCTTGCACGTTCACGGTTTGTTAAAGCACGATTTTCTTTATAATGATATACATGTGTGCCACCGCCACCACTACCAGTAATCGTATAAGAAGGTTCATCTGCTTTTAACCGTTTATAAATTTGACTTATTTTTGCACCTTTTACATTTAATTGAAGGTGTGGTGGCAACTTTGCGGTGAAAGCATTTTCACCTTCCTTTATATATTTCAATCTTTCTACAACCATTGCAGATTGAGCAGTTAATTCATTGTTTGGTGCTTTTTCTGGAATGTCTTTCAAAGCAGTTCTTACAGAATTATCCACTTTTTTATATGGTTTCGTAGACGGTATTTTAAACTTTAAATTTATATCATTGCGTATACCAACAATAATGACTCTATGTCTTTTTTGTGGAACACCATATTCTTCAAAATGATATAAATTGGGGTATATGTTGTATCCACAATTTTTAAAAGCTTCCAAAATCTTATTAAAAGCTTCTCCATCATTAGCATTACGCAAACCACTCACGTTTTCTGCTATAAAAAATTTCGGTTTAAATTCTTCCAATGCTTTTACACAATATTGATACAAAGCACCAAAAACCCCGTGCAATCCTTTCTGTTCGCCAACCGTGCTAAAATCATTGCAAGGGAAACCAAAAGTCAAACAATCTATCTCGCCATATTTTGAATGAATTTTTGCAAAATCCATTTTGCGAATATCTTCACAAATTATTGCTTCTGGGTTCAAATTCCTTTTATATGTTTCACATGTATCTTTATCGTAATCCGTAGCCCAGACATGTTTAATCTTTAAACCGTCCACGTTAGCAAGTTTTGCCCCCAATCCAATACCACCAGGGCCACAAAACAATTCAGCCAACCTTAAAACACCATTTAAAGTTTCTGCATTATACGTGGATGTTTTTTTCATATATTCCTCTTCACTTTCAATGCAACTATAACCAATTTGTAACTAATTGTAAATATCATTTTTTTTTGTGTACTTTTTACCGGAAACACAGTATTTTATAAAAGTGCCAAGCAAAGTGTCAGGCAAAATGATAAAAAACAGGTAAAAAGCGGCTAAAAAGGGTCCAAAAAGGGTTAAAAAAGCGAAAATATGGTCCCCTTCGCCCGCACCAAAAATTCAACCGGCATTTTGCCGGTTTAATTTTTGCATGTGGCGACGGAAGAGAACCCGAAAGAGTTGCCAACGGCAACGAGAGGGTTCGGAACAAGCGAAGCGCAGTGAAAGGGGCCCATGAACAAAGTGAATGGGAATTACATTCCCTTCGCCCGCACCACCAATTTTCGTTATCGCACGCGAAGCGCACGATTAAGAAAATTGAGTGCCTCGCCGAAGCGCAACCAGGAATATGAGAAAATTATTCGTAATTAGCGGCGTAGGCGGGCAGGTCTTTCTGCCGGTTTAATTTTTGCATGTTGCGACCGCACGCAAAATAATTAAATAAAATTGTTTACATTTGATAAAAAACACGATAGATTAGGCGAACGCAGAAAAAAGAACAGTCATGGCAAACAGAATTTCTATTTCTAAAACATTTGATTGGTATTTAACCGAAATAATGCCGGTTGTTGAAAAATATGCTATTCAACAAAAGAAGGGTTATCACGGGCTTTATACACATACCGCGGCGGTGGTTTTTCGTGGAATTGATTACGCATTGGCCCTTGGGCAAGACACAACTGGGGTTGTGTTGGCCTGCGCCTTTCACGACATGGCACGAACCCATGACGGTGACGACACCATACATGGCCCCAACGCAATCCCGTTGGCAGAGCAGGTTATGAACGAAATTATTCCACTGGATTTCGGCACATGCGAATCCATTATATATGCGGTTAAAAATCACTCATTGAAAAATCTTGTGCCCCGTGACTATATTTCTGCGTGCTTGTGGGATGCCGACCGAACACGATTGGCCTGGGAATGCGACTACCATCCGAATTTCTTTACAACCCCGCGCGCACATCGTGTTGCATCAGGCACGGCGAACGAATATTTGAAATTTATGCAACAAAATATGTCTGCGCGCGCCCGTGGCATCATAGAACTTGGCGAATATTATTGATTTTTCCCGCATATTGGCGTATACCACAAGAAACACAAAGGAGATAAATCATGGCAAATGAAAATCTTAATCCGTTATTGGGGGCCCAGGCCCGCGTTAAATCTGCGTGTGACAAATTGGGCCTTGATAAAAATGTATACGAAATTTTAAAGAATCCGGCGCGCATTATCGAAGTGCAAATTCCGGTTAAAATGGATGATGGTTCGATTAAAACCTTTACAGGTTTCCGCGCACAACATAATACCGCACTGGGACCGTCCAAGGGTGGAATCCGTTTTCATCCCGCCGTGTCACGTGACGAAGTTTCCGCGCTTTCAATTTGGATGACATTCAAATGTGCGGTGACGGGTTTGCCGTATGGGGGCGGCAAGGGCGGAATTATCGTTGACCCAAAAACATTATCGGCGGGCGAATTGGAACGTCTGTGCCGCGGGTATGTTGATGCAATTTATCCAATACTTGGCGAAAAGTCCGACATTCCCGCACCAGACGTCAACACAAACGGGCAAATTATGTCATGGATGATTGATGAATATATCAAACTTTCGGGCGACAATTCTTTTGGCACATTTACCGGGAAACCGGTGGAATTGAACGGTTCACTGGGGCGAACCAGTGCGACCGGTTTTGGAATTGCAACAACAATCGCGTCGGCACTAAAAACCATGGCCAAGGATATAAACGGCGCAACAATTGCAGTCCAAGGTTTCGGCAACGTGGGCAGTTTCACCGCCAAATGTGCATTTGACATGGGTGCAAAAATTGTCGCAATCGCCGAATGGAATACGATTCTTTATAATGAAAGCGGTATCGATATTGATGCACTTATGAAATACAAGGACATGAATAAAGGCAGTATCGCCGATTCCCCGGGTGCAACCGTAATAACCACCAACGATTTTTGGGGATTGCCGGTGGATGTTTTGTCCCCCTGTGCAATGGAAAACACAATAAACACCGATACCGCACCGTTAATTAAAACCAATTTGATAGTAGAGGGCGCAAACGGCCCAACTACACTTGATGCCGAAGAATTGTTGTTAAAACGTGGCGTAATGATTGTGCCGGACATTTTGGCGAACGCCGGCGGCGTGACGGTTTCATATTTTGAATGGGTACAGAATCGATACGGTTATTATTGGCCGGAAAGCGAAGTTGCGGATAAAGAGCACACCGCCATGATTTCCGCATTTGACGCAATTTATAAAATCAAATGTGAATACAGCGTCAGCATGCGCGAAGCCGCGTATATGTATTCAATAAAACGCATAGCCGCGGCGATGAAATTGCGCGGATGGTGTTAAAATAGTAGTCAGTGTAAGTGATTAGTGTTAGTGGAAAATGGGCGCATCCGCACCCATTTTTTTTTTAATGTTTTTAAGTTCATGATTATTTTCAATTAAATCAAATTACCGTTTTCTGTGGTTTGAATCGGTTGAGAATTTTGACAATAATGCTAATTGTTCCTTGGACCAACCAGGTAACACTTTTTCCTGAATTTCTCTTTGTATATCTTGCTCAAGTGTCACATTACCGCCAAACAGATAGTTATGCGTTCCTTTTTCTTGTCCTGGAGTTTTTGTTACAACTATTTCGTCCAGCAATCTAAGCGCAACATGACCAGGAACATCGAATTTATTAACCCCATTCCAAGCAGGACTTACACATTCTATATGAGTAGATTTATTGTCTGGCGAATGCCAAAAATCACTAACTATTGCATATTGAGTCGATTCTTCAACAAAAGATTTAACACTCCTTTCATCTTGGGTTATGTTACGTAAAATTATAAAGCTACCGTCAAACTCTGAGTATTCTATTTCATCACCAACACAAACAGACTCATATAAACGCTTCGTCTGTTCTGGTGGTCTCAACTTATGTTCTTCTGCACAAGATTGAAAAAAAACTCTATCTTGCATTTCAATAGCAATACAAACAAAGTCTAAACGCTTCTTCTGTTCTGGTGGTCTCAACTTATGTTCTTCAGCACAAGATCGGAAAAAATGTCCATCTTGCGTTTCAATAATAACAACCTCACCAGCCGCATTTTTCCCAATTCTAGCTACTTTGGCCTTATAAACTTTATTCATTTTTTACTCCTTATTAATCATAAACCTAACACAATAAAGCATAAAGTCAAGTTTTTTATTATAAAACCCGCCCATTTGGGCGGGTTCACTAACCACTAACACTCATCACTATTTTTCCGAAAAATCGGCATCGCGTGCGCCATCGGATTTATTATCATCCGACGTATTTGCACCGGCGGCATTTTGTGCCTCTTGTTGTGCCTTATACACCGCTTCGCCAAGTTTCATGGCTTTTTCGGATAATGCCTCGGTCTTTTGTTTCAGTGATTCTGCGGTCGCATCAGATTTCGCCAATTCATCCGCCAATTCCTTCTTGGCCGATTCGATTGCGCCCCTATCATCCGCGCTTATTTTGTCACCATGTTCTTTTAGTGACTTTTCAATCGCGTTGATTGCGGCCTCTGCGTTATTTTTTGCCTCCGCTAATTCGCGTTTTTTCTTGTCCGCATCGGCATTGGCGGCCGCTTCATCAACCATGCGTTTGATTTCTTCTTCGGAAAGTCCACCATCAGATTTAATCGAAATCGCCTGTTCTTTGCCCGTGCCTTTATCGCGCGCCGACACATGAACAATACCATTTGCGTCGATATCAAAAGATACTTCGATTTGCGGCATTCCACGTGGCGCAGGTGCGATACCTTCCAAATTAAATTGCCCCAGCAATTTATTATCCGCCGCCATGTCGCGTTCGCCTTGGAATACACGAATTGTCACGGCCGATTGATTATCTTCGGCGGTTGAAAACACCTGGGACTTTTTGGTTGGAATTGTTGTGTTGCGGTCAATAAGACGTGTAAACACACCACCCAATGTTTCAATCCCCAATGACAACGGTGTCACATCAAGAAGCAAAACATCTTTGACATCGCCCTTTAACACGCCACCCTGAATCGCGGCACCCATTGCGACAACTTCGTCCGGGTTCACGCCCTTGTGCGGTTCGCGACCAAAGAATTCTTTGACCGTTTCAACAACCTTGGGCATACGGGTTTGACCACCGACCAAGATAACTTCATTGATTTGTGATTTTTCAATACCCGCGTCCTTTAACGCCTTTTTGCACGGTTCAATCGTTTTTTGAATCAAATCATCCACCAACGATTCCAACTTTGCCCGCGTCAATGTCGTATTGAAATGTTTCGGCCCCGATGCATCCGCCGTAAGGAAGGGCAGGTTGATATCGGTTGACATCTTGGACGAAAGTTCAATTTTCGCCTTTTCTGCGGCCTCTTTTAACCGTTGCAGCGCCAATTTATCGTTCGACAAATCAATACCGGTTTGCGCCTTGAATTCTTCAATTAAATATTTCAAAATCCGCGCATCAAAGTCCGACCCACCAAGTGCCGTATCACCATTGGTTGATTTCACTTCGAACACGCCGTCAACGATTTCAAGCACCGACACATCGAACGTTCCACCCCCAAGGTCATATACAACAATTGTGCCGTCCTTGCTTTTATCCAACCCATACGCCAACGCCGCCGCGGTCGGTTCGTTCACAATACGCAACACGTTCAACCCCGCAATACGACCGGCATCTTTGGTTGCCTGACGTTGTGAATCGTTGAAATACGCCGGCACAGTAATAACCGCATCGGTCACCGTTTCACCCAAATAATTTTCCGCATCCTTTTTAAGTTTGCCAAGAATCATCGCCGAAATCTGTGACGGTGCATATTTTTTACCATCAATTTCAACCCAAGCGTCCCCGTTGTCGCCCGCAACAATTTTATAAGGCACGCGTTTCATAATCTCTTTAACCTCTGGGCTATCATAACGCAACCCCATAAGGCGTTTGATTTCATAAATAGTATTTTCCGGATTCGTCACGGCCTGGTTCTTGGCGGTAATACCGACCAACTGTTCACCGTTCGATGTAATTGCAACAACCGACGGCGTTGTCCGGCCACCTTCGGCATTTTCAATAATTTTTGGATCGTTTCCGTCCATGAACGCCATGGCGGAATTAGTCGTCCCCAAATCGATACCTAATACTTTTCCCATTTTTTACTCCTATATTTATTTGTCTTTGTATGCCACAAATATAGTTATCACAAAACCCATTTCAAGACCATAGGAATAAAAATAGTGGTTAGTGTAAGTGGGTAGTGGTTAGTGAAAAAGGATAACGGGCGCATCCGCGCCCGTCACTAACCACTTACACTAATCACTAACACTTTATCACTATTTCTTGGCCGGTGCCGCCGCAGGCGCCGCGGTTGCCGCCGCCGGTTTCTTGGCATCGGCTTCTTCTGGCATCTTACCACCGATGGTTGCGAACGCCAATTCCGCCTGGTGCAGGCCCAGTGCCACGCCGTCTGGCAAAACCAAATCCGAACCGTGGACGGTGTCACCAATTGTTAAATCCGCCAAATCAAGGACGATTTTTTCCGGTAATTTATCAACCAGTGCAACTAACGAAACCTTACGCACCGCAAAGTTCAAAACACCACCCAGTTTCAATCCCTTGGACGTGTCGACATTTATAACCTCTACCGGCACCGAAACGCAAACAGGCTTTTTAACATCGATGCGTTTGAAATCAACATGAACGATTTTATCAGACACCGGATGATATTGAATATCCATCAACATTGCGTCTTCTTTACCATTTTTTGTCGTAATATGAAACAGTTTTGTCCTGAGCGCCGGAATTTGAACAATCGGCGCAAAATCACGACCGGAAATTTCGATTGCGACCGGATCTTTCTTTTCGCCATAGATGACGGCGGGGATATTTTTGTTATTACGAATTGCACGTGCGGCCCCCTTGCCGGCAACATTGCGAATCTCTGCATTTAATTCAATTGCCATTTTTTATCCTTTTGATTTAGCATTTTTTATGTCGCACAACCTCCAAGGGTGTTGTGCAGGTCGCATTATGCACCAAAATTATTGAAAAAGCAAGTTATTTCGATAATACTTTGTTATCAACAAAATTTCCCATTTCGCCACACCAAGGAAAATCCCCGACTACAAGTTCTTTTCCTGGGTGATATTCCGTATAATAGCCCACTTTCCAAAAGCAAAATTTTTCAGTAACACCGTGTCACCACACCCAAATGAAACATTATCGGCATTATGTAATTTAATACGTCTCATACGTGATTTACCCGGCACCATCCGATCATTGGCTGCAAAACGTACGGTTGTATAAAAATCATCAAGTTCTGTTACCGTGGCGACATGATACGCAAATTCACCACCAGGCAGACGTTTTATCAATGGGATTTTAACCTGTTCAAAAGCAAACGGTGCACCATAAAGGCTGACATGCGCGCCAATAGCAACGTTTTTTAACTTGTCATCAATCGAACACACATGTATCCCAGGCAATCCATATCCGGGTTTTAAACTAAACTGTTGCTGAAACGCACTTTGTCCTGGGCGGGGGTTCAACAATATACTTGTGGCATAATTTTCGTTATTTCCATCAGTTTCATACCCTAAAAATAGTGCCAAAACACTCGGGTCTAATTCCTTATAATTCACCATAGATAAGTCCTTAAATCTGTTTGTACAAATATTATAGACAAGCAAAAACGAAAGTCAACACAAATTGTGCCGCCGTAAAATCAAAAAACGTGCCCGGCCGTATGTTTTATCACGCAAAATTTCCCATTTTGTTTCATCAGGCGAATAGGGCACACCCTTTTCAATTTCTTGGACAACAATCGTGCCAGCACGCACAGAATTCGCCAAATTTGCCACAAAGTCAATTCCAACACGCGCATCTTCATACGGCGGGTCAACAAAAACCAAATCCACACGCGGCGCATATTTCCAGATACGACTTGCCGCGTCAGACGCGTCAATCTTAACCCGCGCCCAATCAACATCACGAACATTTTGTCGCACCGCGTTCAAAGAATCATCCGAAACATCGGTAAAAATCGCGGTCGAATCATTGTATCGTGATAGAACCTCTAAACCCAATGCGCCGGACCCCGCAAACGCGTCCCAAACCGCCAATTTTTGATATGGTTCCAACAGTATTTCAGCAAGCATATTAAACACCGCCGCCCGCGCCATATTCTGGGTTGGGCGCGCAGAGTGGGGCACCCGCAACTTTCGCGCGCGTAATTCCCCGGAAATAATTTGCAATTTTGAATCCATATGCTACAGTTTATAATAATGAATATAATGACGCAAGTTTTAAATTTGGCACGGCGCGCGGGCGCGGGTGGCGATGTTCCGATTGGCGCCATAATTGTCCGCGATGGAAAAATTATCGCACGTGGCGAAAATCTGGTCCAACGAAAGATGAATCCAACACTGCACGCGGAAATCGTCGCGATAAACCGCGCGTGCAAAAAATTGGGGCAAAAGTTCCTGGACAATTGCGATATTTATGTTTCATTGGAACCGTGCGCAATGTGCGCAACCGCAATATCTTTTGCGCGAATCCGCAATATCTATTTTGCGGCGACCGATGACAAGGGTGGCGGAATCACCGCAAACGCACGCGTGTTCGATAATGACCGACACCTTTGGCACCCAAACATAGTGCAATTACCGGAATACGCGGATGCGTCCGCCGAATTGCTGCGTGAATTCTTTGCCAACCGACGTAAAGATAAAAAACTTGATAATTAAAATTATCCACAGATCAAATTTATTAATAGAAAATTGCTAAAAATCCCGCGTATGCGGGATTTTTACTTACACTAACCACCAACACTCACACTAATGACTTTCCCGTCATATCCGCCGGTTGTTTCACACCCAACAACTTCAAAATTGTTGGCGCAACATCGGCCAAGCCGCCATTACGCAATTTTTTATACGGTGGTTCGCTTACCAAAATCGCACGCACCCGATTATTCGTATGCGCGGTCCACGGGGCGTTCGATTTATCATCCCACATTTTTTCCGCATTACCGTGGTCGGCGATAATCAGCATTTTTCCACCAACCGAAAGCACCGCCGGCACAATTTGCGAAAGTTGCCCGTCTAAACATTCCATCGCCCGCACGGTTGCCGCCTCGTTTCCGGTATGTCCAACCATATCGCCGTTGGCAAAGTTCAACATGATGGCATCAAATTTTCCAATGCGTTTCAACAATGCCGCCGTAATTTCGTTTGCAGACATTTCAGGTTTCATATCAAATGTCGCAACGGACGGTGAATCAATCAGGACCTTTTCTTCGTTCGGGTAATCAATCGTCCGTTCCGCGTCCATGAAATATGTCACATGATTATACTTTTCCGTTTCCGCAATTCGTAATTGCGAAAGCCCCGCCGCCGCAACCACATCGCCCAAAGTATTTTCCACCGGGACATCAACAAGCAGTGCAGGGCAATGTTCGTTTAACCCTTCACCATACTGCGAAAAACAAAGTATATGCGCATGTGTGCCCAGTAATGCGCGAACGATTTGCCGCGCACGATCACTGCGATAATTACCAAAAATGAACCCATCACGCGGTGAAATCGGCGTTGGATTGATAATTGTCGGTTTAATAAATTCGTCCGTTACGCCCGTGGCATAAGATTGTTTAATCGCGTCCTCTATCGTTGGGGCAGACGCATCCGCATGCGCATTTGCAATCGCATCAAACGCCATTTCCGTCCGATCCATATTTTTATTCCTGTCCATCGTATAGTATCGTCCCGACAGCGTCCCAAAAAACGCGCGCCCGTCGGCAAAATATGGTGCCAGCATCCGTTTAATCGTTCGCACATATTTCATTGCGGAACGCGGTGGCGTATCGCGCCCATCGGCAATAAAGTGGATACAAACCTTTAGTCCCGCATCCAAAATATATTTCATAATTTTTACTTCGTCCCGCACATCCGCATGCACACGCCCATCGGACATCAGACCCGCAAAATGCACGATTCCACCGTCCCGCCGAACATCGGTAATAAATTTGTTTAATGGTTTGTTTTTTGCCCAATCTTCGCGTGCAAATCGCAACAGATATTGCATAACCACGCGCCCGGCACCGATGCAGATATGTCCAACCTCTGAATTTCCCATAAGATTTCCCGGCAAACCAACCGCAGTGCCCGACGCACGCAAAAATGAATTCGGATATTTTTTAATTAGCCCTTTAAAATACGGCATCTTTGCCATTGCCACCGCATTGTGGGCACGCGTTTCACTGTACCCGACGCCATCTAAAATACATAAAACAACCGTCTTTTTCATCTTTTTTCTCCTGTACAATCCCCATGATACCACAGGGCTTTTTTGATTGCAAAACAAAAAGAAACATTGTATAAAATATGGGAAACATATCTTATAAAAGGACAAAACATGTCTGGGAAAGCATATATACCATCAACCGTTGACCAACATATCGGCAAACGCATGCAGTTGCGACGCACAATGATGGGCATGTCGTTAAAGGATTTGGCGCGTGTCTGTGGCGTCACATTTCAGCAAATTCAAAAATACGAAACCGCGGACAACCGCATATCTGCATCGCGACTATTCGAAATCGGTTGCGCAATGCAAACACCGGTTTCGTTCTTTTTTGTTGGGTTGCCGGGGAATATGCCGGACGAAACGAAATCGTCGCGTTCAATTCATGTCCATTCGCCAAGTTCGGACGACCCGTTGATTCGCACCGAAACATTGGAATTGGTTCGCATGTATTGGAAACTGGCAAATGACAAACAACGCGAATCCGTAATGAATTTGCTAAAATCACTAACCGAAGGTGAATAGTCAAATGATAAACCAAAAATACGGGGCGCACACCCCGTATTTTTAATTACCTGGATTCTTACCAGTTGTGCTAACCGACCCAAGCGCCCCATTACTACAACTAACTGCATCCTCTGAATCCCCACCACTCGAAGTCCGCGTACATGTCCCGGCCGCCTTGCCTACCAATTCTAACGCCTCATCAAGCGTTATTTGCAAATTACCAAACGTGACAGTTTTTTCAGAAATTGCCGATCCAACCTCTGTTGATACCGCTGATGTCAATGTATCATTGGTCACAAAATCTTTAAATGCTCCCGCTGCACCATTGGTTATTTCTGTATTAATTGCGTCACTTACCGCGGAACCTAACGTACTTGCTGTTACAACCGTGGATGGCAAACGATTCGCATCAATTACCCCTGTCAACTTACCCGCATTCAAATTACTATCAGATGTCAAATAACCATTGGTTGTTAAATAAGAAGCATCAATTTTACCATCAACCTTATTCGCCAGCGAATTATTACCCGTGCCCAAATCTTGACACACATAATACGTCTTGTCCGAACTTGCCTGAGCATTATAGCAACGCAAATATGCTGATGTCGCCGCAGTACATTTACCGCTTGGTTTGGCGACCTCTATGCAATCGTCTTGTTCGTCTGTTGTGTACGCATCCCCATTGCACGCCGTTTTTGTAACGGTCTTTTTACCAATGGCCGAATAAACACCATCAGTTTTTGTCCCTCGACTATACGTCGTCGTCGATGTTGTTTTAATTATTGTGTTAGAAGTCGGATTCACTGCACACGGGTCCACCGCCGCCACGGCCGTTTCCGCCGCACTTTGCGCCGCCCCCAACACCGAATTGCCATCCGCACAAAGATTGTACACGGTACCATTATTTTGTTGCGTACATTTATAATAAACTTTACCAGACGCTGTACAAACACCGTTTGGTTTTACAATTTCTTCACACTTATCTGGCGTTGAACTTATTGTTGTTTCACTGTTATCGCACTTTACACTCTTGTTTACAACTTTACCAACCGCCGTCTTCCAGGAATACGTCCCATAACTCCCAGAACCAGTCGGCGCGGCATACGAAACCGTCTTTTCCCTTTCCACCGATGATGAATTAGCATTTGTTCCAACACAGACCGCATCTTCTTTATTACTTAACGCCGATGAAAATGTTGTTCCAGTTGTTGCCTCGCATACATTATATGTCGTTGAATTATCACCACGTTTACATTCCATATATGTTCCATTACACGTAACACCATTTGGGGCAATAATCGGAACACATGGATCATTTTCATTATCAACCGTATCATTCAAACTTGTATTACACATTTTATGTGTCAACACCGTTTTACCACGTGTCGCATAAAATGTTACGCCACCACTTGTTGTGGAATCCGACGGGCCACTATATGTCCGCAATGTGTTCTTTACCGCTGTTGTTGAAGTTTCAAAACCTGTGCAATTGCTTGCCCCCGCAGGTCCGGTAAATTCCGCACAACCGCTCGGACATGTTGGCCAAGAACTGCCATTATAAATACATAATTTTCCATTTCCATCACCATTGACTATATACGCATCGTTTTGTGACGGATTGGAAACACTATTCAAAGCACTACAATTTGCAACCGATCCTTTGTAGTTAAACGATGTCCCATCATTACCATCATATGTATCAAAAGAATTATCATTACCGCACCCCGATACGGTCACACGCGCGCCAACAGTATTTTCGCCCCTGGAATCATTATTATAGGTAAACGAACCATTCGTTTCCTTGTTTATATATTTTTGTGTATACGTAGGTGTGCACCCAACCGGCACATCCGCCGTTGTTGACAATGTCTCGTTCGTGCATGTATTTTTGAACGTAACCCTCTTATGCGTGACCGGTTTTGTTGTATCGTTATCTTGGTATACATCCGTAGTGCTTGCAACCGTAATTCCACAATTATTATCGTATATATAAGAAGTTGTTGAACCACTGCCATCACACTGTGTTGTCACGATTTTATATCCAGCACGCCCAGCAGTTCCACATACTTCTTCTGTTCCATGACCACACGGTGTCCGTGTTTCAGTGGGGCGGCAATCACAAACGGTGTCTATGATTGACCATTCTCCACTAGGTTGACACACGCCATTACTGCGCACCTGTGATTTTTGTTTAACAACGAAGCATCCCTGGGCATTCTTCGTGTTCGATGAAATTAGTGGCGGACACGCATCCGTCCCATTTGTACCATTTATGCCATTCGTGCCATCCGCCCCTTTTGGTGCAATAAAGTCACCTATTGTATAATCCGCCATCACTGGCATGGTTGCGCAACCCAAAAAAATCATAAAAACAAAAACATTCTTTTTCATTTTTTACCCTCTCTATTTATCTGTTCTATATTTTATTCCGTACAGGTCATTGTATACTTATTTCCACCACTGTCATCTGTACCATTCGGTGTAAGCGTAATTCCACCCTGACACGGCTGTAATGTTGCACGATACACCGAACGCGACACATTTGCACTTACACCTTTTGCTTGATATTCAGCACGCGCCCAGACACCATAATCAGATATATCCTGCATAAATTCTGTCAACCCCAAAGCGTCACAATTTTTACCGAACAATTTTTGACATGTCGTATTATTCGTCTGTTGCGCCTGCCAAAGTTCCAAGGCCGACGCACCGTTGGCACCGTTAGTACCGTTGGCACCTTTGATATCCGCAATCGCCACAACATTTACTGGCGTTGATATTCCCGTTGCACTCATCTTGATATATCCGCCCGACGTTGAAAAACTAACATCTTTATTCAATTTGTTCGCAACGGCCGTTTCCAAATTATTTGTTTGTTGAACTAAACCACTAGTGCTATTTCCAACCGTGGTTTCTAATGCCGTGACCTTGCTCGACACCGTATTAAAACTGTCTTGATCAACTTTACTAGCAACCGTAGAAGATAATGTATTCAACGCCGACCCTATAGTGTTGATATTTGAACCAGATACAGTTTTGCATACGTAATACACTGTCGATGTATCTCTCTGATCTTCGCACCTCAGATATATCCCCGTACAGGCATTAGATGTCCGCGTATCAACAACCTGAATACACGAATCTTCATGTATTGTGGTCTCTGACGAAGTGTTGTCACACATGCTACGCACAACAGTCATGACACCAATTGCTCCAGATGCACGTTCATATGTACTCGTGGTTTGTTTAACAGTTGTAGATGAATTTGTGGCATTATCACACACACCTGTTCCCGCGGGGCCTTGTGGACCTTGAAATGTTGCCCCATCACCACAAGCGGGGAAACCACTGGAACCATAAATATAAAGTTTTCCATCATCGCGATTAAAATACGCATCTCCTTCCTGGGCCGAAGACGTATAAGCAGATAAAGAATTACAATTTTCTACAGAATCTTTATACGTTATACCAACTCCCTGGTCCCCATCGTAAACATACGAATCTGTGGCGTTTGAATTATTGCAATCTGTTTTTGTAAGTTTTATCCCCGCACGCGAAGATTGTGTAGAAAAATCTGCCCCCTCATAGCACTTTGTTGTCAAATTCGGTCCACAACGCACCGCTGTCACTTGCGAATTACACGCGGCCCCGGTTGGTCCAACATCACCATCGTATAAATATTCATAGCCATTTAGTGCCTCGCCCAGGCATGTTGTGCGGGATATCCTATACCCAGATTTTGTAGTATCACCACAAACTATGCTTGTTCCTGGCGCGCAACGTATACGGGTTTCTGTTGCCTGACAAGCGACCCCATTTGCCCCTTTGGGCGCAACAAACGTGCCTATTTCATACGCCACCGCTGGCATAGTTGCACATATACAAAAAAGCACCAAACCAAAAACATTTTTTTTCATTTTTTGACCCTCTTTTATTTATCTGATATTTTATTCAGTGCAAGTCATAGTATACTTATTTCCACCATTTTCATCCGAGCCAGCCGAAGTGATTGATATACCACTTTTACACGGCTTTAAACTTTCTTGAAACTTTTCTGATCCTAATTTATCATGTGTAAGGGAATTATCTTTCTCATATTCTGCACGCGCCCAATTTCCCTGTGCTGACAAATCTAACAACATATCACTTGCGGTCAAACCAGAACAATTTTTATCAAAAAGTGCCTGACATCGTGCGTCATCATCCTGATCATCCTTCCAAATTTCAAACAAAGATTGTGGTTTCAACTCATCAACTGGCACAACGGGTTTGTTTGTTATACCTGTCGCACTCATCAAAATATAATCTTTGTTATTATAAGTTCCCGTTGTGAATGTAACGTCGCTATCCAACTTGTTTGCAACCGCACTGGATAACGCTACGGCCGTATCTTTCGGATTACACGCATCATATTCACGACTGGCACTATTATACGCCTCGTTTTGTTTATAACATTTATAGTTCTTATCACTTGCCCCATTACAGCCACTTGCTTGTGCTTGCGGTACACAAGTATCATATATATATTCATCTTCCTCATGGGGAACCGATGATGTATCATCACACATAATCTTGGTTTTTTTAACATAGCCAACACCTGCATTATTTCCTGTTGCTCCCTTCGCTATGTATTCATACTCGGTTTTTTTAACGGTTTTTGCCGCCAATGTCGCATTATCTGCAACACTTGCACACGGGTCATTATCGGAAATAGTACCAAATATCGATGTCCCGTTCGTGCAAAGATTATACGTCGTTTCGGCTTTCTTGTTAGTGCTATTTTCATCGCCCTTGCGCTTACATGTTTTAAGGACCTTGTTCGTCGGACATATCGAATTTGTATCCGGTATTTCTTCACATTGATCTTCCGCCGATTCATCCGTTGATATTGTTGAATCATTACACGCAATCTTTACATCCGTCACTTTACCGGGCGTTGTGTAATACACCTTATTGCCCGTCCCGGTGCTACCACTTGGCACGGTATACGAACGTTGCGTTTTTTTGACTATCGAAGACGAAGACGAATTCGCCCCGGAACATTGCGGATATGTCGCACAATACCCATACGTCGTTCCACGGGCTGTCGCATCCGCAGTTCCTTCGTCCGCCTGGCGCGTGCATTGCATCCACACACCGTTTGTACAGGTTTGCCCAGACGGCGTAGGCACTTCTTTGCATTCATCCGCCGTAGATTCTGTATGATCCGTATCGTCACACATTTTATACACCGATGTCAAAGTTCCCTGACTATTCGTATTACGTGTATATTGACGGCTCGCCACCTTTTTAACCGCCTTGGCAAGATTGTCGGCGCCACTAATCCCCGCACACGGATTTGATTCTGGTATGGTTTCTTGATAATCCGAACAACCACCGTTCACAATACCAAGACAGTATTCATGACCATTTGTATACGTTGCGCCACTACTCGCATCGCCCGGCGCACCAACTGTGCATTTCCATGTTTGCTCTGGCAAGGAAGTACTGGCGGTCAATTTTCTATAAACCAAATTGCACTCATCTTTATTACGTTCCGTATTACGCACAGTCACATTTCCAGCGTCCTTTTCTTCATTATACGTCCAACCTGGGGCCACAGGTGTTGTGGCATCATCACCACTAATTCCTTTCATTATCGGCAAATGATACTTTAACGTGGATGTTATTTCGTCAGAAATAGTGTCACTATACCCGTCACAACTACCACTTGCATCCGTATTCAAACAATACCAATTACCCGTCGGCCACGTCCCTGTGGAATCGGAACTCAATTCCCCATAACTTTGAATCTGGCACTTTTGTACGGTTTGTTTTTGTGTCGTCACAGTATCACCGCTCGCGGTCCGCGTTTGTTTTGAAACCGTAATACACGGCGAATCAACCGTCTGTGCAGAATCCATGGTGGTCGCCCCACCATCCCGCAGGTATTTATGTTCCACCCTTGTGTAGCCCGGTTTAACTAACTTGCCATTACTCTTTTGCGGGGCAAAATATATAATCTTCGGCCAACCGTCATATTCTTCTATTGTTGCATCTTCACCATAATACGTATCAAGATTTTCTGTACTATCGTTACAAGAATTCGTCACTATAACACGCTCACCACGCGCACCGTCTTTGATAGTATTTGCCGTAAATCCACCATTACCATCATCATGCAAATATTTATGCGTATAATTTACCTGACACATCATGCCGTTTAATTTATTTATAATATCATCATCAGTTATTATCGAACAATCATTTCCTGCATAGGTTGGCGAACAACACATATTCCAATTCGTTCCGTCATTGGTCACGAAACAAGATTCGCCATTTTCCCCCTGTAACCCCTGGACAGACACACGCCCCCAACAACCATTTCCGTTATTATAATTTGGTGTTCCGCCAATAGTACCATCAACCCAACAGCTCGCATTCGTATCACAATTTGATACATTGCAATAATACAAATAGTCACTATCCGCCGCCAATGTAACTGGAACGATGTCATCTTTATGCGCATACAAACCATTCAATGGATCCGGAAAACACCCTGAATAAGAATTTACACTGGCACGCGAATCCACCGGCACGCATTGCTGATACGCATAACCCGTTGCACAAGTGACATTTGACGGTGCCGTTGCCGAAGAACACGTGTCATATACCTTGTTTGT
Source organism: uncultured Pseudomonadota bacterium (assembly GCA_902787305.1). Taxonomy (GTDB): domain Bacteria; phylum Pseudomonadota; class Alphaproteobacteria; order Rs-D84; family Rs-D84; genus Enterousia. The sequence continues at coordinate 21,173 of CADAFS010000002.1, read as the reverse complement.
GCGCACATTGCCGTCACACATTACTTCTTTTGTTGACTTATAACCAACGGTCCCTGTGCAATTTGTTGTGCATGTACTACTATAAGCATGGGCCACATACTCTGATTCCGTGGCGGTAACCGTCGTTTCCCATGCGTTATCGGACGATGTCAAACCCGCACATACATCAACCGCCCCAACGGGTATAGTATATTGGTTGCAATCACTTAAATGATTTCCCAAACAATATGTCACCCCAGGCGTATATGGGGATGTTGCCCCAGGGGTCCCCGCCGGCGCGCCAACGGTGCACCTTACAACACGATCTGATGTATCTGTTGATTTCGCATATTTGTCACAACTATCAATTGCAACAAGATCTGACTGTTCACGCCCATTTTCATACCTGGTAACATTTTTCGTATACCCTGGTTCTGTTGGGTACCCACTGGTTCCGCTCGATAATACAGGGCGTACATATTCAAGCCTTGGATAACCGGCTTCCACCCCATCAATCGAAAAAATATAATTGTCGCCTGTTTGGTATGGCGAACCGCCAGACGTATTTGCCCAATCTGTTGCATCACCTTGGGCCGTACACTTCTTTTTTGTTAACCCGTCTTCATAAAATTCTTCACAATAATCTGGATACTTCAATATGGTATCATCTTCACCATCATCGGCCGCGGGTATTGTGACCTTGATATACCCCTCGTTTTGTGGTTCGGCACCGCCAAATGTAGACGCAGGATAGGGCACATACACTTTTGTCACATCAACCGCCCCACCGGCACCATTTTCACCGTCTTTGCCGTCACAGACCTGTTTTGTGGTTGGGGTTATTCCGGAACTGCTGCAGACACCATTTTGAAGCGTTTTATTCTGTATAGTCATGGTATAACAACCACTACTTGTATCTTTTTCACTAATTGTCACTTCTGGCGCGCAACCGGGCAACGGAATCGAAAACACACCCATAGAAATCTCACCAGGCCCAAGTGCGGCAAACGCCTGTCCACCCGTGACAACCGCCAAGACAAAACCAATTACACCAAGCATTATATTTTTCTTTCTCATTTTTTATCCCCCAAATTAATCATTTCCATTCGTATTGCATATCATTTTATAACACGCCGATCCACTTGCTGGGCACCCGTCTACCCCTGGCTCAACCGTTTCCGTCCTATACGATCTACACATCAAATCCTGAACTCCAGCAACAATCCCGTAATCTGTGATATCATCACCAACGACCCGTTTCAAGCGTATATCCGCACCATCACGAACCAATTTAAGGTTCGTCCTTGGCAGGTATGTACTCGCTGCATCGCTACTTTTAAGATACTGACTCAAATCTACTTCTAACTTCTGCCACCCACACGTATCGGGCGTATCATTCGCTTTGCACGGCGGATCGTTTTCACAGTTTTCACTACAGATATACGTATCATTACCAACAGTTTTTACCGTAACACCACCACTTGCCGCATTGGCTGCAACATAATCTTCAATATATTTTGCAACTGTTTTATTCGCCCCAGTAATCGCGGTTCCAAGTTTATCTGCAACACTGGATGCATCGGTTGAATCATTTGTTTTTCCCAGAGAACCAATACTAGTATCAACATAACCCGTTGTCGCCAAACCACTAACGATACCATCAATATACTGTTTTACCGTTTTATTCTTGGTATCGTCGGTATTAAGGCCGATTTTGGTTGCGACAGTATAAGGCGTATAGACCCCATAATTGGCAGTATCATAATACCCCCCCATTTCACCGATATAATTCATAACGGTTGGCGGCTCACCTGTTTTACCAAACCCGGCAAGTATTGCATTGATACCACTTAAATCAACATTAAGTTTTGTCCAATTTGTGGGATCATTGTTTGGATCATTCGCATGCGTTGCACAATCAGTCCCTGTGCAAATATATGTATTCCCATCCGTACCTGATTTTACAACTATGCTTGTACTAACCGTGGCAAGTTGGGCTGCAATATACTCTGTCACAGTTTGATCATTTGGCACGGCCCCAAGCTTCGATGCAACACTCGCAAAACCACTCCCCAACGAACCGATACCGGCATCGACATATCCCTTTACTGTCTGGCTAGAATCAATCGCCCCAATTTTAGTTGCAACATTATAATAAACGTCATAAGTTCCGTTATTATAACTACCCAAACTACCAATTTTATCACCAACATACTGTGCCACCGTTTTATTTGCACTGGTGATATCCGTCCCTAATTTTGCTGCAACACTGGACGCGTTAGTCAAATCATTTGTTTTCCCCAGTGCACCAATACTTGTATCAACATAGCCCTTTACCGTCGGTATTTTGTCTTCGCCGCTTCCAAAACCGGCAAGTATATTATCAATATAACTTAAATTAACATTAAGTTTTGTCCAATTTGTGGAATCGTTTTCAGGATCCGAAGCATGTGAAGTACAATTGCTACCCGTACAAATATACGTATATCCATCGTTACCAGGTTTCACATTTATACTCGTCGTATTTGCCGCAACATAATTCTGAACATAATCCACTACGGTTTGATTTGCCCCAATAGCATCGCCCAACTTTCCAGCAACACTTGTAAAACTACCGCCCAAATTACCAATTAAACCATCAATATACTGTTTTACCGTTTTTGCCGAATTTGTAGTGTCATTTGTACTATTAAGCCCGATTTTGTCACCAACATTTGTAAAGTCACCACCCAATGTACCAATGTTGACCTTAAAAGCAAACTTGTCATCAACATATTGTTTTACACTTGTGTAAGGCACATTCTGATAACTCGAAGAATCCCAATACACCCCTAAATTACCAACCCTATTATCAACATACATTTTTACAGTGGTATTTTTGGTATCGGCGGTATCAAGGCCTATTTTTTGTGCAACCGTGTAATTTGTACCACCGTTTGATCCCAAATCACCAACAGTTGTTTTTGGCACATATGTATCTTCTAAGTATTTTTTTACATTATACGGCCTATAACCATATGTCGTTGCATCATAATAATTTCCCAATTCACCTATTTGATCACCAATATACCCAACCACTGTCTTATTTATGTTTGTACTATCGGTTAGACCGATTTTTTGTGCAACATTATACGACTGGCCGTATGAATTGGTTCCCAAATTGCCCAAATCAACATTAACCTTTGCCCATTCACTGGGGTAAGTAGCTATTGGCAAATGACAATTGTTTCCGTTCTTGCAAATATAGGTAAACCCATCTGTCCCCGTTTCCACCTGAATAGTAGTACTGATATTACTAACCTTGTTATCAACATAGTCTTTTACTGTTGTATTTCCATATTGATAATCATTAAGTCCAATCTTGGCCCCAACATTTGTGAAACTACCCCCCAATGCGCCAATTTCTGATTTTAGTGCGTATTCCGCCCTTGGCGCATACCGCGCATCTCCTTCGGCTTCTGTAAGGTATTCATCTGATATGTTAACTTCTATTGGTGCCCAATATGCCGACGGCGGTGTATCCAAACAAGTTCCCGTTCTGCAAATATACGTGACCCCATTAACCGTTTGAACATTGATGGTTGACCCCGCACTACCAACCTTGTCGTCAACATATTCTTTTACCGTTCCACTTAAACCATTTAACTTGCTCCAGGCGTCATCCGCTTTGGACTGTGCGGCACTCGCGACATTTTGTGCCTGGGTCGCACTGGTTTGTGCGGCCGTGGCGGCGGTCTTTGCCTCATTCGCAATTGTTTTGGCATCATTTGCGATGGTGATTGTTCCTATCGGTGCATAAAGCTTGTTTGCATCATTTTCCGTAAGATACCCCGACACATCAACGGTTATCTGTGCCCAATCTTCGGGATAATACGGTCCCGCTGGTGTTGTGCAACTGTCGCCTTTTTTGCAAATATATGTCTGACCATTATATTGTGCAACCTGAATTTTGGTATTAACACTGCTAACGGCTTTATCAATATACTCTTTTACCGTCCCAGGGGTGGCTGTAAAGCCCAACTTATCTGCGACACTGTAATCTTTACCATTAAATAAATTAACCCCCAAGAAACCAACCCTGCCATTAATTGTATTATCAACATAACCCTTTACCGTATCGCCACCCAAATCACTTAATTTACCCCATGCCTGACTTGCTTGGGTTTGTGCCTGACTCGCCGCATCCTGGGCCGTGGTCACCGCACCAACTATACCAATCGGCGCAAAGGAATCATCTGCCTCGGCCCTGGTAAGATACCCCGACACATCCACAGAAATCCGCGTCCAATCCCCCGTATAAGGATTAGGATTAGTTGTGCAATTATTTCCTGTCTTGCAAATATACGTAACCCCATCATCCCCACGTTCTACCTGGATACTTGTATTGATCTTGGAAATTTGAGCATTAATATACTCAGCCACTGTTTTTGTATCATCAATCGCACCCAATTTGGCCGCAACACTCGCATAATTACTACGCGTTAGCAAATCAAAACCCAAATCACCAATTGCGGCATCAACATATTCACGTGCGGTTTTGTTGCTTGATTCTAAATCTTTCACTTTATTCCACGCATTGTTTGCCAATGTATTTGTCGCAGACACCCCCGTTGTGTTATTATCAACCCTGTCGGACAATTCATTTACCAGACTATTTGTATTATTCAATCCATCCGATAAATCTTGTACATTCTTTTTTAATTGCATAAATGTCGGATTGGATTCAAGTGCATCTATAATCTGTTCTTCACTCACCGTCCCATCGGCACCGTTTAGAACCTCAAACTGTGTCAAAAGCTGTCCATCGCCTGTCTGACCAGCACAGTCTTTCTGTAATTTCACCATCATTCCATTTGCGGTATTTGTTGTTTCGGCCTTTACACCACACCCATCAGTACCAGTTATACTACCCAGGTCATACAAATATTGCCAACCAGATTCGCCTTCCTTTTTCCAAACCAAATTATTATTCATAAGGCCCAATTCCACCGACTTGCCATCGGCACCCCTTAAATCAGACATATTAACAAGGTTATGCCACGATTGGTCGTCACCACTGACATAGCGCCACACTATCGCATCGCCATTTCTTTGCAATTCAACCTGGTCACCATCTTGGCCATCAAGCCCACGGATATCAACAACACGATCATTTCCATCCTTATCCACAAAATACAATTTCCCATCCGCATATTGTATTTCCGCACCCGGGGCCCATTGTTTAACCAAATCCGGAAGTTCGCTTGTTTTTACATGCCCGGACGCGTTTATCATTTCTTGAACACCGGCTTCATCTTTATACCCATATTCTTCAACCACGGCCTTGACCGCGTTTCGATCAAGTCCCAAGGGCAGGGCATTAACCTTGGTATCCACAACCGTATTGACCCAATTTTTCGGTGCCAAACCATCAATTTGATTATCAACATAATTTCTATCGGCCATACCGTTTTTCGCGACATTAATCGCATTATCAACCTGACCCTTGGTGTAATAATTCGCCACGGTATTATTAATCGAATCGTTCACTATACCCTGAACCTCTGTGCCGGTTTTATACCCACGTGTTTCAAGGATATTGTAAAGTGTGCCCGCATCAACGCCACTTTCTATTTCAGCAACCTTTTCATTAACATATTCCGTTGATGCCAAATCACGAACCTGGTTATCAACATAATCCCGGTCGGCCATACCATCTTTGGCGGCACCAATTGCATCAACAATGGCATTATCAATATCGCCCTTGGTATAATAATTTCCTAAACGCGTATCAATCGAATTATTGATAATTCCTTGGACGGCGCCTTCGCTAACACCGGTTTGAATACTGGCCACGCGATTATCGACATAGGTTTTGGCCGCCAATCCATCAATTTGATTATCAACATAGTTTTTATCAACCATGCCGATCTTTGCCACATCAATGGCATCGTTAACCTGCTTTTTCGTATAATAATTTTCCAATGTGATATTAAGCGAATCATTCACGACACCTTGGGTGCGACTTGCCACATAATCTTTGTCGGCTATATTTAATGCGTTCAAGGTTTGTGGTAAATCCGCAACCTGGACCGCGCCACGTGCCACCGCATCGGTTGTGGCCAATTCACCACGCGTCGCATAATTTCGCTGGGCCAATGTAGTATCCAATACTTCTTGCACGCGTTCTTCATCAAAACCACCGGTCGCCTTTAAATCCTCGATATCAGATTTCGCAACACTAAGGTCACCACGCACAACGGTAAGTGTATTTGTATTATTCGTCGCAGTTTCATGTGCGACCTGGGCCGTGTCGGAAACATTTGATACATCACCCAACAAATTGTTATATTGTTCCCCCAACGCATCATAATCATTACGCAATTGCTCTATCGCCTGTTGCAGTTCCACAACATTTTGATTAGACGTCGGCACCGTTGGTGTACTTAACCTGCTATTCGTAAGTTTTGTTCCCCCAAGTCCACCTAAACTCGCCACACGGGGATTATCCGCCACCACCACATCCCCAGATGTACCAACCGTCGGAACCGATTGGTTTTTTGCTGACGTTGCCTTGACTGATGCGGTCGTTCCCGCCCCCAGCGTTCGGATAGACCCCGCGCGCGACGTCGCACCGCCCCGAACACTGGCCGCGCCATACGCACCACCACAAAGCGTCGCGCAGATAACGCAAAAACTGGTCAAAATTTTATAGCCCTTTAACATCTTTCTTTCCTTTTATTATTCCGGTATATAGCAAATTTCGTCTTCGTAAACCCCATCCAATTGTTGACACTTCATTTTGTACCACGCATCCATAAAGTTGCATTGCTGTGTCGCCGCATTCCACGTGGCATATTCATCACCATAATTTATGCACGCCATCCGTTCCGAATTTTCATAGCAACACCCAAAACTTGTTCCCTTTGTTGTATCGCCACCATAAACCCTGCTATAGAACCGTGTAAGCTTACTATCGCCACTATCACAACCATTATCCCAATATCCATCAAAACCTTCGCAAATATCGGCAAGTTCATATTGCATTTCCTCCACAATATCATTCGTTGCGGAATCTATATAGGCATTTAACTGCGCATCTTCACTTGGTTTCTTATTGCTATCTATTGGATCGCCACAATATTCATTAATATAATTCGTTATATATTCCTTCAAAGTATCCGGCTCTAAACCCTTACATTTATACGGATATTCATATGTATCATTATCCGGTGTACAAAGGTCGGTCAAGTATTCATCGGCCGCCGCCTTGCACTTTTCAACAACCATCAAATCATCGACCGTGTTGACATAAGTTATCAATGATCTAATTCCGCAAACATCGGGATTTGTCACCTGTCCATTAGAAATCTCGCATTTTGCACCACTGTATAACGATGCACACATCAACACCCTTTCTTGGCACCTATCACGTGCGGTATACCGCCCAAGTGCCCCAGCCGTTATATTAGTCCGCTTACTGCCCAGATTTACAATCGATTGCGATTGCGTATCATAACATTCCGCAATTGTATCAACACAGGATGATTTTATTTCTTCTATCTTGTTTGCCTGTGCCTGGGCAATTTCAATAATCGCAGTTCTCTTAAATTCGTTCCATACAATATCCGCAATACTACGACAGGTATCAAGTTGCGGATCAACATACTTATTCGTACGATATTTTTCCAATTCTCTATCAAAAACCGGATTTTGTTGTAAAATATCATCCCCCACCTCCCCAGATAATTTTATCAACTTTTCAAATTTAAACAATTGTGGCGAATAAATCGGTTCACCAGTTGCACCATTAATATATGCACCCGTCGGGTCCAAACACCGTTTATAGTTTTCCCCACACGCCGTATCGGCAAGCATTGCCGTCCGAACCTTGGCCAAACATTCGTTCACATCCATCGAATTATGTGCACGATATTCCTCTAATCGCGCCTCGCGCAGATACTTTTCCGCCGTCCGCACCGCCTGGGCCACGGTTTCCTTTTTCTTGTTCAATGCCTTTTCATACGTATTACAATCCTGACTTATAAGTATATTATACGAACTGCGCGACATGCTGAATACCGCATTATTTTCACACATATTTTGACTAAGGCGCGTGCATTGCCGCTGTGCCGCATTAAACAGTGCCGTACCTTCCAACGTGGACAAATCTTGATTTCCTGTATCAAACAACGAAAATCCGCCATCCGACCAAACATCATCAAAGTCCACCGAAAAATCCAAATCCAATATACCAATGGAATCATTCATATTCGTTGTGGCCGAATTCGTTCCGCCACCAGACAACAGTTTCGTTATATTATCCAGTAATCTTGCCGACGCACTGGTGTCGCGTTTTATTGCTGCCTCGCCAACACTGGCGGAATACATGGCGTTTACTTCGTCCGCGGTTTTATCAACGGCCTCCAAATTATTATCTTGGAATTGTTGCAACATAATCATCGCTTCGTCCAAAGATTCTTCCACATCGCGGAATTTCAAAAATTTATCACTACAAAAACACCGACGGTATGTATCATTTGCATTGGCACACATTTGATCCATACATGTCGCATACGATTCGCGACACGCGGCATATCCCGAACCAATCTTGGACAAATCATTAAACACCGCCGTTGCGCGCGCCGTTGTCGCCGCCCGCGACATCCCCGCCACGGGGCTTGTCACACTGCGCGCCGCGGCCCGCGGATTTGCGGGTTGTGCAACCCCCGACCGCGCAATTGACATCCGATTCGAATCGGTGGTGGCACGCGTTTCGCCCGCCACTGTCCCACGCCGTGATTGCGTTGCCATACGCGAAGATGCGCCCACGCGCGTACGCGATTCACCAATCGCGCGCCGCGTCAGTGCCCCAACGGTCGCCGTTCTTGATAAAACCCTGGCATCAGATTTTGTATCGGTATTGATGGACAGGGCGCGCGGATTTTGTGCGTTATCAGCCACCGCGGCCGTAATCACCGCAATCGCACATCCCGCAAAAATTCCCATCCTTCCTATCAAAATTTACTCCCCTTTACGTGATTATAGAAAAAACCACGATTTTTAATCAAGCCAAATTATTCGATACAACAATTGACCGTTTTTTTTACCCAATCGCCCAGTTTCTGTACCGTTGACTTTGATTTAACCATTTCTTCCTTGACTTGCTTTTCGCTCTTTTTATCCGTCTTTATCACTGAATCATACAAAACCGGTTCCATCTGTTTTACCCCGGCCAAATCGATCATATCCATATTCAATCCCCAAAAGAGTGAATATAACTCATACGCCTTTTCAAACATTTTATACGCGTCCGCCTTGTTTCCGGCCCCCAGTGCCTTGGTTCCAACCTCGTACAAACGCATAGAAGCCGCAAGCAGATGTTTCGATATACACCAAACCTCCGCCCCGTCGTGTTTGTTTTTATCAACGATTCGTTCCATAAGTTCCTTGCGCATATTCCGCACAACATTTATTAAATCATAGAACCCGGGTTTCTTGGTCTTGGCGCCACTGAAAAAGAAATGTTCTTCCAACGACACCAAATTCATCAACGCGATGGACAAATCCTGGTCAGACGATAAATCAAGCGGATTCACCTTTTTCGAATCGTCAATTTTCCGCACCATTTCTTCCAAAGACATTTTCTTTTCTTTCATTTTTCTTTCCTTTTATTAGATCTTTAACAAAGCACTATACCCATACCCGGCAACACCTTTATAATAAGCCAGAACACCAGTGTCATCACCACCAACCCACCAAACGGCATAACAACCTTTTGAAACGGGAATAGGGCGTGCCCACCATTATTCCGCTTTATGCGCATATACCAAATTTCCATCAATATAAATGTAATCGCACCAACCAACGACCCAAGCAAGAATTGGTCCATACCCCACATACAATTTTCCCACCACTTTACAATCGGGTTTGCGCGCGGCACAAAATAAACACCGGCCAACAATGCGACATAAACCATGACATTTAATAAATACCAAAACCACCCCTTAACATTACGGCGCCGCATATAATTTGCCGTCCACCCAATAAGGGAAACGGTAAGTCCACCCGCCCAAATTCCGGTAATAACATCCTTAACCCCAAGCATACGCATACCTTCCAACCCGGCACCAATCGCAATGGTGCAAACGGGACAAACCGCATATGCCACCGACATAACACACATCGCACCCAGACACGAAAATAACACTAATTTCAAATAGTTTTTCATTTTCCTTTCCTTGTTTTTTTAATCCTTTCCTTGCATGCTACAAAAATCATGCCGCCCCGGTCAACACAATTTTTGGGTCATAATTTTATTTCAAAAAACATTTTGCACCAAAAAGACGGTAATTATATATCTACTCGACCCGTTTTTGTAAGAATGTTAGTTTTCTGGGATTTTTAGGTTAATTTGATTAAATAACCTATACAGTATTTATCATATAAAAATATGTTAAATGCTAGCAAAAAAATGAAAAATACCGATTTTTTATGAAAATCGGCATTTTTTATTATTTTGGTGGCATATTAAATTTTGGCACCGCAAAATTGGTTAAAACAATTTATTTTTCCAAAATCAGCATTATTTCGGTTAAGATTTGACCGGTTAATGGAACTGCATTCACAGAAGCGGTTTTCCAACCATTCGTATTCTCATTTCCATGTGGATTATCCAAGATAATCAACATTGAATATTCGGGATTTTCTATTGGAAATGTCGCAAATACCGCAGTTGTGATTTTACCTTGTTTTTCGGTTTCAATACTGGCTGTCTTTATACCGACTTTTTGATTTATATCAGCCGATTTATCAACAAACGTAGTTTGAACCAATTCACGCATAATTTCACGAATTTCCGTTGATGTTTTGTTGGAAATAACACGTTCAGACCGTTGATTTTGAAATACGTATATTCCGTCGTTTATAATCGCATTTATTCCTGCTATTAAATGAATTGGTGTGATTTTAACACCATAACCCAAAGACGCTTTTTCGCGTTCAGATTTAGTCCATTCTGTCGGCAGGTCTGGTTTCACTGTTTTTTCAGAATTTACGGTTAAAACATCGTTAAAATGAATTTTATCAAAGAATTTTGATTGGGCAGATTCTGGCAAGTCAGCCACCATTTTATAATAACCTGAATTTATCGTTTCCAACGCAATTTCTTTGACGGTTTTATTATCATAGGTTTTATCAAGTGGTATTCCGTTTTCTAACGCAATCGCAGTGTTCATTAAACCTGTTAAAGCACCAAATTCATATTTTTGATTAAAAATTGCATTTTTTGATGAAGTTTCATATTTTGCTATGATTTTTCCTGTTTTTGATTTTATCAAGATTCCGATAGCATTTTCGGCTTTATATTTTGTGACAGCATTATCAAGGTTATTTTGAACAACCGTTTGAATCATTGTTAAACGTGTTGATTGGTGATGTTTTATAACAAAAACACTAAATACCGCAACACATACTAAAACTATCAAAAATACAGTTTTTTTCATTATTTCGCCTTTTGGTTCTGTTTGCATTGTTTGGAATATTTATTCAGTAATTTACTGGCTTTTTCTTCGGTTTTCGGGTCGTCTTGACCATATTTTAACAATTCATCCACCGACATTTCGTCCGTAAATTTGCTTAAAACGCATTCACAATAATCATAGGCTTCTGATTTTGATTGTTTTGGGTGACCTGCCACATATTCTTTCACACAGGTATCAACCGAACGTTCAATATACGCCTGCTTATAATCTTCTGTGTTGTAGCTTTTAGTGGAACAAGACACAGTTAAACCGCAAATCACACCTAATAATACCAGTTTTTTCATTTATTCCCCCTTTTTCAATAAATCGTTAAATAGATATTCTCTTTTATTGGTGTTTGTATTTTGCGCACTCTTTGAAATCAGTCGCAAAATTCATTTTGGCTTCTTCTTGTTTTCGTTTGTTTTTAAGAGTGTTATATCGTTGCATATCAATTTTAACACCGTTCTGGTTTAACACACTATCATACATAAGCTCACCACCTAATGTGTTAAAATATTTAAGTTGGAAAGCTGCACAAGCACAAAAAACTTTATCTGTCGGGTTATCTTGGTCTATACGGTCTATTGTTGTTTCTGCACACCCTTCAAAAAAACCAATAGCACCCACACAAGCAAAAAATTTTTGCTTTCCAAGCACCTTCATACCCTTTGAAAATCCATCTACTGTTTCATCGTGCATTGCATTAAACGCAGGCTGACATTCAGCCAGTTGCTCTAAATAATAATCTGCGGTTTTTACATTGTTAGATATGCCATTTGCAACAACCACACAAATAACACAGAATATAAATATAGCCCCAAACATAACGGATATTTTCTTTTTTATAGACCATTCTTTTGTTTTTTTGTTTATGCATAGTAAAATTTTTTTCATTTTTTACCTTTTTGTAATAAATTATTAAATGGTTCACGACATTTCACAGACGATTTTTCACGTAAATCACGATATTTGTTCATAACTGCTTTGTCGCCATTTCGCAGTTCATATATTTCAGATTGCGACATATTTTCCACGATTTCATTAACCATACATTTACAGATTGGAACCGCCAATTCAGCATCTGCATCATATTCAGTTATCAAAGTTTCAATACATTGAGCATAAGCCGCCGCAGATACTTCGCGTCCATCAACCGTGTCAATGTCCATAGCAACCGCAGATTGTGATATTAAAACTGCACATAAAATCAGTAGTTTTTTCATTTTTCCCCCTTTTTATTAAATATTGTTTTAAAACAGATTTGGTCACTAGTTTCATTTGAAAAATATAAGCATTCGCCGCTTTTATTGTTATTAAATGCCACTCTATTTTGAAAGATTTCCATAAAATCAACAGACAACAGGTCAATTTTACGTGTTGCCACAACAATATGATTTTTTGGGTTTTCTGCTAATTTTACCAAAACATCTTGAATATCGCTTTTTACCGCAATTAAATCAGCCAATTCGTCAATAATAATCGCAATATCTTCGTCGTCTGATTGAATTTGATTTAAATATTCCACCGCTTTTTCGGCATTCGTTATAACAGGTGTCATTAAATATTCAGATGAATAGCCGTTAAAATCAAAATCTTTGGTATCAATCAATACGATTTTACAATTCGCGTTTTTTGGTTGGTGGTTAATTGACGTTAAAATAGATTTTAATAACGTTGTTTTACCTGTCCCTGTCCGTCCAGTAATCAAAAGGTGTTTTATCGTGTATAAATCCTGTTTAAAATTGTTTTTACCCAATGTTATAGGTAAAGCCATAGGCGTTTTATCTGATAACTTGATATCTGAACTTATTTCATCAAGCATTTCCATTTGGGTTTCATTATCACCATAATATTCTAAAAATCTGTCTAAATCACCATTCGTTAAGACGATATAATGTCTGATATATTCGTCAATACCCATAGAATCTAATTCTTTAATTTCGGCATCTGACAATTGGTTTTTGGCGATTTTATGTAAAAGAACGTCCAAAATATTATTTTTTAAAGATTTAACAAAATTCATTTAACCTTTCCTTGTTATTTTTTGTCGTTTTTACTATTTTTTAATTTTTTTATGGTTTCTGCTGTTATTGAATATGCATGTTTTTTTAATTTTTTATGTGATTGAATAATCTTTTTGGCTAAACTAATTTCAGATTGTGGTATTCCGTATTTAATTTTGCATTTTTCAAAGAATTTTTTGTCTTTTTGGCTGAATTTGTCGTCACACATAAACAAAGTATAATCTTCAACAACATAATCATAATATTTTCGTGATTCATCGTTTTTAAATTTTTCGCAATCTTTGTCCATTACTAAGACATACCAGTCGTTAGCGTTGTTATAATAGTTTTCTAATACGATTTTAATGAAATCAATATATTCTTTTGGTTTTTCTTTATAATCCTGTTCATTTTTTGGGATACAGACAAGAGCGGCAACATTATCAAAGTGTTCACATAAGTTAAATTCTGTTTCTTTGTTTGATTCAGAAATAACATTAAAATAAAAAATATCGTAATTTCTATATTCCCTTTTTAATGTTTTTTTGTCGGATTCTGGTGTCGTCCCACAAAAAGATTCTGTTTCTGTGTGAATTTTATGAAATCTTTTTGGCATTTGTGACGGGACAACCACTTTTACACCAACATCGTCTTTGATTGTTTTGAACCACGTTTTTGTCGCGTTTTCAAGACGTAAAAAATATTGCCGTTCTTTCATTTTTTATTTTCCTTATTATATTCCAACATAAGTTTCGGTTTTACTGGCGTTTGTCGGTATATATGTTAATACACCGTTAATATAACTGAGCAAACGCCCGTCAAAAACACGTGTCACACCACCACTTTGACTTGTGATGATTATTTGATTTCCTGATTGAACTGCTGTTCCAAAAGCCATTTTTTTACTCCTTTTGTTTTGGTTAATGTTTCCAGGTTAAATGTTCATACCGATTACGACAATCAACGATTACAGACGGTGCTTCCATTTGGGTCGCAACTGGGACAACTTCCAGTAATTGTAATGGTCGTCCGTCTTCGTCCAACCAACATTCAACAACCTGTTGTCCGCGTGATGTCATTCGTTGTTCAAATCTTAAAGTTTTCCAGCCCATTGTTCGCCTATTTATTAAATTCTGTTTGTGTTAAATGTTCCTATATTTTTAACCGTTCCTTTGGTGTCAGTGATGTTTGAACCTTGTGATGCTACATTATGCATCATTTTGATATAAACCTGTTCAATCTTATATCTTTGGGCTTTTTTATTGGACATAATGTTATAACCTATAAGAACCGCTAACAAAAAAACTATTCCTATAACGATTTTTTTATTGTTTTTTATAAATTCCGTCATGCTTTACCTTTTATGAATTTTCCGTTATTCCTCATCCAAAGTTGGCAACCAAAAGTAAAAATCTATGATTTTCGTATCGGTTATGTTTGCAATTATGCGTGAATATTGGCTAAAAACACTTTTAAAACCTTTTATTATTTCTTGTCCTGTTTCGCTGTCACGAAATTCGTGAATGCTATCTGTTAAAGCATTATAGACCTTACAGGCTTCGTTGATTTTTGATTCTGGGTCTTTGATACCTTTGGCTGTATCGTCGATATTTAAACCTTTAAGAACAGAACCCGAATAAATCGGTAAATCTGGGTTAAAAAAGTGTGCTACTTGACTTGCCAAAAGTGGAATCACAAGACCTGTTTTTTCAAACAAATTTCTTAACGCAGATTCAAAATCTGGTGTTTTGTCTGAATCTTTATATGATTCCAATAATTCGTAATGTTTTTCTAATACGTTTATGTCAGCATATTTACGGGCAATAAGTGCATTATGAAAATAATCATTACAAATTCTTTGAAAATTTCTGCCTGACCTGTCGTAAAGATTTCTGTCTGTCACGTCAGCGGTTTTAAAATTTTCGATTAGATATTTATAATCTAGAATTTCGTTTTTAAACCGTTCATCTGTCCAATTCATTTTGTTCATTTTTAGCCTTTTTTAATGTTTTCGCATTTGTCTATCTTGATAATATCGATAGTAATAAAACTTAGGTTTAATTTGCGACGGGATAAAAAATAGCCACAATCAAAGGAATCCGCGATTTACGCAGAATTAAAAGGGTTAAAAATTTTTCAAAAAACGGTTGATTTTTTACCTAGGTTTAATTTCAACTGGTATTCAATGGTTCAAATCTGCTTCTGCTGTGGGTTTTAATGTTTTTTAATGCAATCAATAAATACGTATGAATTAACCAAAAGGATTTTTTATGATTTATGCGTATTGTCGGGTATCAACCACACACCAAACCGAAGAAAACCAACATTTCGTCATTGAAAAATTTGCCAAAGAAAACAATATTCACATTGATATTTGGGTAGAAGAAACAATTTCAAGTGGAAAAAAGTTATCGATGCGTAAATTGGGTAAATTGATTCCAAAGTTAAAATCTGGGGACATACTTATTACAACCGAAATATCGCGTTTAGCACGTAGTTTAATGGAGTTAATGGGTATATTACAGACCTGTCTTGAAAAAGAGTGTCAAATTTGGACTTTGAAAGAAAATTTCAGATTAGGAACGGATGTTCAATCCAAGGTTTTGGCGTTTGCCTTTGGATTGTCTGCCGAATTATCAAAATCGTTATTACAGGCGCGTGTTCGCGAAAGTTTAGCCAGATTAAAAGCCAACGGTAAAAAGTTAGGCCGTCCATTTGGGGCTAAATCACGCGAATTAAAACTAACCAAATATCACGACAGGTTGGAACGTATGATAAAACGTGGAATCAGCAAACCACAAATAGCAAAAAAATTAGGTGTTCATAAATGCACAATCTATAACTACCTAAAAGAAATCCGCCAATCGGCGGATTATTGACCTTTAATTTGGTCTAATATTTGTTTGAATTCGGTTTCATCGTCAGAATCGTCTTCGTCAAATATTGGCTGATTCAATTCTTTGGTATAGTCCAAAAAATGTGGTCTGTGTTTTGACCTGCCGTCTGAATAGACTATGTTCGCCATTTCATAATCGTGATGGTTTGTTTCAACGAATTTCAAATTGGGAATATGTGCTAAATTGTCCCTGTCAAATAAATACGGCCATTTTGCTTTGATTTGTGCTAATGACGTGATTTTTGGGTTTTGTTTTTCCCAGTCCATTTCTTCGTCAACTTGGTCTTCATATAATGGAACAGGAACTGTTTCTGGTCTGTCGCCAACAATCATAACCATAATTATACCGTTTGTTAAAAGTCTCATAATTTCACCCTTTTGGTTTTGTTATCTATGCCCGGACATTCCGCTAAAAAAATGTTTTAGACAACAGTTTTTTTCAGATTTTTTATCTACGAAAATCCGCGATTTTTTAATTTTTTTATATTGTTTTCATGGGTATTTATGAATTTTTTTAGAAAAATTAAAAAAACATTTTGTAGTTTGATTGTCTATGGTGAATAATAACCTGAAAACACAAGGTTATACGATGAAACAAAATAAAAAAGACAATAAAATAAAACGCAAAATTTTACCCGGAACATGGGCAGCAGTAAAACAAAAATATAATACAGAACAAAAATGTAAAAAATTATTTTTAAGTCATTTATGGCCTAACGGCATAAAGTGTCCAAAATGCGGTTATTCTAATCCAATAACCAATAAAATACACACAGAAACCCAAAAAACAAAAGTAGAATTTAAGTGTGCGAAATGTGGTAAAAAAATTATCGAAAAAATAGATTGTATTTTCACTGATTCACCCCTTGATTTTCAAACTTGGTTGGAAGCCGTATACAGAATCGCGATAAAACACAATTCTACCGCTTCCAATCAAATGGTTGAAGAGATTGGTGTTGAACAAACTACTGCTTGGTTTTTATTTCTTAGAATTAGCCAACTTGCTAAACAAGATATTACTTTGAATGGTATTGTTGAAATTGATGAATGGTATAATAATAGTAATCCAATGTATAAACATGGTTATCAGCAGTCAATGTATGGTAGTGATAAAGGCAAAATTGGTGAATCAATACCAGTTGTAGGACTAGTTCAAAGAGCTATAAAATACAAAGATAAAGACGGTAAAGAAATAATAATTCAACCAGCTAAAAAAGTTGCTCAAAGTTTACCACATCTTAGAGGCGATCGTTCAATATCAACAAGACATATTTCTGAACTTAGAGACCAATATATTCCTGATTTAGAAACCACCTATGTTTATACAGACGATTTGGGTATTTATGATCCAGAAACATTGTTTAAACATCATAAATCAGTTAAACATAATGTGCAAAAAGAAAATGTGGATGAAACAGGCCAAAATGAAGAAAAAATACGTCATGATGAAAAATTTGTTAAAGATGGAATTCACACAAATACCGTAGAATCTTTGTTTTCTACGCTTTCTTATTATTGGCCAACACATCGTGCAATCACAAGAAAACATGTTCAAAAATATTTAGATATGTTGAATTTTCGCGAAAATAATAAGAATTTAACAACAGAAGAAAAAATTCATAAATATCTATCAAATTTACCGTGTGTGCCACACCAGAAAATAAAAGAATTAATAGGCGATGAGCCAACTGGTAGAATTAGTAAAGAAGTGCGATTTTTCACAAAACGCCACAAAACATTGGTTCCAAATTTGGAAAATGCTCCTATTGAAGATGTAAAATGTAGAAATGATTTTTTTGAAAAAGCCAGACCATTACTTGCTGAAATGTGTGATCCAATGAGTATTGAACCAGAAAAACGGCGTCCTTTTTCAGAGGTGGCATGCGAATTTATCAGTTTATACGGGCAAAATTTAATTAGCATAAAAGATACAGAATTCTTTGATAATTTTATACAAGAATGTTATGAAATCCCATGGGAACGCGGATATCGTGGGCTAGATAAAAATTTTGCTTTGCGTTCAGATGTTGGCAAAATAGTATATGATAATAAAAATATTCCTGGTGAAGCAGAAGCATTTAAAAAGCGACAAGCTTGGCGAAGATACAACAAAAAACAGAAATTATTGAAACAAGAACAGGCAGAAAACGGCGATAAAAAATCTGAAAAAAATTCCAAAAAATCGTTGTCTTCCAATAAAAAATAGCGGACGGTTATAGTGTAAAAACAAAAGGATTACACTATGGCATATCAAAGTATTCACAAGTTAATGCAAGAATACAACACAGAAGATAAATGTCGCGAATGGTTCGTTCATCATCGTTGGCCTAACGGTGTTGAATGTCCATTCTGCGGTAATAAAGACGGTCAAAAAACAATCTGTCGTTTAACCAAAGGTGCTGAAAAAGGCTGTTTTCTGTGTCGTGCTTGTAAAAAGAAATTTTCAGTTCGGAATAATTCATTTATGGGTAAATCACGTATTCCATATTCAAAGTGGTTAATGGCGATTTATTTCGTGATAAATCATAAACGCGGTATTTCGTCTTTACAATTAGCGCGTAATATCGGCGTCACTCAATCAACAGCATGGTTTATGGCTCAACGCATATTCAATATCGTTAATTCAGATAACAATGTTTTGAATGGTGTTGTTGAAATGGACGAAGTTTATATCGGTGGCGCTGAAAAGAATAAACGTCCAGACAGACGTGTTAATAATTCTAACAAGTATTTGAACGATAAAATGTCTGTTTTGGGTATGTTGGAACGTGGTGGAAAAGTGATTTTACGTCAATACGATGGAAAACAGTATAAATACATGGAACCAGTTATTGAACACCATATAGCGAAAGACGCGACAGTATATACTGACGAAAGTCCACTTTATAAAGGCGGAATCAACGGTCGTCAGCATAAATGCGTGAATCACAGTAAAGGCGTTTATGGAATCGGCAGTATCACAACGAACAGGATTGAGGGTATGTTTTCACAGTTAAAACGTATGATTTTGGGTATTCACGTGTTCGTGACACGCGGACACTTCAAACGTTATGCTGATATGTTCAGTTTTAGAATGGACACGCGTGATTTAAGTGAATACGACAGATTGTCGTTGTTAATGACACAGGTCAACGGAACACGTATCAAGTTTGACGAAATATCGTGTCATGGTAATCCAGGAACGAAAAAATGGTTTCCACATTACGGAAGCAAAAGAAAGATTGTTTTATAACGAAAGGTGTTAAAAATGGGAACAGCAGTTCAGATTGGCGATGAAATTGTAATATCAAATCAATTTGGGTCAATAACCAGAAAAATCAAAGGACGTTTAATCAGTTATCAAAACGGTTTTTTGACATATATTCCGTTAAATTGTGGTTTATGTTCAATGTATATCGGAATCTAATGCGAAATGCCGCCAAACTCATTAAAAAACATCCTTTTTCTTACGAAAAGTGGTGTTTTTTAATTCCTTTGCCTGCATATATTAAAAATTATAAAAAAGATTTTGTAGTTCAGATTTGATTGTGATAAATTTATGTGGGAATGTTTTTTCAAAATTCATGTGATAATCATAAAAATATTTTCTCGTAAATTGTTGAAAAAATATTTTTTTGATATTTAATAGAGTTTTTGCTTTATTTATTTAGTAAAAACAATATGTTATATATATTCAAATACAATATTTAAACAAAAACGAGTCGAGTAGCTATATAATTACCAAAAAGACCCTTGACACGATTCGATACTTTCTGATATTATACACGTGAATCAGGTGGGAACTTGGTTCGGGGCTGTAGCAGGCCTTGGTATCCTCGGTGCGTTGCATCGTAATCCAGACGTGTCCTTATTCACGATTCTTGCGATTTCCTTGTTTCGCACCGTTACAAATAAAAATCCCTGATGCACAGTCGGGGTGCCGTTGGAGTATAAAATAGGTTCGCCGAAGTCCAACGGAATCAACAGGATACTGATTTGCTAACACCCCGACCGCTTGGTTTCCCAAAGGCGGTTTTTTGTTATGTAAAAAAAGGAAAAAGGAGAGTAAAATCGGATTTAGTAATTATAACGCGGAGACAAAGTTCCCCTCTAGAGAGGGGTGGCGGGTAGCACCCGCCGGGGTGTGGTTTGCCACCATTGTTGCGATTGTAATCGCCATGCCGGCGTTTGCAGAAACCGATGCCAAAACCGTCACATCAAAAAAATATGTTGATGACCAAATCGCAACCAAGCAACCCATATTAAACGCAAACGAAGCCGATTTACGCAACAATGTTGTTATGTATACGAATCAGGCGGGCGAAGTCACATCAAAGCCGATATCGGCAACACTTTCGGGTACCGGTATCGATAACAATTTGCCAACGGTTGGTGCGGTGAATACTGGACTCGCCGACAAGCAAAATAAAATATCCGGAACATCGGGCAATGTTGTGACGTATACATCAAACGCGGGGACACTGGGTGAACATGCGGTGTATAAAACAACGACCACATACGACACCACAAACGCGGGTGCATTGGTAGAGGCAAATCATGCAAACAGTGCAATCGCGAAAGGGTTAAACGAACATTTAACATGTGCGGGCACTGATTCCGTAAGTGGTAATTGTTGGCTGTGGCAAATAAATGACCAGGCGGCGGGGACGGTATATACCGAACATCAATAAAAAAAGAGCGAGAGAGATTCCCAATGAAAAAATTACTATCGTTATTGCTGATAATCTGTTCGATTGGTGTTGCGTATGCGGATGACAAAAGCACGGTGACATCGTTAAAGTATGTGACGGA
>CADAFS010000001.1 GCA_902787305.1 uncultured Pseudomonadota bacterium | reverse complement strand
TTAACGATGTCACCGTGCTTTTGTCATCCGCATACGCAACACCAATCGAACAGATTATCAGCAATAACGATAGTAATTTTTTCATTTGGAATCTCTCTCACTCTTTTTTTATTGATGTTCGGTATATACCGTGCCCGCCGCCTGGTCATTTATTTGCCACAGCCAACAATTATTACTAACCGGGTCAATGCCATTGGGCGCACATGTTAAATGTTCATTTAATCCTTTGGCTATCGCACTGTTTGCATGATTTGCCTCTACCAATGCACCCGCGTTTGTGGTGTCGTATGTGG
This sequence comes from uncultured Pseudomonadota bacterium, assembly GCA_902787305.1. Taxonomy (GTDB): domain Bacteria; phylum Pseudomonadota; class Alphaproteobacteria; order Rs-D84; family Rs-D84; genus Enterousia. The sequence goes on along the minus strand of CADAFS010000001.1, from coordinate 101,114 downwards.
TCGTTGTTTTATACACCGCATGTTCGCCAAGTGTTCCCGCGTTTGATGTGTATGTGACAACATTGCCCGATGTTCCGGATAATTCATCTTGCTTGGTGGCAAGTCCGGTGTTCACCGCACCAACCGTTGGTAAATTATCATCGATACCGTTGCCCGAAAGTGTTGCCGATATCGGCTTTGATGTAACTTCGCCCGCCTGGTCGGTATACATAACAACATTGTTGCTTAAATTGTCACCGTCTTTGTTAAGGATTTCTTGTTTCGTTGCAATTTGGTCATCAACATATTTTTTTGATGTGACGGTTTTGCTGTCCGTGTCCGCATATGCCGGCATGGCGATTACAATCGCGATAATGGCGGCAAACCACACCCCGGCGGGTGCTACCCGCCACCCCTCTCTAGAGGGGAACTTTGTCTCCGCGTTATAATTACTAAATCCGATTCGCATGATTTTCTCCCTTTTTTCTTTTAGTCAACACTTTTTTTCAAAAATCCAAAATTTTTATTTCCTGTAAAATCAATGACTTACGAATTTTGGTTTTTTAGCCCAAAGTGTATAAAAAAAACCTTGGTTTTTTTTATACACTTTTTTATACCAAAAACCCACGAATTCCGCGGGTTTGCGTAAAATCACCTCCTCAAAAAAACACCCCAAAAATCGGGCGATTTATGGTGCAAAAAATCACACAAAACCACCGCATTTGCAACCAAAAGTGCAAAATATCATTTTTTAACAATATACAAAACGACACCAAAAGTTTGGTTTTTTTCACAGGAAACAACTTATAATATATGCCGTTTGCCGTTCGGGTCGGGCGCACTGACGATACCTTCCTGTTCCATGCGTTCCATAAACCCGGCGGCCTTGTTATAACCAACACTTAAACGCCGTTGGATATAAGATATTGTTGGTTTTTTGTCTTTGATAACATACTCTTTGGCCTGGGCATACAGGTCGGCATCTTTATCACCCGTACTGGCGGGCATGCCCGGCACCGCACCACTGGCCACCGCGCCACCGTCTTCGCCATCAACAACACCAGACACATATTCCGGTTCGCCCTGCGCGCGCAGGAAATCCGCCACACGCGTCATTTCGGCGGGTTCAATAAACGCACCGTGTATGCGCACGGGGACACGTCCGGCCTCGCTAAACAACATATCGCCACACGCGAGTAAATTTTCCGCACCCTTTTCGCCCAATGTCGTCATACTGTCGATATTACTGCGCGCCTGGAAAGAAATACGCGTTGGGAAATTCGCCTTGATAACACCGGTGATGGTTGTCGCATCGGGTCGCTGGGTCGCCATAACAAGGTGAATTCCGGCGGCGCGCGCCTTTTGCGCCAAACGTTGGACACAGGCCTCGACCTCTTTACGGGCAACGCCCATCAAATCGGCAACTTCGTCAATAACAATTACCAAATATGCCATATCTGACAAATCAACTGTTTGCGTTTCATATTCTAATTCGCCGGTTTCTTCGTTCGTACCGACGGCAACCTGTTTGGTCACAACTTCGCCCGCGGCGCGTTTAGCGGCAACTGCTTCGTTATATGCCTCTATATTTTGCACACCGAAATCCAGCAAACGTTTATACCGCAATTCCATTTCTTGGACCGACCATTTAAGCGCATTCACCGCCGCATTCGGATCAAGTTTTATAATCGGCGTAATAAGGTGCGGTATATCGTCCCAAAATCCAAAGTCAACACCCTTGGGGTCAATAATCATAAGTTTACATTTGTCCGGCGTAAAGTGATACAGCACCGACATAATTATCGATTGCACAAACACAGACTTACCCGACCCGGTGCGCCCCGCAATCAACACGTGTGGCATCTTGGCCAAATCGAAATACATCGGATTGCCACCGATATCCACACCCAACGCAAGCGGTATTTTATATTTAGAATTCACAAATGCATCGTCCGCAACAAGTCCTTGGAACCGCACCGTTTGGCGATTCAAATTCACCATTTCAACACCAATAAGTTCCGTGCGCGGAATGTGTGCAATACGGATATTCTCGGTTGCCATCGCACGCGTCATATCTTTGACCGTTTTGTTTATATCGACCATACGCACACCACTGTCGGGTTTGAATTCATAAAGCGTCACAATCGGCCCCGGGCGAATTCCAACGACATGCCCGTTCACACCGTATTCGGCAAAATGAATTTCCATCGCGCGCGCATTTTGCTTTAATTCCGGCGTCACAACACTTTTACCAAAGTTAGATTTTTCCAAAAATTCTGGGTCGGGCAATTCGTATTCTATTATCTCTGCACTCTTTGATGTGGCGCGCCGACGTGCGGGCTTGCGACGCGGTTTCGGTTTTTCTTCTTCCTCTTCTTCCTCTACTTCTTCTTCGACCTCTTCTTCTGCTTCTTCCTCTTCTTCCTCTATCGGTTTCATCAAATGGAACGCGGTCAGCACCCACCGCACCGCACCAATAACATTACGAACAATTCGAATAACATCGGCAAAACTTATATGCAATAAAATTCCCGCAATCATAAAGAACCCACACAAACACAAAACACCAATAACTATCGCGCCAACACTGCCCGCCAAATTCGAAATATCCGCCACCGCGATCGCACCCAACATTCCACCATATGTCGTCCGTGGTGCAATCAAACCAAAACCCGCCGCACCCAAACAAATCGCAACAAAACCACGCAATATATTATATTCTGGGGTTCCATCACGCACCGCCCCCGACATCAGAATCAAACCAAATCGCGCAATACACAAAAATAAAAATAATGTCGGCACATATCCAATTGCATACCTAAACACACCAACAAAATTCCCCATCAAACTTTGCGTTCCAAAATTTCCGGCTGCGGCGACACCATCCAAATACGGGTCATGAAACAACAATGCAACAATCGACCATGCCGCAAAAATCAAAACAGCAAAACCACACAACTTTGCGCAAAGCCCACGCAAAGCCCCCGAAACACTTTCCGGCAAAAATCTTGATTGACCACTCATACCGCGGACATTATATCACAAAAAAACAGAAAAAGCACCCCGAAACAAAATATTATTTACCGCGTGCAACAACCGCCCGAACAACATCCGCCGAAATCATACCGATAAACGCACCCAATATAACATCCGACGGCCAATGCGCACCAACGCAAATCCGCGACACACCAACCACAATCGCCAAAGTCCATGTAAACCACTTTGCGCGTGGCACCAACATTCCAATCATAACCAACCCCGCAAACGATGCCATCGCATGCCCCGACGGCATAGAATGAAATGCCCAATCACGCGCGAACGGGAAAAACCCGGTCATACCCAATGCCTCGTAAAACACTGGCCGCGCCCGACCAATTAAAACCTTTAAAATAACACCAACAAACGACGCAAGAAATACGGACGCAAAAATCATAAACGCATAACTATTTTTTACACGCCCATAAATATCACTGAATTTTTTTTTCGAATGCAAAAATTTTCGAACATAAAAAACGCAAAGCGCAACAAAAGACACAACCAACCAAACCTTGGCCCCAAAAATTTCACTAATATATTCGCAACTTACACAATCGAACCGGCGCAGTAAATTAAACACCGGAATATCGAACCAAAAAATTCCCGCAAATACCGATACAACCGTCAGGGTTGCCCCAATTAAAATCCGCGACCAATTCAATTTATTTTCACGTGTAATGAACATATGCCAAACCTTTTATTCTTCATAGTTTAACAATCGACTATAAACCTTGGAATCGGTTAAAATCTGTACCGCCACCGACATAGCCAACAAATCTTCATCTTCGCCATTTGTAATCGTTGGGCAACCACGCCGCACCGAATCGGCACTAACATCTTTATCCGCGTTATAATCATGCCAACGAAAATCCCCATTGACCACATTTACAAAGAACGCACTCTGTTGCACCCCTGTTCGTATATTCGACAAACACACCACCGGAAACACACCACGTCCATCAATTTTTCGCCCCATCCCGGTTTTCACAGATTTATTTAACAACCGCAATGCGCCACCATCCCGAAGTGTCAATGTCGACGCAATTCGCGCCGTCCCCGATGTTGGCGTTCCAATCAACACCCCGCGACCATTTTCATAAAACGCGGCGGCAATCGCCTCTGCGGTGCCACGCGTCATATTTGAAACCACCACAACAACATGTGCATCGGTCACGGCATTATCCGCCGGCACAACTTCTATTTCATCACGCGTATTTTCAATAATACGCATAATCGGTCGCGGTCCGATAAAAAGCCCCGCCAATTTTGCCGCCGCCCTTTCATCATCACCATCGGCCGCACGCAAATCCAAGATTACCCCCGAAACATCAGGATGTTTTTTAAATGCCTCGCTAATTATTGCGACCGCACTGTTCGATATTTTATTCACAATTATATTAAGGATTCCGCCGTTCACATCATCCATAAAAACCACATCCGCATCGGCAATAACAATTGTCGCCCGCCGTACAACAACGCGCCGCTGGCCCGATGGCGTAAGTAATGTCATCTTTACCGTTCCCGAATTAAAGCCCGACATCATCGACGCCAACGCCGAATCAGATATTTCCGAAACCAACGTCCCGTTTATTTCACCAATTAAATCACCATCACTTATTCCCGCATTATCGGCCGGCGACCCACGATACACCCCCAGCACCCGAAAATTCCCGCGCTCATCACGCGCACCTTCGATACCGACACTGGTAAGTATTCGACCATCATTTAGTGGTGATGTTTCGTCCGCCAAAACATAACGACCATTTTCATCAATTCCCCGCATTAGCGAATCAACCACCGCCCTATAAATATCCGATTCATTTGCCATCGCCATTGACATATCGCGTTCACGCATTTTTAATACCAACGCCGTTGTAATTTCACCATACGCATTCCAATCACGCGATTCAGGCGCCGGATAATTTCCAACAATTGTGTCACCCCACACCAAAACCACACGTTCATCGGTTGCCGCAATGTGTGCGTCCCTGTGCAGATTTTCCAAACCTTCGATTGCAACCTTTATATTTTTTCCACCCCAACTAACCCCCGCCAAAGTTTCATAGATTTCGGCAAACTTGCGCGACATATCAAAAACATTTATTCCGTTTTGAATTGGTTCATCTTCGAAAAACAAACTGTCGGCATGCGCACCCGCCATAACCGACAGCCAAAGGAATCCACCAAAAAAGATTTTCAATAAATTTTTCATATGCCCCTCTCCTTGGCAAGGTGTTTTAGTATTTTGTTTCACGCAAATTAAAGTGATACAAAATAACATTTGAAATATACATACTGGTAAGTGTCCCCATCACAATCGAAAACGCCATCGCCAGTGCGAATTCTTGCAACGCCAATCCGCCAAACACATAAAGTCCAACCAACGCAAGCATTGTTGTAATACTGGTCATCATTGTTCGCGACAACATTTCATTGACCGACAAATCAATCAATTCATCCATCGGCATTTTATGATACTTTTTTATGTTTTCATCGATTCGGTCATAGTTCACAACCTTGTCATTTATGGAATATCCAACACCCATCAACACAACCGCAATCGCCGTTTGGTTAAATTCAAGTCCCGTCACCGAAAAGAACCCAAACATCAACACAAAGTCAAACACCAACGACACAAACGAACCAACCGCATAACCACCGCGATACCGAATCCAAATATACACCGCCATCAATATAAACGAAACCAATACGGCCAAAATACCACCGCGCACCAATTCGCCACCAATTTTCGGTCCAACAATTTGCACCTGGGTATATTCGACACGGTTCCCCAAAATATCCTTGATTTCGCGCACGCGTTCATTTTGTTGTGCATCGGTCGCACCCTTGGGCAAACCGACACGAATCAGAATTGCATTATCGTCCACTGATTGCAATTCCGGATTAAACGCCGCCAAATCATGACGCATTTTATCCACGGTATAATCAGATTCTGTGGATGTCACCTCCATCGAAATACCGCCGGCGAAATCGATACCATAGTTCAACCCCCGGAACCACAAAGAAAAAATAGAACCCAAAATCAACGCACCTGAAATCCAATACGACAATTTCCGATACTTCATAAAATGCAGTTTCATAACCAAACCCCTTACTTTTTCACATAACCAATTTTTTTATTTTTTCCATGCATATACCAATCGATAAGGACGCGCGACAACCATATACATGTGAACAATGTTGTGATAACACCGATGGATAGCGTCACCGCAAATCCGCGAATCGGTCCCGCACCAAATTGGAACAAAATAAGCGAACAAATCAAATTCGTAAGTTCACCGTCCAACACCGTCTTCATCGAACGATTAAATCCGGCATCAACCGCACGCAGTGGCGTTGAACCCGACCGAATTTCATCACGAATTCTTTCAAACGGTAAAATGTTTGCATCAACCGCCATACCAAGTGTCAACACAATACCGGCAATTCCGGGCAATGTCAGTGTCGCACCCATCAACGCCGAAACACCGATAATCATCGCCAAATTTACCAGTAATACAATGTCCGCAATCAAACCAAACACGCGATACACAATTATCATAAACAGCATAATAAGGATAACACCGACCAAACATCCAATCTTGCCCTGTGCAATCGTGTCGGCACCCAACCCAGCACCAACGGTACGTTCTTCGATAACCTGTAACGGCGCCGGCAACGCACCACTGCGCAGCAACACCGCCAAATCCTTCGCACCTTGTAATGTAAATCCACCGGAAATCTGACCACGTCCACCCGGAATCGGTTCGCGAATCGTCGGCGCAGACAAAACCTGGCCGTCCAAAACAATTGCGAATCGTTCATTCACGTGTTCAGTGGTCAGTTTTGCGAATCGCCGTGCGCCCGTTGCATCAAACACCGTCGTCACAACTGGCATATTATTTTGGTCAAAATCCGCCTGGGAATCTTTCAAACTTTCACCCGAAACCTCTATGCGTGAATAGACCGGCACACGCGACCACGGGCTTTCCATATACGGCAAAAATTCCGTTCCCGCCGGCGCAACACCCGACGACAATTGTTCAGGCGTGACATTTTCATTTACCAAATGAAAGGTCATTTTTGCGGTTTTTCCAATCAATTCCTTGATATGTTCCGGATTATCAACACCCGGCAATTGCACCAAAATATATTTTCCGCCCTGACTTTGAATCGACGGTTCTTTGGTCCCCAGTGCATCAATACGTCGCCGCACGATTTCGATACTGCGCGCCAATGCGTCCTGAATCATTTCTTCCTTTTGCTTTTCCGAATACGAAAGTGTGATTGTATTTCCCGACGAAGAAATATCCACCGTATCGCCCAGCACGCTTTTCAACCGTCCCTTGGCCTTGGACACTTCGTCATCTTCGCGCACAACCAACGACACAACACCGTCGACATTTTTAAGGCCCGAAAAACGAATCATACCCTTTGACCGGTCAATCATCGCACTGCGCACTTCGTCATACAGTTGCACCGACTTTTCATCAAACATCGTTTTGGTATCAACCTCAAGCAACAACTGCGCGCCACCTTTCAAATCCAACCCCAACGATATCGGGTGCATAAACGACGGGAAATACTTCGCCGCGTTCGGAAACATTGTCGGCACCGAAAGCAACACACCAAATATCGCCACAAAAACAATCAGCAATTTTTTAAACATCTGCACAACCCTTTATTTTGCCTCTACACTTGCGACGGCGTTCTTGCTAACCTCTATCACAACGCCGGGGGCGATTTCCATTTCAATCGTCCGTTCGCCGATTTTTTTAACCGTTCCATATATTCCGGCGGCCAAAATACGGTTTCCCACCTGAATACCGTCAACCATTTTTTGATATTCCGCCATACGCTTTTTGTTCGGCCGTACCATAAACAAATAAATCACTGCAAATACAATTAAACAGTAAAGCAACAAACCACCCCAACCGCCTTGCTGTGCGGGCTGTGCCGCGCTATCCGCAACCGTTTGTACCGTTTCAACAACTGCTGTTTCTTCCATAGAAATTTCTCCTTTTTCATTATTTCTGGATCAAGAATAGAAAAAAAAACAGCGAAAGTAAAGGAAATAGTGGCGAGTGTAAAGTTCCCCTCCTGTGGAGGGGTGGCGCCGAATCGGGTCCCGCAAAATTTTAAAAATTTTGTGGGTGATAGTGGCGACGGGGTGGTCTTTTATCAATTATTCACACAAGTCTTAAACTCATCGGGGTCAGTTTTCATAAAACACGCCCGCATTTTATCTTTGGTGATTTTTTGCATACGAACACACCTTTGTTCTTTTTTGGAATAAAATTCATTTTCATTATCACAATCCAAACAAGCACCATTTACACCTATTCCTTTTTTTTCTAATGATTTACCACTACCACACGGGACACATTTTTTGTTAGACCATGTTTCAAATCCATAATTTTCATTTTTACAGCGAAATTGTTTGCAGCCCCCAACAGAAACCAATTTATGTTGTGTTTCATCGTATTTAGAATCATTCCATGATTCGCACCAATTTTGACTTTCTATTTGACTCGGGTCACATTCTGGTGCTGGGATACAATCTTCGCCACTTTGGGTATAACCTGGGGCGCAAAGTACAAATGTCTTATCACCACTATACGCACTAATAATTTTATTATCACTTGCATCTATTCTAATCGGTGCCACAACCACCGAGTGTTCTCTCCTTTTTATCACCCCTAAAACAATATGATAAGAATCTTTACCCCCCATACCATTACTAAGACCCAACACATCCATCTTACTTGTGATATTACCATTCTGCTTGCCACTAAGTAATCTTAACGAATCGTCCTGTACATCATTCAACCCTGTTAAATAATTCTCTGTATCGGTGCAATTATAACTTTTTGTTTCACATTTTTCACCACTATACCCAGATTCACATATTTTCTTACACATATATTTTTCTGGGCTATCGTAGTAATCAATCCAATACCGATTATTAAGTATATCAACATATGACCATGCGGCCTGTATTTGTGTGGTGCAAAAATATCCACCGTGTTCCCATATATCACGCGCAACAATTCCCACAATACTGCCCTCGTTATTTGTTCCGTATGTTCCTGCCTTGGTATTAAATTGCCATTTAGGCGCAAACTTATCAACCACGGAAACACCAAAACCATTGGCCGTATTCGCCCCCCAATGCGCACGAATTTCACTGGTTGTTATCGATTTTGGTCTTATGATTTCACGACTCGCTATTGCACCACCGACAACCATAATTCCACAAATTGCAACCATGATTTTTTTCAATGAATCCTCCCTTGGTATCAAAACTAAAACCACCGAATTACTTCAAGTGGTTGGAGGTTAACGACAATTTTAGCGAAATTGTGCGCTTATTTTATCGGGAATCCCCGATATTATTCACGGCCCTCCAACCACTTTCGGTTGGAGTTTTCGTCGACCAAAATCGACATCGCTAAAAAGGGTCGTTACACCCCGCCGACGGAACACCCATCGACAATTTCACTTTAGTAAATTATGAAAACGAAAAGCAAGAAGAAAGTGTTAGTGGTAAGTGGTAGTAGTAATGTTAGTGTCGTCATACCGCTGCAAAGCGGTATCTGGTGGTTTCAACTATGACGACGGGATACCGCGTTTCCGCGGTATGACGAGAAAAAAACGAACGCGCCAACACTTACACCCTCTCAAACCACCCATCAATTTGTGTAATCGGAATAAATTTATAGACCGGGCGGCCATGATTGCATTCGCCGCCGCGCGTGGTTTTTTCAATATCGCGCAACAACGCGTTCATTTGTTCCATATTCAACTTTTGCCCCGCACGCACCGAATGATGACACGCATAGTTCGCAAGTTTAAGATGCAATTTTTCTTTTATCTGACTTGAATGCCCGTATGCGCGAACTTCGTCCGCAATTGCGTGCAACGCCGCCGCCCAATCCATATCCCAATCTGCGGGCTTTTCAAAAATCGCAACCGCATCATCGCCGAACGCATCAATTGCCAACCCGCTTTCGCGCAAATCATCCGCAATCGACAACACCGCGACAACATCTTCGGCGCGCAATCGCACCACAATCGGGGTCAGTAACGGTTGCGATTTTATCGCATGCATGCGCAGTTTTTCATATGTAATCCGTTCATGCGCCGCGTGTTGGTCAACGACAACCAAACTGTCCGCCGTCGCGGCAAGAATATATTTATTCGCAATTTGCCCAATCACACGCCCAAGTGGCATATCATCAAAAACATCATCAACATTTTCTTGCACCGGTGCGGTTTCCATTTTCTGTATCGCACCAAAATCAGACATTAAACTTTGTGCAAACGGATTTTGTATTTTATTCGGCGAATGCACCATTGGTGCCGATGACGCGGGGCGCAAGTGTGGCGTTAAAACGGGCGCATTATCAAATGAAATTTTTTCCGAAAAATTTTGTACGGGCGCACGCGGCGCATCAACCATATTTTGCGCCAACACATCGCGCAGGGACTTTATAATAAACGCACGCACGTGCGACGGTTCCAAAAAATGCACATCGTTTTTTGTTGGCGAAACATTGACATCAACATTTGCCGGCGGCAATGTCAAATATAACGCGCACAGCGGAAATTCCCGTGCATGCATAACATCCATATACGCCGCACGCAACGCCCCAACCAAAACCTTGTCTTTTACGGGCCGCCCGTTTACAAACAAAAATTGGTCCACCGATGACGCCCGCCGAAGTGTCGGTTCGGAAATATACCCCGAAAGCTTCATCGCACCTGATGAAGATTCCGCCAAAACTTCACGCATACGCCCACGCACATCATCACCCATAACGGCAACGATTCGGTCAATCAGTGGTTGCCCCTTTGGAAAACGCCATTTGTTATTTAGCACAAAGCCAACATCCGTTCGCGCCATGCTAAGGCGTTTTATCACATCCAACACCGCCATGGTTTCAACCCTATCACTGCGCAAGAATTTTAACCGCGCCGGCGTTTTTGCAAATAAATTTTGCACACGAATTCGCGTTCCGCTTTGCCAATCAGATGGTTTTATTTCACCCGTGCGGCAATCAAGGTGCCACCCATTTTTGTCCACGCCACTACATGTATCAATCGTCATATCAGACACGGACGCAATTGACGGCAACGCTTCGCCACGAAATCCCATAAAATTTATATTCATTAAATCATCGTCGGGCAACTTTGATGTCGCATGCCGCATAGTGCAATTTTTTAAATCATCGCGCGCCATACCCGAACCATTATCAACAACGTTTATAAGTGTTCGTCCCCCATCGTGGACATCAACAATAATCTGGTCCGCGCCGGCATCCAGCGCATTTTCAACCAATTCTTTGACGACACTTGCACCGTTTTCAACAACTTCGCCGGCGGCGATTTGATTGACCAAATAATCAGGCAAAAGCCTTATGGACAAAATGCCCCCCTATTCCTTGAATTTAACCTCTAAGATTTCATATTCGCGTTCACCCGACGGCAACCGCACAACGCAAGTATCCCCAACGCACCGCCCAATAAGTGCACGCCCCACCGGCGAAGTGCACGATATAACCTGCTTTCCGTCCGATTCGATATCCGACAAAATTCGGCACTGCATACGATTTCCATCTTCGTCTTCGCACACAACGCGCGCGCCAAAAATAACGCGGTCACCCGACAAAGAATCGATATCAATAACCGCGGCATTGTTCACCAAATCTTCCAAGTATTGAATACGTTTATCAATCTGGCGCTGTTTTTCGCGGGCGGCACTGTAATCCGCATTTTCCGACAAATCGCCCAGTGACCGCGCCCATTGCACGGTTTTAAGTATATCGGGGCGTTGTACCTCTTTCAAATCTTTCAATTCCCGAATAATGTTTTCAAATCCCTGTTTTGATATTGGTTTTTTATCCATTGTATACTTCCTTTTTATTTATTCGGCATATTATAAATATTCATTTTAATTTTGCAATCGGGAAATAAACAGGCTATACTTTTCAAACAGGTAACAACCAAAATGGCACACAGTTGTATTCTTTCAAGATTTTTATTCAAACGCTTTTTTATAGGCGTTGGGTTGGTATTGCTGATTGTGTGCGGAATCATATTCGCGGTCACCTTTGTCGAAAGGTTGCCCGGGTACCCAACGGCACTGCTTGCACTAAACGACGCATGGATACGTCTTGTCGAATATGTTCCGATGTTTTTACCACTTGCGGTTTTTATGGGAACTTTGGTCGCATACTATAACCTTACCCGGTCCAGTGAAGGTGTCATCATTTCCGGTGCGGGTCTTTCACCATATCAAATGGCGCGACCTTTTTTGGTTGGTGCGTTTTTAATCGGCGTATTTGCGACAACGGTTATAAATCCATATGCGGTAAATTTGCGTTCAAAAAATATAAGTTCCGAATACCTTAAATTAGTTGACGGGAAAATATGGGTGCGCGATTTTTCGGGTGACGAATATACAACAATTATCGCAAAAAATGTGACCCAGGATAATACCGATTTAATCTTTCATGACACAACTATCATGGTCCAAGATTCGAATTTCAAATTGAACACACGAATTGATGCCGCGCGCGCAACACTTTCGGGAAACAACCTTAGCACCGTGAACGCAAATATATTTGATACAACCGGACATGCGCATCGCGACACATGGTCACGCGAAACACAAATAACCCCAAAAACAATACTTGACCGATACCTGCAACCCGACCAAATTTCATTTTGGAACCTGCCACAATTTATCAAGAAAATGTCTGCGGTCGGCGTTCCGGTGCGTGGGCATATTATTCAGTTTTGGACATTGCTGTTTTTACCGCTTAGTATGATTGCAATGGCGACACTTGGCGTTGCATTTTCGCAAACGCACCAACGCCGCAACCACAGTTTCGGAACAAAATTTGCCATTGGAATCCTTACTTGTTTTGTTTTATATTTCTTGTTGAATATTTTTAGTGCACTGGGGGCGAACGGAACACTGCCGCCATTACTTGCGATTATTGCACCACCACTAATTATCATCGCGGCCGCGGGTGTATTTATTGCCGGATTTGATACAATATAAAAAAAAGGAACACAAATGCCACTGCGTAAAAAAAGTTCTGGTCTGTGGAAATTCGTTGTATGCATACTAATCATCATACTTGTTGTTTTGATGATAGTATATTTTCCACCAACCAACAACGTGACCGAGGTTATATTATACGAATAATGAACTATATCGATGTTTTCTTAGAGGCACTTTCCGCCGAAAAAGGGCGCAGCAAAAACACCCTTGCATCGTATGCCAACGATTTACGTATGGCGGACGCGGCGATAAATGGCGGATTGGTAAACGCCACCGCCACGGATATTCAAAAATACCTTGGCGAACTGTCCGCGTGCCCAACATCCATCGCCCGCAAGGCGAGCGCACTACGCGGATTTTATAAGTTTTTAATGTTGGAACATATAATCACAAAAAATCCGGCAACAAACATCGAATTGCCCAAACGACCAAAACCGTTACCAAAATTACTTACCACCGAAGAAATCGAATTACTAATATCTTCGGCGGGCGATGTCCGCAATGCAACCCGTCTGCGCGCAATGATAGAATTGATTTACGCATCGGGCCTGCGTGTGTCCGAACTTTGCGAATTACCAATGACGGCGATACTTGGCGACCGCCTTTTGATTCATGGCAAGGGTTCCAAGGAACGCATTGTTCCCATGCATGCCGAAGCACAAACCGCCCTTGCCCGATGGTTGCGTATGCGCGATGCGGACGAATCGAAATTTGTTTTTCCATCGCGCGGTGCATCGGGCCACATAACACGCGATGGATTTTTTAAATTGCTAAAAAAATGCGCGACACTTGCGGGGATTGCGCCTACGCGCGTTGGCCCGCATGTTTTGCGACATTCGTTTGCGTCGCATTTGCTGTCGCACGGTGCAAATTTGCGCGCGATTCAAACCATGCTTGGACACGAAGATATATCAACAACACAAATTTACACGCATGTTCTGCCCGAAAAATTGCAACAGGTTGTCGCCGAACATCATCCACTTTCAGATAAAAAAGGACACACAAACAATGATTAAAAAATGTGATTTTCCGGGTTGCACACGGGCGGGCACTTGTCGCGCACCAAAAACGCGCGACCTAAAAGAATACTGGTCTTTTTGCAAGGAACACGCCGCCGAATACAATAAAAATTGGAATTACTATGCGAATATGTCCGCCGATGAAATCGAAGAAGATTGGGAACGCCAAACGTTCGGCGAACCGGTCGGTAAACGAAACAAACAAGACACCGCCGATTACGTAAAATTTTTAAACGATTTTATTACCGGCCGCGCAAGTTTTGATAAAATGCCACCCAAAAAATCACTGCCATCGGCAATTGTTTCGGCATTCAAAACACTTGAATTACCAATTACCGCATCGTGGCGTGAAATCGGTGCAAAATACCGCGCACTTGCAAAAAAATATCACCCAGACACGGCAAAAAGTTCGGATTTGTCGGGTACCGAATTTGCAAAAATTTCCGCCGCGTATCAAACACTAAAAAAACATTTCGGCAAATAAGAATTTTTTATGGCACATCCAATGAATTTGTGCTATGTTATGACCCACAAAAAGGATTTTTTACATGTATGATGTTATTATTTTGGGTTCTGGGCCGGCGGGATTGACCGCGGCACTATATTGTGGACGTGCAAACAAAAACACACTTGTTATTGGTGGCGACACACTTGGCGGTCAAACCGCGGGAATCGCAACACTTGAAAATTATCCGGGGTTTCGTGGGTCGGGTTTTGACCTTATCCAATTTATGAAAGGGCAAGCGGAATCTTTCGGTGCAAAAATCGAAATGAATACAATCGCGCATATTGAAAACGGTGAAAACAATACATTTACACTGACCGACACGCACGGAAAAAAATATGACACGCGCAGTATTATTTTGGCAACGGGGGCCAGTCCACGAAAACTTGAAATTGCGGGTGCGCGTGAATTCTTTGGCCGCGGTGTTTCATATTGTGCGACATGCGACGGGTTTTTCTATGGCGGGAAAACAGTTCTTGTTATCGGTGGTGGCAATTCCGCACTAAACGATGCACTGTATTTGGCGGATATTGCCAAGACGGTAAAAATCATCTATCGCAAATCTGCATTTACCCGCGCCGAAGCAATTATCCGCGACCGCGTCGCGGCAAAGTCAAACATCGAATGTGTATTTAACACGGAATTAAAATCTATATCGGCGCGCCCGAATTCCGAAAATGGCGAACTGATTGCGACAACAACAAACGATGAACAAATTATCTGTGACGGAATTTTTGTTGCGATTGGACACGAAGCAAACACCGATTATTTAACCGAAGACATCAAACGCGACGACCTTGGGCGATTGGCACCGGACGCGTTACCACGCGGAATGTTTGTCGCCGGCGATGTTCATTCAGGATTAAAAATGCAAATTGCAACGGCGGTCGGCACGGGTTGCACCGCGGCAATGGACGCAATCGCATACCTTAACGCAAACGCACAATAAAAGGATGAAAAATGTTGGATATGAAATTTATTCGTGAAAACCCAGATGTCGTAAAGAACGCATGTCGCGTAAAAAACTTTCCGGATGTTGTTGATGACATTTTATCATTGGATGTGCGCGTTCGCGAATTAAAGACAATCACACAAACAAAAACCGCCGAAAAAAATAAACTTTCGCGCGAAATTCCAACCGCCACGGACAAGGCGCCATTGATTGCAAAATCCAAACAAATTGGCGAAGAGATTGCAAACGATTTGGCGGAACTTGCAGAAAAAGAGGCAAAGTTAAACGACCTTTTGCACCGCGTTCCACAAATTCCGGCGGAATCCGCCCCCATTGGCGCGGACGATTCCGCAAACATAGAGGTTCGCCGTGTCGGCACACCGCGCACATTTGATTTTACCCCACGGCCCCAGTGGGAATTACTTGATATGAACGGTTGGTGGATGCCGGAAAAAATCGCAGGAATTTGCGGCACACGTACATATTGCCTGTGCGGCGAACTGGCGGAATTATCGTTGGCAATTCAAACATACGTAATTCAAAAATTGATTAGTAAAGGTTTCAAATATATCGAATGCCCGCCCGTCACAAAGCCCCAGGCTGTATTTAATGCGGGCCATTTTATGGGTTCGGATTTATCAATCATGAATGACGATGTTTTCATGCTTTCGGGCACAGACCGTTGTTTGGCGGCGACCGCAGAAATAATTTTGAATTCATTGCATGCGGACGACATTTTAACCGAAAACGAATTACCAATAAAGTATGCCGGATTTTCCACATGTTTCCGTAAAGAGGCCGGTGCCGCCGGTCGTGACACGCGCGGACTGGTGCGGTTTCATCACTTTGACAAAGTCGAACAATATATTTTCTGTCGTCCCGAAGAAAGCGATGAAATGCATGAATTTTTGTTAAACAACCTGTGCGAAGTCGTTGGCGATTTGGAATTGCCGTATCGCGTAATCGCAAATTCCACCGGCGATATGGGATTTAACAAAGTAAAACAAAACGATGTAGAGGCATGGTTCCCATCGGAAAACGCATATCGCGAATTGGGTTCTTGTTCATCGATTGGCCAATTTCAGGCCCGCCGCACCAACACACGCTATCGCGAAAACGCAACCGGCGAAGTGAAATTTGTTGCAACATTAAATAACACTGGAATCGCCCTGCCCCGCGCATTGGTGCCGGTGATTGAAAACCACCAAAACGCCGACGGGTCTGTGAACATTCCGAAAAAACTGCAACCATTAATGGGCGGCAGAACAAAAATCGGTGGTAAACACTAGCGGACCTGTCTCGCTGTAGCGAAGCGAAAGCGGATGGGCGGCAGAACAAAGATAGGCGGCAAACATTAAACAAAAAATCGCCCAATGGACGATTTTTTATCTCCGTTTATCTTTTGGATAAAGTGGTTCTGCATAATGCGCTGATGGTAGCAATCCCTTGAAAGTTCTCACAAAGTCATTCGCGTTAAGCAAACTTACATACTGATTCAACTTTAATATCTCTTCAACATAAGAATCAACGATCCCACCAGTATAATATGTCCATTCTTTCTTTAGCGCATCCTTATCAAGCATAACATGTTTGGCAATATTTTCACTAAGGTTATACAAAACATCAGAGCTATTGGGTTTATAGTGATACCAAACAGAACGAACGCCATCCAATTTATTATAAACAGATTCGTCTTTTTTATATTTTTTCAATTTCTGAATATTGCCTACATTTCCTTCATCATCGAACCCCACATAAATCATGTTGATATCATGGTAAAGATATTTTCTAGGGTTTTCGACAATCTCTTGCAAAAATTTATACGATTCATCTATTTCTTTCAACCGATTAGTATCTTCTTCCTTTTCTTCTTTTGTTTTATATTTTTTTCTGGCGATATCTTGCTTATATTTTCCGATAAGGGAACCAATATATTCGCCATATTTCTTTAATAAAGTTTCCACTGTCTTATCTACATTTATTGCTTTCATATAACAATCTCCTTGTTTAACAGGTATATTATAACCGAAGCCCCGCACAAAATCAACTTTTTGTTGAAAATTCAAAAATATAGTGTATCCTATACCGCTAGGGCAAAAAAGGGCTAAATATGAAGATTCGTAACATCGCGATTATTGCACACGTTGACCACGGAAAAACGACCCTGGTCGATAATATGTTGAAACAGGCGGGAACTTTCCGCGAAAACGAACGCGTGGATGACCGCGTCATGGACAGTGGCGACATCGAACGCGAACGCGGCATTACCATTTCCGCAAAGCCTACATCGGTGCTGTGGCACGATTACAAAATAAACATCGTGGATACGCCGGGCCACGCGGACTTTGGCGGCGAAGTCGAACGTATTTTATCAATGGTTGATGGCGTGGTGCTGCTGGTCGATAGTGCCGAAGGCCCCCTGCCCCAAACGAAATTCGTGTTATCCAAGGCATTAAAACTGGGGCTGCGTCCCATTGTTTGTATCAACAAAGTTGACCGTGGCGATGCCCGCCCGGACGAAGTTTTATCCGAAACTTTTGACTTGTTTGATAAACTGGGTGCGGACGATGCGCAACTTGATTTTCCATACCTTTATGCGGTTGGACGCGACGGTTGGGCGGTGCGCAATTTGAACGACGAACACAAAGATTTAACCCCGCTGTTCCAACTTATTGTTGACCATGTGCCGGCACCGGATTGTAATGGTTCGCGTTGCCAATTGGATGCGCCATTCACGATGCTTGCGACAACTTTGGAATCAGACCCCTATGTCGGCCGGATACTTACCGGCAAAATCGAATCGGGAACTGTGCGTGTCGGGCAAAGCGTCAAAGCGATAAATATGCAGGGCGAATTTATTGAAAACGCCAAAATCACAAAGATTATTGAACACCGCGGAATAGAAAAGATTTCCCGCGAAAGCGCATCGGCCGGCGACATTGTCGTCGTTGCCGGATTCACCAAGGCGACCGTTGCGGACACGTTGTGTGACCCATCGGTCAACGAACCAATTCCCGCAATGCCGATTGACCCGCCGACCCTTACCATGACATTTTTCGTGAACACATCGCCACTTGCGGGGAAAAGTGGTAAAAAACTTACATCGCGTATGATTGGCGAACGCCTTTTCAAAGAGGCCGAAACAAATATCGCATTAAAAGTAACGCAAAGCGAAAACAAAGAATCTTTCGAAGTTTCCGGTCGTGGCGAATTGCAACTTGGGATTTTGATTGAAACAATGCGCCGCGAAGGTTTCGAACTTTCGGTGTCGCGTCCGCGCGTTGTTATGCACACGGGCGAAAACGGCGAAATGTTGGAACCAATCGAAGAAGTCGTTGTTGATGTCGATGATGAATTCAGTGGCGTTGTTATTGAAAAGATGACAAAGCGCAAGGCAACTATTACCGAAATGAAGGCGTCTGGTGGTGGCAAAACGCGCATCGTGTTTTCGGCACCATCACGCGGACTTATCGGATACCTTTCGGAATTCCGCACCGATACGCGTGGTACCGGTATTATGAATCGCGTGTTTGATAAATACGGACCATATCGCGGTCCAATTGTGCAATACCGCCCGGGCGTTTTGGTTTCCATGGAAAATGGCGTAACGGCAACATACGCGTTGCATAACCTTGAACCGCGTGGCGTTTTGTTTGTTGGACCACAAACAGAGGTTTATTCTGGTATGATTATCGGCGAACACAGCAAAGAAAATGATTTAGAGGTCAACCCGATTAAGGGCAAAGAACTGACCAATGTGCGCAGTGTGACGGCCGATGAAAAATTGTTCCTGGCCCCACCGCGCAAAATGTCGCTGGAAGAAGCGTTATCATATATCCAAGACGATGAATTGGTCGAAGTCACGCCTGCAACAATCCGCCTGCGTAAAAAAGAATTGGACAGTGGCAAACGCAAAAAACTTGCCCGCGGCAAAGACGAAAGTTTATAATTTAATTAAAATCCATGCAACCGCGCCCACATCCATTTAATCGGGCGCGGTTT
This sequence comes from uncultured Pseudomonadota bacterium, assembly GCA_902787305.1. GTDB lineage: Bacteria > Pseudomonadota > Alphaproteobacteria > Rs-D84 > Rs-D84 > Enterousia. The sequence goes on along the minus strand of CADAFS010000001.1, from coordinate 81,549 downwards.
TATGTGTAATCCATTTAATTTTATGGTATTGTATAAAATATCATTACCGATATATTTCTTTAAAAAACTCCACGACAACATATGTCTAATTGCGGACTTTTTTATAAACGGCATACCATATTTAACAGGAATATACGGTTTGTTATACATTGTATTGCACATATGATTATCCTGTTCAAACAACACGTGCATATCAATATGAAAGGCCGTCGTCACAAATTCAGACAATCCGATTTCATATTTCATCACAATATCATTTTTATTTTTTTGTTTTTTTATGGAACTAATAAATTGCGCAAACATTTTACTGGTTGCGATTCTTTTGCCAACCCCAACAAACCAAGATTGAATATGCCTTGACACACCAATATCTTGGTTACTTACCATACCAATAAAATCACCCTGCTTTTCCAAATCGGTTAAAATAGAATCAATTTTTACATTCGATACGGGGCCATATACACTATCGTTAACCAAATAAACAAAATCATAATTACAGAAATCTAAATTTTTCTGTACCCACATAAACGCACGCTTATATGACCCAAAATCATATTCACCATGCCGCCGGGCAATTGTATGAACGGTAAAATTCTTTAATTTTTCTAATTCACGATCACTACAATTTGAATCCATGCATAACACAACATCGCCACAATCGGATAAAGCGCGCACATAATACATCAAAGATTTATCTACGACGCCATCCTTAACATATGCGGCAAATAAAAATAATCTTTTTGTCTTGGACATCACAAAAAAACTACAAGAAAAAAATTCATAAGTCCAGGAATAAAATTCTATTTTGATTTTAGAAAATGTTTCAGGTATAATCAAAATGCAATTAACAAAGGTACATTATGAAAGAAACAAAAATATCCGTTGTTGTCCCGATGTACAACGCCGAAAAATTCATATCAAAAACATTGGAACACTTGGTTCACCAAACATATAGTAATCTTGAAATCATCATAGTCGATGATGGCAGTTCGGATTTATGTGCCGACATAGTAAAAACATATGCAAAAACGGACAAACGAATAAAACTAATCCATCAAAAAAACGCCGGTGTTTCCATTGCGTCAAACAATGGACTTGCGGCCGCCACGGGGGCTTATATACACTTTCATGATCATGATGATTTTGTAAATCTTGATTACTATGAAAAAATGGCTAATGCCGCCGACATAACAAACGCGGATATTTTATGTGGCGAAGTCAACCAACCCGATTACAATTTTCCCGAATTTAATGCCATAGAAATTTGCACAGATTTAAAAGACAAAATTCAAAAAACACGCGCAAACCAATTTAATCCTGCATGGCGTTATGTTTACAAAACAAATTTTTTACGCGAAAACGATTTACTATTTGAACCCGCTGTCCTTGGTGCCCAAGATTTAATTTTTTCAAAATCTGCGATTATTCTGGCGAACACTGTTGCCACTGTCCCGGGCGCACGATACAATGTCGTGAACACCCCAACCGCACTTGGCAAAAACAAAAATAAAATTAAACATAGTATTTCAGAGGACACAAAAAAAGCATTTGAACGATACAATAAATTTATATATGAACATGGCGCAACCGAACTTTTAACAAAGAAAGAAGAACCGTATCACCAAAATAAATATCAAATATTTAATAAAACTTTTTTCAGAACAGATATGTATACAAAAAAGAAAAAGTATTATTTATTTGGTATAAACATATGCACAAAACACATTGATTAAAAAATGCAAAAAATCAAACGCCTATTCTTAATCGCCGGATACGACAAATGTGGGAAAATAAATTCCGCATTAATTCATTTGGTAAAGTCATTTGCAAAATACGGTGATTGTGTTTTGGTTATGGATTCTGATTGCAACGAATCTGAAATTGCCAAGGCCAAACCTTATTGCCTATATGTCGCCGGCGCACGCCACGGCGAATATGATTTTGGTTCATACAAGCGCGCATATATTTGGGCGACCGAAAACACAAATTTATCAACCTATGATTTTATGTATATGGTGAACGACAGCGTATATGGCCCATTGTTTGATATCGGTGAATACCTAAACAAGATGGAATCTTTCGGCACCGATGCATTCGGTATGGTTAAAAAAACAGGCGGCAAATTTCAACACATTCAATCTTGGTTTATCGGTATGCGCCCAACTGTATTTCTATCAGATTGGTTCAACGATTTTATCATGTCAGTAAAAAAGGTCGAAAGCAAAACAGTGGTGACCGCGCTTTACGAAAACGGGTTCACACGCAAATTAAACGGACATAAAATTGCATGGAAATGCCTTTACAACATATACAATCGGGGAATTTATAATCGGGTCAAACACCTTTATAAAATCCGTATGCCGTTTATCAAAAAACTTTCCTTTACGCGGCATTTCGGCGCATACGGGCGACAAATTTTATATGTTCTAAACCATGTTCCAAAAAAATTGCGCGATGATGTTTTATCCGCCGCGCGCGACACATTCGGAACCGAATATATAAATTGGCTTTTAACAAAAAATCCTGTTAAAATCTTATTGCGTAAAACAAAATATGTTATATCGAGGTTGCTGTGCAAAAACTAAAAAAAATTGCCGCCATCACAATGGCACGAAATGATGAATTTTTTCTATCGCGGTGGGTTGAATATTACGGCCACGAATTGGGAAATGAAAACCTTTATATAATTCTTGATGGAACCGACCAAGACGCACCAAAAAATGCAAACGGCGCAAACATAATAAAACTGCCGCACACGGATATGTCACGCACCGCGGGCGATAAATACAGAATCGGAAAAATTTCGGATTTAGCAAATGAATTATTCAAAACTTATGATATTGTAATCGGTTGCGATTCGGACGAATTTTTAATCGTTGACCCGAATGCAAAAAAATCACTTCGCGAATATCTATCCGAATCAAAATACAAAACAACCGTTTCCGGACTTGGATTCGACATTGGGCAAAATATGAAAACGGAAAAACCAATCGACACATCAAAACTAATGTTATCACAACGCGAATATGCCCTGCTTTCCACACGATACACAAAGCCAGTTGTTTTATTCCGCCCCGCCCGTTGGGGCAGTGGTTTTCATCATGTCAAAGGCAAAAATTTTCACATTGATAAAAATTTATATCTGCTTCACTTTGGCGCGGTTGATATGAATATGTTGATTAAGAAGGCAGAAAAACGTGGTGCCGATTGGGTAAATCACCTGCGACGCCGCGGAAACGGAACAATAAACGCGGTCACAACCAAAACCGCACACGGCGAATCTTTCATAAAAACCGCCCGCGTTATGCAACGCATATTCCGTCCAATATACGCACCCGGCAAACCTGGAATGATGGGATTAAAGTGGGTTGTAAAAATTCCAAAAAGATTCAAAACTACCGCGATATAAATTTTTCTATACGCCGTTTATACTTTTTTGCACGCATCCTTACCGGATTTCCAAGCATTCCCATATCACGCATTTCCATAAACAACTGCTTTATTCGCGCAATATCTTTTTTATTTTCTATAACCGCCGCCGAACGTTTCATCGTAATTATAAAAGGCCACAAAAATTCCGCATTAAATCGCCGTGCCTCTTTCGGGGTTGCAACACCCGCGCACACGCCATACGCATGTTTTAAACCGACACAAATACATTCAATCATAAACATTACCTTTGCCGTATGCAAACTTGACCCCGAATTTGGCACATAAAAATAAAGTGGCGCATCCAATATGACCGTCCGTGGCCGCGCAAACATTATGTCAATCCACCATGGGAAATCTTCAATAACTATCCCAGTAATAAATTTACATTTTTTCGCCAAATCGCGCCGTAACATTTTTAGCACCGGATAACATTTTTTAACTGTAAATCGCCCCAACGCATGTGCACGTTCGGTCGCATACCCAAGTATGTTATCGGTCACAACATGTGGAATTTTTTTTACATCATATTTTTTATCAAACAACTTCGGCACAAAATTTGAAATATCCACACCCGCCGCCAACATTTTTCCCATTTGTTTTCGCGCGGTCATATCAAACTTAAAAACAACCATATCGGCATTATTATCAACCACCGATTTATACAATATCTCTAAAGTTTGTGGATGAATAAAATCATCACTATCAAGGTATAAAACAAAATCACCTTTTGCAATTTTCGTTCCAAAATTTCGCGCATCTGATTGCCCGCCGTTTTCTTTGTGCCCGACAATAAAACGATTATCTTTTTTCGCATATTCTTCGGCGATTTGCCCCGAATTGTCCGGCGAACCATCATCAACACAAATTGCCTGAAAATCCGAAAATGTCTGATTTTGCACACTGTCCAAACACCGCCGCAGGTATTTTTCGACATTATACATCGGAATAATTATCGATATTTTCGGTCGCATCTAACATTCCCCAACAAATTCATAAATTTGATTCCGCAATTCGAACCATTCATTCGGCACATTATCAAACACCCCAGAATCTTTCAAACCTGCAAAAATTTCACGCGCAACTTTTAATTCATCATCCGACTTCAAATATTTTATTTTTCGAAAAGCCCAATTCACAAAATACCACATAAATTGTTCTTGCCATTTTTTCATCTGATAATCGGTTGCTGATTTTTTATAAACGCTGTATGCATGGGAAATCCCTGTACAGAGCGATTGCATAATCCGCAATTGTTTTGCCGACAATACGATTCCACCAAAGTTTGGTATATAATAATAAAGCGGCAAATTTATAATCGACACACGTGGATTTTTTAACATAACCTCACTCCACCACGGAAAATCTTCAAACAAAATTCCCTTTATAAAAGGCGTATCCGCAATCAGTTCCCGCCGATACATATTTTTCCAAACCTGACAATGTTTAATCAACCATTTACGATTTTTATTAAATTTATTATGCACACGTTCAGTTGCATATTCGAACACATCATCCGTCACGCGCGATTTTATTTTTGCAACATTATATTTTTTCCTAATCCCCAGTGGCCGAACATTATCAGTATTCAAACCCAATTTATGATACACCATCAATTGCGGACGATAAAATCGGTCATAAGTATATGCAACAATATCCGCCTTATCCCGCCGGGCCATCGCATACGCAATTTCCATTGTTTGTGGATGAATAAAATCATCACTGTCCAAATACATAATGTATTCACCAGTTGCATACGGCATACCGGCATTGCGCGCATCGGACAAACCGCCATTTTCTTTGTGCACGACAATAAAACGATTATCGCGTGCCGCGTATTCTTCGGCGATTTGCCCCGAATTATCCGGCGAACCATCATCAACACAAATTGCCTGAAAATCCGAAAACGTCTGATTTTGCACACTGTCCAAACACCGCCGCAGGTATTTTTCGACATTGTACATTGGAATAATTATTGATATTTTCGGCATATTTTATTCCTACATTTTATTTATTATTTCGTCCGCAAACGACCCCGGCACCGGTTTATCCGACCCACGATAGGTCAGTTTCTGAAAAAATGCACCCGCCGTCACACGATTAAAAGTATCCGCATCAAACGGTTTGTCTTTATAATCCCACCACAGCATATGCGTTGGATCTTGGTCAACATGTGGCATTTCAGCGAAATACTTTTTTGCACGCGTATCGTTTTGAACCAATGTTTTGAACAACAATTGATGCATAAAATAATCAAAGTTGTGATTTTCATGCATCCAATAATCCAAAATCATCGCCCGCCATGCATCAAGCAAATATGCACCCTTGCGTGCACGAATAAAACAGTTTTGCATAAAACTATACGGACTGCCTACATGTTGCCCGGCCATATAAACAAAGAAATCTTGTTTTTGAATCCAATCTGGAATTGGTGCGGTCACAAAGCCGGTTGAATCAAGCCAAAATCCACCATGTTCATACAAAAGTTCCACACGACAAATATCCGCAAAATGTGCACGCGCAATTTTACCCGCACGATATTTTTCAACAATTTCCTGGGGCAAAGTAATATAATCAAAGACCGTATTTTCATCCAGCACAACCAGTTCTTGTTCACAATGCCGTCGCACACTACGAAAACATGCCTTTACCAAATCGGGCGCGTTTTCTTCGCCTTGCAACCAAATCGTAAAAATTTTTTCATGTTCATCATCATGCACAACCGCACGTTCCGGAATCGCGGCGGCCGCCGGCAAATATCGTTTAAAATAATCCGGAATAATCCGCGAAATCACATCACTGCGCACCGCGCGCCGATGCGCACGCGACCGCCAAAGCGGGTTAAACACATGCCCCAACATCACAACACGCGTCATCGCCCACATCTTTGCTATATTCATACCCGCCCCCTTTTGATTAAAGCATCGGGCGACAAACGCCGCCCGAACAAGTTATTCTTCCATCACACTTTCGTCCGCATCGTCCGACGGACCGGTCGTCATTTCTTCGGCAATACCACCCGCACGCGCCATAATTTTATCCAACAATTCTTGTTGCGCTTCTGGATGGTCTTTTAGCCATTGGCGCGCATTCGCTTCGCCTTGGCCTATGCGTTCATTATTGTACGAATAAAAACTGCCCGCCTTATCGATAAAGTCATATTTCACACCCATATCCAAGATTTCACTTATCCGCGAAATTCCTTCGCCATACATAATCTTGAAATCAACAGTGCGGAAAGGCGGCGCAACTTTATTTTTCACAACCTTGACCCGCGTTTCGTTTCCGATGACATTTTCCTTGTCCTTGATTGCGCCCGTGCGCCGAATATCAAGTCGCACCGAAGCATAGAATTTTAGTGCATTACCACCACTGGTTGTTTCAGGGTTTCCGAACATTACGCCAATCTTCATACGAATCTGATTGATAAAGATAAGCAAAGTATTACTGCGCGACACCGACCCCGCAAGTTTTTTGAGTGATTGACTCATAAGTCGTGCGGTCGTTCCAACGAAACTGTCGCCAATGTTGCCCTCTAATTCCGCCTTGGGCACCAATGCCGCAACCGAATCGATAACCACAACATCGACCGCCCCGGATTTAATAAGTGTATCCGCAATTTCCAACGCCTGTTCCCCCGAATCAGGTTGCGATATAATAAGGTTTGCAACATCCACACCCAACTTTTTCGCATAACTTGGGTCCAGCGCATTTTCCGCATCGATATACGCACACGTGCCGCCCTTCTTTTGCGCTTCGGCCACCGCGTGCAGTGCAAGCGTTGTTTTACCACTGCTTTCCGGGCCATAGATTTCAACGATACGTCCGCGCGGATAACCGCCAATCCCCAGTGCGATATCAAGCCCCAATGACCCCGAAGAAATCGCCTCTATATTTTGTTGCGAACCATCGCCCATTTTCATAATTGCTTCTTTACCGAATTGCTTTTGAATTTGTGCAAGTGCCGATTCAAGTGCCGGATTTTTCGCGCCCGTCGTGGCCGCCGCCGTTTCTTTCTTTGCCATAATAACTTCCTTTGCTATACGCCCCGTATGATACCGCAAAAAAAACACTATGCAATTTATTTTTTTATTCCCCTTCACTGTGTGAAGGGGGGGACCGGCAAAGCCGGTGGGGTAGTTTCCTTCACTGTGTGAACTAGCCACTAACCACTAACACTTACCACTTACACTCTTTTTCTTGCCATCAATACCGCAATCGAAATCACGCCTATTATGGCCGTCACCCACCACACCGCCGCGGTTGTTCCGAACGCCGCAATACATGCCGCGCCAATACCGGGGGCAATCACACTTGGCAAATTGCAACTTGTGCGAAACACACCATAAAACTTTGTCTGTTGCGCCTGCTTTGTTCCATCAAAGAATAACAAATCATGCACCGGTTCCATAAGGGCGCCGGAAATCTGCCACAACACAAATATGGCAAGCAGTGGGAAACCGGTCGCAAATGTCGCCCATACCGAAAACGCCGCAAACGAACCGAAACCCAAAACCAACCATATACTTTTTCCAAATTTTCGCACCAAACGCCCCATAATTTCTGATAAAATCAAATATGGCACAATACCGAAACTTAAAATCAACCCCAATGTATCCTTGGTAAATCCGGCCTCTATCACCACAATCGGCACATACAAAAGACGCATCGCCCGCAACGAATAATATCCAAAATTCACGATGTACGCGCGCTTCATTCCCGGCGTTTTGAAAAAATTCATCGTGTTGCGCCAAAGTGCGCGTACCGTCCGACGCGGACTAACGGGTTTTATAACTTTGTCTTCTTGGGTTAAATGAAAATACCTAAAAAACACCCAGGCCCCCAAATAAATCGCCGATGACAAAAAGAACGCCGACCGATTACCGAATCGGGTGGCAACAATCACCGCCAACATCGGCGCGAACAGCGCACCAATATTCATCCACAAATGATACCGCGAATTTAGCCGCGCCATACCAACATCACGCGAAAAATCTGACATAAACAGTGGCACCAACATCGCGGTAAGCGTGATTGCAAAGCCACTTGTATAATCCAAAACAATAAACGTTCGTGGCAACACGGAAAAACCCATCATCGCATAGCACACAACCAACATCAACAGTGCGAAATAAAAAACCTTAGTCTTGGAAAATTGGCGAAAAATCTCATGCGCGAACAACGCGACAATCATACAGAACACCGAATAAATCGCGACATAGACACCAACAACCGCGGAATTCATAAAAATTTCCAAGATAACAAGGGAATAAACGGCATTATAAATACCATCGGCAAATCCGGTAAAAATACCAAGATTCGCGAAAGAAAACCCACTAAGCGAACTTCGCATAGAGATATATTTATCTTTGGCCATTAAACTAACTTTCCCCCTACCCTGATAAATATATCACAAAAACGACCGAAACGCAAAAAGTGGTTAGTGTTAATGTAAGTGGTTAGTGAGCTCTGGAATTTGTTCGTAATTACAGATTTATTCCAGAAAGCAAAGTTCCCCTCTGGCTAGAGAGGTGCCCCGTGGAACGGGGCGGGGTGTGGTTCACTACCCACTTACACTGACCACTAACACTAAAAAACGCACCATTCGGTGCGTTTTTCTTATTTTGCTTCGGCTTGCTTTTGATTCCGCTTTTCATACAAATCTGCGAAATCAACCATCTGCATTGCAAACGGTGGAAATCCGGATTCGGCCGTAAGGCGTGTCACCAATGCGCGCACCGCCGGGAACAACAATGTCGGCACATCAATCAACAGTGTGCGTTTTTTCTTTTCTTCATCTTTTTCTTCTTCCATCTGCACAAGACCGGAATATGTCGCCTCTATCAAAAATATAGACTTCGAATCGGCCTTTAATTTCGAATGAATTTTTGTAATCAAATCAACCATAAACAGATTTTTTTCCGACCCTTTGACCTGCATATCGATATTGATTTCCAATTCGGCCTGGCCATTATCCTGTTTAAAGAATAAATCCGGCACATTTGGGCTTTCGAAAGAAATGTCTTTCAAGAACTGAGATATAATATTGAACTTAGCCATGCGATTGCTCCTTTTTTTATGACTCGTTTTATGATAATATAGCATACAAGGGGAATTTTACAAGTGGGGGGATAAAAAAAATGACAACAAACATAATTAAACTGGTAAAAAGGGGAATTTTACTGGTTATCGCGGGCACGGTGCTGGCGTCTTGCGATGTTTCGACACCAACGCACACGGGCGACGATTCGACGATTCCGTCCGAAAATTTGAAAAAAGTGTCTTATTCGGACCTGCCCGGATGGCGGGATGACGATGTGCGATATGCACTCCAGGCGTTTCGTAATTCGTGCAAGGCAAAAATTCAATACACCGGCCGCGTAATACCCGACCGCGCATTATTCCAAGAAAAATGCAATATGCTGCCCAGTGCCAGTGCCGACACCGAAACGGTGCGCGCGTGGTTCGAATCACATTTCCAACCATATAAAATATATAATGACAATGGAAGTACGCGGGGGACGTTTACCGGATATTATTCGCCGATAATCCCGGCATGCAGGACAAAAACCGCCGAATGCAACGAACCACTTATGGGCGTTCCAACCAACGGTCAAAACTTTCGTGGCGTACCAAAGGAAAAAATCGTCCGGGATAAAATTGGCCGTGTTCTTTATTGGGCGAACATCGTCGATGTGCAAAACATACAAATCCAAGGCAGCGGTATGTTAAAACTTGATGACGGCAAAATGGTAAAACTAAACTTTGCCGCCGTAAATGATATGCCATTCAAATCTATTGGCGAACAATTGCGCAACCGTGGCATAAAACCCGAAGGCGGTTATTCGGCAGACGCGGTTTGGAAACATTTAAAGAAAAATCCAAAACTTGCACGCGAAGTAATCTATAACAATCCGCGGTATGTATATTTCTATGAATCGGTGCCACCGGATGTGATTGGAAAACTTGGGACACCACTTTCAAAAATACGCAGTATCGCGATGGACGATTCGCTCTATACGTTGGGTTTGCCCGTATACGTCGACACAACCCTTTCGGACGGACAAAAATTTAGACGCCTTATGATTGCCCAAGACACCGGCAGTGCGATACGCGGTTTCGTTCGCGCCGATATATTCTTTGGCAAGGGCGATGAAGCATATAAATACGCGCACGGCCAACATTCCCAAGGCGAAATGTATATCCTTATGCCAAAAGAATATGTCTATGTCAAACCAAAATAAAAACGATTTCACCAAACGCATAAAACGCCCACAAACAATTGCGAGCGCGCTTGGGGGGCTGATGAAAATTTTTGGTGTACGCGCATCAGATTCCGACCTTGTTGCGCGTTGGGCGGAAATAATCGGCCCGGAAATTTCAAACCTTGCCGACATTTGTGCGATAAAAAAACAACGTGACGGAACATATAATATAACACTAAGACCACGGAATCCGGCGTATACATTAAATCTGTCTTATATGGTTCCGGAAATCACAAAGAAAATAAACAAATACTTTGGCGCGTCTTGCGTCGGCAAAATAAGTTTCAGGAAATAGCAAAATGACGAAACGAATACTTGGCATTGACCCGGGACTTTTACATACTGGATGGGCAATCATCGACACAAACGGCAACGAAAGAAAATATGTGGCCAGTGGTGTTATCTTGCCCAAGAAAACCGGTGCACTGCCCGAACGACTTGCAATTATATTCAATGGTGTCACAAAACTTTGCGAAACATTTTCTCCCGATGAATGCAGTATGGAAATAACATTTGTGAATAAAAATCCGACAACGACACTGATATTGGGCCACGCACGCGCGGCGGCAATGGTTGCGGTGTCTGTGCGTGAAATTCCGGTATTTGAATACGAACCAAACAAAGTAAAAAAAATTCTAACCGGCGCGGGACATGCGGATAAAACCGCGGTCGATAAAATGGTGCGAATTTTATTGCCAGCCGCGAACCCCAAAACCGCGGACGAAAGTGACGCCATAGCAATCGCCCTGGCCCACGCCAACACAACACGATTTGAAAAGTTTATAAAATAACACAATGTCATCAAGCAAAGAATTTTTAGATTTCGTGCTTACACAATTATCCGCGTTGCCCGACATAACATATCGCGCGATGATGGGCGAATACATTATTTACTATCGCGGGAAAATCATCGGCGGAATTTATGACAACCGGTTGCTAATTAAACCGACCACGGCGGCACAAAAAATTATCCAGAATGCAAAACCGGAAATTCCATACCCCGGCGCAAAGCCAATGCTGTCATTTCCCGACATCGAAAACACGGAATTGTTGGTAGAATTATTCAATGCGATGTATGGGGAATTATAAAAAGCAACAACCAACGTCACCGATTTTAAAAGAATTGTCATGGCGGGCTTGGTCCGCCATAGGGTCTGTAAAACCTGTGACGAATAACACAAATTTATTACGAAATATTCGTCACAACTACTTAGCCCTATTCCGGACCACGGGCCCCACGAAAAATAAAATTTTTCGTGGGTGACACCTGTCCGGAATGACAAAAAAGTATGAGGCAAAAAAATGCGGGGCTTTTGCCCCGCGCACCCGTCGCGGCACGCCGCGCCGCGGTCGTGACGGACTAACACTAACCACTAACACTTACACTTTTACGCCGCGCCTGTGAATACCTTTTGCACATCGTCATTATCGTCCAACGCGTCAACCAGGCGTTCAACCTTGTCCCATGTTTCTTCGTCCACGTCCACCGGCATATTCGGAACCCATGTCAATTCCGCATTTTCCGGTTCGCCCAAAACATCGGCAATCTTTTTCTGCACATTCATAAAATCATCAGGTTTTGTTGTAATGATAAAACCTTCGTCGGTTGTTTCCAAATTGTCCGCATCCGCGTCCATAATAATTTCCATCATTTCATCTTCGGTTTTACCAATCGATGCCGGATAGAAAATTTGCCCAACGCGCGTGAACATAAATGCGACACTGCCCTCTTCGCCCATGTTGCCACCGTGCTTGGAAAAGATATTCCGCACCTCTGGCACGGTGCGCCGCGGGTTGTCGGTCAGTGCCTCTACTATAATCGGCACCGCACCCGGGCCGTAACCTTCGTACCGCACCGCCACATAACTTTCGGTGTTTGCGCCCGATGCCTTGTCGATTGCGCGTTTGATATTATCGTTCGGCATAGAATTCTTGCGCGCCTGTAAAATCGCAAGACGCAACCGCGGGTTATTATCCGGATTTTTGTCGCCCAATTTCGCCGCCATCGTGATTTCGCGCGCAAGTTTCGTAAACAATCCACTGCGTGCCGCGTCGGCAAGACCCTTTTTATGTTGAATGTTGTGCCATTTGCTATGTCCGCTCATGATTTGACCTTTTGATTTAATTAGATTAAAATTACCGGCAAAGGATAGCAAATGATTGGAAAATTGCAAGGCATTGTTGATTATATTGGTGACGGGTTCATTATTTTGATGGCGGGCCCCGTCGGGTACAAGGTATATACGCCGGAAAACCCGGCCACCGGCACGACGGCGACACTTTGGATTGAAACGGTCGTGCGCGAAGATTCGATTCGTTTGTTCGGGTTTGGAACGCCCGCTGCACAAAATTTATTCAATATGCTAAACGGTGTATCGGGTGTCGGACCGCGGGTTGCCATGGCGATAATGGGCACGATAAAGACCGATACATTACTAACCGCAATCGCAACCGGCGACGCAAAAACAATCGCAACCGCACCGGGTGTTGGGAAAAAGGTCGCTGAAAAAATCATTGTTGAATTAAAGTCCAAGGTTGGCGGCGCATCGTTTGCATTTGATACATCCGGCGACACGGGCGCCCTGCCCGATTTGTTGGCGGCATTGGAAACATTGGGGTACCGCCGTATGGACATAATCGAAATGGCACAAAAATTGGTTGCACAAAATCCGGACGCGGGGGTATCAAAACTGGTCCCGATGGCATTAAAAGAAATAAGTGGAAACAGATAATATGAATAACAACGACACAATCTTTGCATTATCATCTGGGCATGGGAAATCCGGCGTTGCGGTGATTCGCATATCGGGAAATGATTTAGAAAAATTCGCGCAACGCCTCGTTCTCCCCTTCGCTGGCGAAGGGGTACGGCGTGGAACGCCGGGGGGTAGTGGCATCGTACCCCGACATGCGTATTTTACAAACCTGCGCGATGATAACGGCGAAATAATCGACCAATGCGTCGTTATCTATTTTGCCGCACCGCACAGTTTTACCGGCACCGATATAATCGAAATTCAATGCCACGGCGCACCGGCGGTTATAAATAAAATCTTTGAATTTTTGCGCGGGCATAATATGCGTGTTGCCACCCCTGGTGAATTTTCGCGGCGCGCGTTTTATAATGGCAAAATGGATTTGACGGATGTTGACGGATTGGTTGCGTTGCTTGACGCACAAACGGATAAGCAGCGCGCGGCGGCACTGCGTTCCATGATGGGTGGCGACAGTGCGATTTATGAAAATTGGCGCGACCAAATGTTGGAAATATCCGCATACGCCGCCGCAATGACGGACTATGACGCCGACGATTTACCGCCAAACATTTCTGATATAATTTTGGAGCATATAAAAACGCTCTATACGGCGGTTTCCGGCGTATTGGACAATTACAAAGTTTCACGTGCAATAATGTGCGGAATAAATATCGCAATCGTTGGCGAAACAAATGTCGGAAAATCTTCGTTGTTCAATCGCATCGTTGGTGCGAACCGCGCCATAGTATCCGATATCCCCGGCACAACGCGCGATGTCGTGTCCGCACAAATGGACATTGACGGATATATGGTGAATTTATCTGATACGGCGGGCCTGCGCAATACGGTGGATTTTGTGGAAAAAATCGGAATTGAACGAACAAATACCGAAATCGCCAACGCCGATATAGTTTTACATGTCATCGATATCAACGGTTCGGTCACACCGGTTGCAGAAAATGAAATCTTGGTCATAAATAAATCTGATACAATCGATTCACGCGACATACGCGGCGCAATATATGTTTCCGCCAAAACCGGTGCGGGCATACCGGAACTTATGCACGAAATCCGAAACCGAATCGCCGAAATCACAAACAACGGCGAAAGCACGGTCATGATAAACGCCCGCACATACGACCTGTTGATGACCGCGCGCGATGAATTATTTGCGGCATTGAACGATTTTAATGGCGACTATGATATTTTATCTGAACACGTGCGATACGCGGCGGACGCGATTGGCAAAATACTCGGCACCATCGGCACCGCCGAAATACTTGATATGACCTTTTCGCAATTATGTTTGGGAAAATAACTAATACGCTTTTTTGCCAAAAATCTCTTCAACCAAAGCATTCATCGCTGCTTCGTATTCCCATATTTTTCTGGCTGTTTCTTTATTAGCAAGTTGTTCATCAAGCCACCGACAATATCGTTCAACCGCGGCATCTTTTGCCCACTCTCTCATGTACCACTCTATACTACCTGGGGCAACAGGGTTCTCTACCAGCACGTTTGCTTTTCTACTTTTTCGAACGAAACACATTTTACTATTCCTTTCGCAACGGGTACTTTCCATCAATCAAATTCTGACGGACAATGTGGTGTTTGACCTTTTGCGTGCTGGTCATCGGCAAATCTTCGGTTGTCATCGCAAAGTGCGTCACCCATTTATAGGACGCCACCTTTTTATTCGCCGCCGCAATTGCCGCGGACAGTTTTTCCATAGTCATATCTTTATCGACACTGAACACGCCATACGAAACAGTTTTATCTTTTACCTTGTGTTCAAACACCGCGACATTTTTTACCCCCGGGATATTTATAAACAGACCCTCCAACTCATCCGGATAAACATTTTTACCACTGTCCAAAACAATCACCTGTTTCTTGCGACCGGCAAAGTGCAATTCACCATTTTTATCCATCGACACCATATCGCCGGTGTTAAAGAAGCCGCGGTCATCGAACGCCTGTTTATTCGCATCGTCATTATTTAGATACCCATTAAAAATCTGATTACCGCGCAGCCACAAAATACCAACCCCGTCTTCATTTTTATCACGGATTTCAACCTCGTTATTCGTGGTCGGTGCACCAAATGCAAATGGGATTCGACCCTTGCACGGTTTGGAAATGCAAATCGGTCCGACCGTTTCGGTCATACCATAACCCTGAATGAACCCAAGGCCCAGCGCGACAAAGAAATTTTCAATTTCGGGCTTTGTCGCCGCGCCACCCGCAATCAGCAATTTTACGCGGCCCCCAAACACATCTAATACCGGCCTAAACGCCGCATCCACCAATTTACGCAGGCCGATTTTCTTTAACAAATCTGCATTTTTCAACACGAACGAAAACAGCCACCATTTATGCTGTGCCTTTATTCCATCGATGATTTTGTTACGAAAAACCTCAAACAAACGGGGGACCGCCGGAATCACATGTGGACGATAGCGTTTAAAATCCGCCAAAATTTCCTTTGGATTGACGGTCGGTTGCAACAACACACCCGCGCCGTATTGCAATGTTGCAAGTATTTCCACCGCAAACCCGAAAATATGATACATCGGCAAAAATCCATACATGACATCGCCAACCTCAAACCATTCGCGCATGTCCAACAATGAATTTGCACATTCCAACAAATTATAGTGCGAAAGTGGCACAACCTTTGGCGTGCCGGTCGAACCCGATGTGAACGACAATGTTGCGATATCCGTCGGCTTTAATTCCGCCGGTTTCAAATCGGGATTTTCACCCCCATCCGCGGTCGTGATATCAAAAAACTGAAACACATCGGTTTTATAAAAGAACGACTTTTCCGCACAAACTAATTTGCACTTTGTAATTTGGGCCATATTATCGTATTCGAACGGCGTCAAATTCGTATCCAGCAACAGCACCGTTCCACCCAAAAACCAAATTGCAAACAGCGTTATCGGAAACGCCGGTATATTATGCGACAAAATTCCAACGACATCGCCGGCCCCCACCCCAAGCGCAGAAAGCGTCGCCGCACGCGCACGAACCATTTTCATAAAGTCCGAAAATGTCACATTTTCACGCACCAAATAAATGCCGTTCGGCCATTTTTCAACCGCCCTTTCCAAAAATTGAAACATACTGTTCATGATTCAAAATCCTTGTTGTTTTTACAATTTATTAAGGTTATTATACCCATAAAAGGAAAGATTGCAAATATGAAAATACTAACCATCAATATCAATTCGATTCGCGCCCACGCGGAAAGTTTTATAAAAATCCTTGAATCAAACGAATACGACACGATACTGGTCCAAGAATTAAAGGTTGAAACCGCCGGTTTTCCACATAATATATTCGAAGAATACGGATACAATATAAAGGTTTTCGGACAAAAAAGTTGGAACGGTGTTGCGACTTTTTCAAAATTTTCTATCGAAGACACCATCCGCGGAATACCGAACTATACCGATATAAACGCGCGATTTTTGGAAACGGTAATCGATGGTCGTATCCGTGTTATAAATGTCTATATGCCGAACGGCGAATCTGAAACATCGCCCAAATTCGAATATAAAATTGATTGGATGCGCGCATTTGGCGAATACATAAAACAATACATTGATTCACCCGAATCGGTAATAATCGGCGGTGATTTTAATGTGGCAATTGCCGACCGCGATATTTGGAAACCGGAAAACTATGTGGGCTCCAGTATTTCTGCGCCCGCGGCACGCGAAATTTTACAAGGTTGGTTTGATGACGGTTGGACCGATATGTGGCGAAAAATGCACCCCGATGAAATCGGATACACTTGGTATGGTTATCGCCAACGCAGTTTTGAAAACAAACACGGTCTGCGCCTTGACTATTTTATGGCGAACAAAACCGCCGCGAAAATGATTACAAAGTGTGAAATCGACACCGCCCCACGCAGTGGCGAAAAACCAACCGACCATTGCGGACTAATGATTAAAATCGATTAATCGCGTTCATCTGCCCGCGCAAAGTCATCGTATTCTTGATATTTTTGTTCACCGGTTCGGCGATATTCATATTCCGCCCCACCCGCCGAATACATATTAAATAATTCTGTGACCTTGCTATACGCCGCATTTATTGCGGTTGCGGTTTCTTCGACATCATATTTTATAATTTTTGCGTCCCCGGATTTAAGTTGCAAAAATTGCATAATTGGCATTTCACTTTTAACGGTTGTTTTGAAACAAAAACCGTGGTTTTGCAACATATACGCCTCTAACGATAATTGTGGCATTGTACCATCGAACAATTGCTTTTTACTGGGTGCAGCACCCGTTTTAATATCCAACACCCCACCATCCCAAATTCGGTCGGCACGCGCACGAACATTACGCCCGGCGATTTTTACCGCGCCTTCGATTTCAACAAGTGCGCCATAGGTTTCACACAACATTTGCATTGCAATCGGCGCAATTTCCATGAACCGCCGATGCCAGAAATAAAATATAAGGTTATTATTACCCAACACTTCCAACGCGCGTCTGTCCATTTCCGCAATCAGCCACTGTTCGGTCGCACCCGCGGGCGCACTTTCCAAAACGCTATGCACCAGTGTTCCAAAATCACGCACATCGGCCCCAACCCAATAATCATCCGTTCGGCGCAAACGCAGTATATGCCGCACATAGAACGCATATGGATTATGTATCAACAATTCCAAACTTGTGACATATACATCAGACCAATCTGCGGGCGGTTGCGGGTTGGCATAACAAAGTGGCCTTGATTCAACCGCATCACGCGAACGCACAACATTTAATATGTCATTTGCCGCATCTGTATCAAACCGACCACGTGCAACAATAACACGCGAAATAAATCGCGATTCTTGTGTTTGCACTCCACCCGAAACCTTGCTGCGCAACCAATACACTTCGCGCCCACACGACAAATTTATAAAATCAAGTGCCATCAGTGACACCTTGTGATTCGGTGATGGCAACCCAATTTTATTCGATATTTGCCGTGGCAACCACGGGTTTTCATACCCGGTTGCCGGAAACATACCTTCGTTTAATCCGGTAAGTATAACCACGTCCGCCGTTTGCATACGCGATTCTATTGTTCCCAAAACACAGACACTTGCCGTATCATTCATCGGCGGTCGCACACGAACACCGCCAAGGGTATCCGCAATAAACGCACGCGCATCGGTCAAACTAACCTGTATACTCTTACCCGTCAAACAATCGGAAAGTTTTTTTATCGCCGTCCAAATCGCAACAGATTCGGAACTTTCAATATCAAACTGTGGTGCAAAACTTTCGGCGTATTTATCAACAATTTTCGCAACCGTATCAAACAAATTAGAATTACTACGCGAATAAATTTCTTCAAAATAATTAGTGCCATTTTCAATCCAATCATCAAACAAATTCAAAATCGCGCGCCCCGCCACGGTCATTGTACCGGACAGGCCACCCGAAAAATCTGCATCAATGTTTCGCCGTTCAAATTCGCTTTTCAATCGTTGGTTTCCCGCCGCATCGGGCGTTATAATTAAAACCATTTTTTTGTCGCGAATTGCACGCGCCGTAATTTCGGCGGCGGCGGACGCTTCTTCGGATTCACGCGCAGCCTCTATTAAATGACAATTCGATAAATCACAACCACTTAAATCGCTGTATACATTAGAAAACGCCGTATTCATAAAATCAATATGTGACGCGCCGACATCAATTTCTTGGACATCTGATACATCAACACCGATTGCCGACAAAAATTTATATTCTGAATTATACGGGTTTGTATCCAATTCAAAATCTTCCTTTTGTCCGGAAATCCGCCCCGGCAAAATTATCCGACCATTTGGCAACGACGCAATTACCGACATTAAATCACGCGTGACGGGGACACTTGCGGTTGACCCACAAACAACAACCAATGATTTACGCGCGTCCATATTTTTTACATATTCGTACCACGCGTATACGTCGGAATTCCGGCGTTTTGTTTCCGTATCACGTCCCACAAAAATTTCATTTTGCACACGCGAAAGCACGGATAAAATTTGCGCTTTGTCTTGAAAGTGTTTTGCATATTTATCATCAACCAATGTCGTCCAATCAATATCGGCAATATCAACAGAACTGTTTTCCAAATAATCTTGCATAGTAATCAGTGTTCGGGCGACCGGCAACGCATTTGATATATTTTTAATTGTCGGAATTGACGCCAACAAATACGCGGTTGCGACAACGCGTTCCAATGTTGAAACAACGCCAAATTTTTCATCATCCGAATCAACATCTTCAACCCCTTCGCCCAGTGGCACCAGTCGCGGCAAAAGTGTCGCGTGTCCAACTTTATCAACAATCATTTTTTCAACACTGCGCACTGCACGCCGATTCGGCAAGAAAATCAGCATATCCGTCAAATCAATACCGGAATCATTTATAATCCGCCAAAGACCATCCAAAATCTTTGCCGGATTCGAAACACAAAAGATATTTTTATTTGATACCAATTATCGCCCTTAGGTTATCAATACCATATTTTTTTTCGGCGGATGTTTCAACAATATCATCAACCATCGCCGGATGTTCGTCTGCGCAAATTGTGACCTGGTCTTTTTCACGGACCCGTTTATCCTTTTTCGTATAAACGATTTGATAGGATATCCCGTTCGCATCACAAAATTCCATAAGTTCCGTATCCGACGGACGCACCCCAATACGTGAATCAACCAGGATAAACAAACGCTTTAATTGTCGCCGCGTCATAATATATTCTTGGAATCGCATCATCCACCGCGCCGCATCCGCCCGCGACACACGTGCATATCCATACCCCGGCAAATCAAGAATTATTATTTTGTCATTCACATTAAACATATTCAGTGTTTGTGTCCGCCCCGGCGTATTCGATGTTCGCGCAACATTTTCACCAAGCACCGCGTTTATCAGTGATGACTTTCCAACATTACTGCGTCCCGCAAACGCATATTCCGGGAATTGCGTTTGTGGCAAATCGCATACATTTTCAAAACCACCGACAAATTTTATCATGTGTTTAATCCTTTTTAATCAAACGCCTATACGCTTCCTTCTTTGAAATTCCCGCACGCGCCGCCAAATCGCTTGCCGCGGCCTTGGTTGAATTTGCAACAACATCGTTCACGATTTCCGATATTTCCGCATCAGACATTTTGTGTTCCGGTGCCGGCGCAACCACAATAACAATTTCCCCACGTGGCGGTTCGATATTTTTTAGTTCCGCCGGATACCCGATTATCGCCTGTTCATGAATTTTCGTTATTTCGCGCACAATTGCGATTTGCCGTTCCGGCATAACCCGCGCAATCGCATCGATTGTATTCATAATCCGATTCGGACTTTCATAGTAAACTATTGTATGCCGAATTTTATTATCATCGCGCAATTTCTTTTCATCAAAGAACCCACAAAATGTAAATCGGTCGGTCGGAAACCCCGACAGCACCAACGCAGATATAACCGCCGTCGGCCCCGGCACAACATACACCGGCACACCCGCGTCACGCGCCGCACGCACGATTCGGTATCCCGGGTCACTGATACCCGGCATACCCGCATCGGTCACAACCGCAACCGATTCGCCACCCATAATTTTTTCTATCAATCCGCCAATAACATCGCGTTCATTATGTTCATGGCACGACACGCGCCGCGTTTTTATATCAAAATGTGACGCAATTTTGGCAAAAACCCGTGTATCTTCGGCGGCAATTAAATCGACATTTTTCAAAACATCCACCGCCCGCGGCGACATATCGCCCAGATTTCCAATAGGTGTACCAACAATATAAAGCCCCGTTTGCATTTATGAATCCTTTGTAGTAAAATGATACAGAATAAAATGGATATTTCAATGCATATTATAAAACAGATTTTTGGTTTAACTTGTATTGCGGTGTTGCTTTCATCGTGTCATGGCAACAAGGGTTCTGCGTGGCGTTCGGAATACACCGATGTGCCAATCACCGCACCGACCCAGTTGCAATATGGAACATATTCACTTGGGATGTACGGTTCTGCACCCGACGCATCGCATAGTATCGCGGTGCTAATTCCAACAAGTGGCGCAAACGCAAAAATCGGCAAATCGATTCGGTTAGGCGTTGAGGCCGCAACCATGCAATTTGCCCCCGATGGATTACAGGTAAGATTTTTTGATACTGGAACCGGTGACACGGGCGAAACAATCGAACGCGCATTGGCATCAAACCCGGAAATAATAATTGGACCGGTGTTTGCCGACAATGCACGCATTTTGCGTGATAAAAAACCATCTGCGATACCGGCACTGTCACTAACATCCGATGTATCCGCGATTGGTGACGGCGTTATCAGTATGGCGGTTATGCCAATGAACGTCGTTGAATCTGCAATTGCCGAAATGTCTGCAAACGGGGCAAAGAACTTTATTGTAATTGCACCAAACAACACATCTGGGCCGGTTATGGCGGGCGCGGCAAACGCAATTGCCGACACTTATAACATCGGTAATGTCGGAATATTCTATTACAACGAACGTGATACCGATTCGATAAAATCGGCCGCCCTTGCGGCATCTATGTATAACGCACGCAATGCGGCAAACACGCGCGCCAAAGAAATTTTATCCGCGATAATAAATCATGAAAGTTTAAGTCGTTCGGAAAAATATTCATTATCGCGCCAACTTGAAAACCTAAACAGATTCGACACATTGGGCGATTTACCATACGATTCGATTTTATTCCTTGGTGATGGAAACGATACAAAGTCCGTGGCATCGTTCTTGCGATATTATGGGGTTGATGCACGGGCTGCAAAGTTTTATGGCACACCACTTTGGGAAGATAGCGATATCGCATCCGATTTAACAATGACTGGCGCCGTGTACGCCACATTACCGGATATCCCGGAAAATTTCAGGAACACATATTCACTTGCAACCGGAACATATCCAACACGTATGTCAACAATTGGGTATGAATCGACATTGCTTGCCATTGGCACATTATATTCGCACGACGATATTCACGCACATTTAATGAACCCCAGTGGTTATACCGGCATAAACGGCCTGTTCCGGTTACATACCGACGGCACAAATGAACGCGCACTGCGCATTATGCGCCTTAATGGTGACGGAACAACATCTATTGCCCGCACCGAACCCGCGGCATTTACCGTTCCAATATATCGAACCGGGGGGACATATATGTCCGCGGCGGAAAGCGAACCTTTGGATTCGGACGGTGTAAATCCGTTGGACTATATAAAAATACCCGAACGTTTTCGTGGAAAATATAGTGCGAAAACATATGGCATAAATCATTCGTCGTCTAAAAACAATGAACCAATATTCCATACTTCAACCATATTGCCAATAAACGATTCCGAATCCATAACATCCGAAGATTATCAACCTGTGCCACTGGATAACATAAGTCGTACATATATCGATTCGGTTGAAATTACAGAATAACAAACGGTGCCGACAATGAAAACGAAATATAAAATCATAATTGCATGCATAATAACATGTGTTGCAACCGCGTTCGCAACCGTTTACATTATGAATCATGATGTTTTCAATCTGCACTATTCGGAAAAGCTTGTATGCAAAGATGACATGGCACCCGATAAAAACGGTTGTTGCCCGGGCGAAACATATACAGACATGGGTGAACTTGGGTGGAATTGCTGTCCGGATTCTGGTGGCGATTGCTTTCCGCCAATCGAACAATAAAACTTAATCAAGATTTTGTAAACTTACATTTTCACCGTCAACAATGACGATATTTCCATGCATAATGTTGGCATCATGTGCAACGGCAACAAAATCACGCTGTGCGAACAAATCCGGCGTATAGACCGGAAACACACCACGCACCAAACAAAGTTGATTCGCAACAATTTCACCATCGCACACGGCAATAACTTTTGTATCCGGCCGCCGACAAGAAATCTTTATTACCGATTCGGTGTCACGCGCAAAAACAATTATCGCACTTGCTTTATTAAGGTACGCCATTGACGACACCGAACGCGACCAATCATTATCCTCGGCCGAACTTTCCGCGCGCACCCAATCACTTGGATTCGCCATCGCATCATCATCCGAATAATTCAAAATCTTGGCCATTGTTTCGATAACATTTAACGGATTCGCGCCAATCGTTGTTTCTTCGGATGTCATTGTCGAATCCACGCGCAGATACGCCGCATTTGCAACATCACTTATTTCCGCACGCGTTGGAAATTCACTTTCCACCATCGACCCCAGCATTTGCGTTGCCATAACAACCGGTCGATTTAATCGCCGACATTCACGTATAATATGTCGTGAAATCGCCGGCACTTGTTCAAAAGGCAATTCAACCGCCATATCCCCACGCGCAATCATAATTCCGTCCGCCGCGCGCGCAATTTCATCAATTTGTTCAACCGCACTTTTGCGTTCTATCTTTGCCATTATTTTTACTGGGCGCGCCGTATGTGCGGTAATAAAATCACGAACTTCGGCAATATCTTCGGGCCGTTGCACAAAAGAAACCGCCACCCAATCCGGATTTTTGGGTAAAGCATATTCCAAATCCGCCCTGTCCTTTTCGGTCAAAACCGATGTATCAACAATTGTATCCGGCAAATTAAATCCACGTCGCGACCAAATTTCCGTTCCGCGAATCACCTTGGTTTTAACCGAATCGGGCAATACCTCGGTCACCTGCATTTCAATTTTTCCATCATTTAGCAAAATTCTTTCACCGACATGCAACGAACGCATAACATCCGCGTCCGGCAATTGCACGCGCCGCGAATCGCCCGGCGCAGGATTCGAATCAAAAACAAATGTTTGTCCAACCGAAATTGGATATTTTTCTTCGGTTTTGAAATTTCCGATTCGATGCTTTGGCCCCTGCAGGTCAACCAACACCCCCACGGGCATATTTAATTCCGCCGATATTTTACGAATCGCATCAATCTTTTTACCTTGGGCATCGCCGGTATCATGACTAAAATTCATACGGCACACATTTACGCCCGCCAAAATCATTTTTCGCAAAACGGCCGGACTTTCGCAACTTGGACCAATGGAAGCAGTTATTTTTGTAAATCTTGTCATAATTTTGCAATCTCTCTGGTTGATTTTTATGTTTTATTGTATATCATAAAAAGGTCACTTTAACAAGGGGAAAACATCAATGAAAAATGCAAACCACGGAAGTTTTGATAACCAACAATTGCTTGGTATCATCGAACGAATCGAAAAATTAAACGAAGATAGTGCGGCCATTGCTGCGGATATCAAAGAAATTTTCACAGAGGCAAAATCCGCCGGATACGACCCGAAATACATTCGGCAAATGATTCGTCTGCGTAAAATGGACCCGGACGAATTAGACGAAACCGACGAATTGACCAAGATGTATCGCAATGCACTTGGGCTGTGATTTTACAAATGAAAAAATTCACAAAAACCGTTGAAGATTTTGTTTGCGCCCATTGTGGGGCAACCGTCGTGGGCAATGGATACACAAACCATTGCCCAAAATGTTTGTGGTCGCGCCATGTTGATAATAACCCCGGCGACCGCGCCGCGATATGTGGCGGTATGATGGAACCAATTTCCGCCGAACCCGACAGGGGTGGATACATTATCACACACAAATGTCAAAAGTGCGGAAAAACAATTCGGCAACACAGCGCCGAAAACGATGACATTGACGAAATCATCAAAATATCATCGAATTCGGATTTTATTTTTGGTAAATAATTACTTGTCTTTTGCCGCGGCAACAAAGGCATTGAACAACGGATGTCCGGTAAATGGATTACTCTGAAATTCCGGATGGAACTGCCCCGCAACAAAGAACCTGTGCGACGGTATCTCTATCATTTCCGGCAATTTACCGTCCGGCGACATACCCGAAATTATCATACCGTTTTTTTCCAACACATCTTTATATTCAATGTTCACTTCATACCTATGCCTGTGCCGTTCGGAAATATGATTCGAACCATAGATTTTTTCCGCCATTGTCCCGGATTTAATCTCACACGGGTACGCACCCAAACGCAAAGTTCCACCCATATTTTCCGCATCGCAATCGCGCATAATATCTATGACCGGCGTGCAATTTTTTGTAAATTCCGTAGAATTTGCGCGTTCGTCCCCAACAACATTTCGCATAAATTCTATGACGGCGACCTGCATTCCCAAACAAATACCCATATACGGCACATTATTTTCACGGGCATATTTTGCCGCGGCAATTTTGCCTTCGACCCCACGCACCCCAAAACCACCGGGCACAAGAATCGCATCAACATCCGCGCAATCTGTGTCTGAAAAATTTTCCGCATCTATCTTTTTTATTTTTACGCGCACATTGTTTTGAATTCCCGCATGAAACAATGCCTCGTTCAGTGATTTATACGCATCCGCCACATCAAAGTATTTTCCAACCATCCCGATTGTGCATACCGGTAAATCCGCATTCAAATACTGTTCTATTTTTTTAATTTTCGACATATCACCGGCGGCCTCTGGCAAACCAAAGTGTTGCGCCATTATATTGAAAACATCTTGTCCGTCATAAACCAACGGAATCTTGTATATATTATCAACATCCATACTGGTAATAACGTTTTTCGCCGGCAAATTACAGAACATACCAATCTTTGCGCGTTCATCCGCGGTCAGCATACGCGGCGACCGCACGAACAAAACATCCGCCTGAATCCCGTTTTCAAGCAACCGCCGCACCGACATCTGGGTCGGCTTGGTTTTCAATTCACCGCTTTGTTCCAAATATGGCGCAAGTGTTAAATGCGCGAACATAACATTTCGGCGACCCACCTCGTTTGCAAATTGTCGAATCGATTCAAGAAAAACTTTGCCTTCAATATCACCGACCGTGCCACCGATTTCACAAATAACAAAATCAGTATCCGTTGGCACCCCGATATGTTCTTTTATCTTGTTCGTGACATGTGGAATCATTTGCACCGTTGCACCCAAATAATCGCCACGCCGTTCGGCATTTAATACCTCCCAATAAATACGACCGCCCGACACCGAATCGTTTTTGGACAGTTTTATACCCAAAAATCGTTCATAATACCCAAGGTCCAAATCTGTTTCGAACCCGTCATTGGTGACATATACTTCGCCATGTTGTAACGGCGACATTGTCCCTGGGTCCACATTCAAATATGGGTCAAATTTGCGCACATGAACGCTGTACCCACGGGATTGTAAAAGGGCGCCCAACGATGCCGCCGAAACGCCCTTGCCTAAACTTGAAACAACCCCACCGGTCACAAATATATATTTCGACATAAGTTTTTTCTCCTTATGTGTAAAAATTCTACAAAAAATCATGGTTGCCAATCAATAATAAAATCCTATAATATGCCCCATGAAAAAATTTCTGTATAATCAACACGAAAATTTATTTTTATGGTCACCGATTGTGACGGCGTTCGGTATTGCACTTTATTTTTCATTATTCATCGAACCAAAGATTACCACACTTGCAATTATGTTTATAATCGGTGTTTCCGCAATAATCGCACTGCGGCGGCGACCATTTTTTGCAATCATCGCATGTTTTATATTGGGTTTTGGATACGCCGGAATATACACACATATGAAAAATGTTCCAATGCTGCGCCACGACATACATGGCACGGAAATCACCGGCAACGTAACCGAAATCGATACCGGTGGCGAAAAGACAAAAATATACATGCACACTGAAAACTTTGGGAAAGTCCGCGTATCAACAACCGACACAATCGATATAAAAATCGGCGACACAATATCCGGCAACGGCGGCCTGTTCAAACCAAAACCCGCGGACATACCACATGGATTTGATTTTGCAAGGCACATGTATTTCAAAAACCTTTCCGCAACCGGATATTTACGCGACATAAAAATCATCTATACGCCGGATTCCGCCGTATACAGCGTTCGCGAACCCATACACGAGTTATCAAAATCTTTTTTAACAGACACACTTGTTTTGGGTTATAAAAACGCCCTGCCCGATGGGCATCGCGACACATGGGCAACAAATGGCATGGCACACATTTGGTCAATCAGTGGTTATCATATGACACTTATTGGTGGTTGGTTATTCATATTGTTTTATTTTATATTCAGACTAATTCCGCCCCTTGTTCGTCATATTCCTGCGCGTATCCCTGCCATTGCATGTACCTGGATTGGTTTACTTGGGTATATTTTTATATCCGGCGCCGGCGTTGCAACACTGCGCGCATTTATCATGGCAACACTTGTTATGGTGGCATTTATGTTTGGACGCAACGCGTTATCATTGCGCATTATATCAATTGCACTTTTTATAATTATGCTATTCAATCCATATTATGTAATGACCGCGGGGTTTCAGTTATCTTTTGCCGCGATATTTGGAATCATATGGTTGTGGCAAAACATAAACCCACGAACCCCAAATTCAAAAGCATTAAAATATGTCTATACGGCGATTTTAACCGCATTGGTGGCAACGGTATTTACCGCACCATTTATAATTTTACACTTTGGAACAATACCGATTTACGGTATTATCGGCAACATTATATTCCTGCCAATCTTTTCTTTTATCATAATGCCACTTGTTATCATCGGCACAATGTGCGCATGCGTTGGAATACATACGCCACTTGAAATCGCACACATAATATATGACCGTACATACTCAATCGCCGAAAAGTTATCACAAATCCCATATTCTGAAATTACGATTGGGAATATCCCAAACGGCACAATTATACTAATATCCATCGGTTTAGCGTGTTTGATATTTATCAAAGATGATACAAGTTTCAAAAACTTTTTCGCCCGCCACATTGGACCAGTATGCGCGATTCTATTTATCTGCACCGGCATAACCATTTGCGCAACAACCGAAAAACCAATTTTTTATATAAGCCACGACCACAAACTTATCGCCACACCAATCGATGGTAAATTACAATTCAACAAATCACACGACAGTGGAAATTATTTTGCCTTTGATAATTGGAAGAAATTTAACGGTGAAAAAATCGGCACAGAAAATTTACGCTTTACGGCGGAATCCGGCGTATACACAATTTTACAACAAAATTTTGACATTGTTTATTTCAAAAATTTTGTTTCACTTTCTAAACACTTTTCAAACCTTTGCGATAATCCACACATAAAATATATCGCATCAAACTTTGATATAAAATCTGAAAAATGTGCGGACAAAATCATCCATGGTGGTGGCGTTATATACAAATCTGGGAAAATGATTCAGATTCCATCTAATCGGTGGTGGCATAATCGGCCTGAATAAAATAAAGTCCACACGCCGGTGCCGTTGCCCCCGCCGCCGAACGATTACGCGCCGCAAAAATTTCATTTATATCATATGGTGTACCAAGCCCAATTTCAACCAATGTTCCAACCATATTTCGAACCTGGTGATGCAAAAATGAACGCGCCGAAAAATCAAAAACGATTAAATCATCTTTTTTCTCTATACGGCAAGAATCAAGGGTTTTTATCGGGCTTTTCGCCTGGCACTGCGACGCACGAAACGATGTAAAATCATGTTTTCCAACCAAAGTCCGCGCCGCATCACGCATTTTTTTAACATTTAATTTCCGTGGCACCCACCAAGCACGATTCTTATCCAACACCGGCGGTGCGGAACGATTTAGAACGATATATTTATAGTGCCGCATAACACATGAAAAACGCGCATTAAAATCATCGGGAACAATTTCGCAATCAACCACCGACACCGGCGCATCATTCAGGTAAAAATTCACCGCCCGCATAACCGTATTTGCATCCGCCCCGGAATTCAAATCAAAATGTGCACACATTGCAATCGCATGCACCCCCGCATCCGTCCGCCCCGCACCAACGACATCCGGTCGCGCACCACAGAATTTTTCTATTGCGTCTTTTAGCAACGATTGCACCGACGGCCCCTGGCGATTTTCTTGCCACCCAATCAGATTCGTTCCATCGTATTCCAAGATTACTTTATATCGCGTCATTATTCCCCAAACTTTATTTCCGCCCCATGCAGGCCATTTACAAAACTTTTCCAATCCATCGGTTTTTTACCCGCGGGTTGAATTGTTAAAATTTCCAAATTATCACCGTTCATTTTTGTCTTTAAAATCTTAACATCAATTCCGTTTATTTTTGTCCGTCCCGCGCCCATGCTACGGACCAAATTATGTATTTCAATCGGCGATTTCTTCCAATCGATAATTTCGTCGTATACGCCGGTTTTCGCCGTATAGACGATTTTTCCACTTTGCGGAATCGGTGGATATTTTTGCGGATTTTCCATATATTCCAAAATCATATCCGTGCCGATTTTAGAAACCTTTTGTTCCACCGATTCGGTTGTGTCATCAATACCGATTTCAAATTTGCGACACATTAAAACATCACCCGCGTCCAGTTCCGCCACCATTTTCATCAAACAAACACCGCTTTCCGTGTCCCCATTTTTAATTGCGGTGATAATCGGCGACGGCCCACGATACAGTGGCAATAAACTTGGGTGCAAATTTACACACGGCGCCGAATTCAAAACATTATCACGCAATATCGCACCATATGCCGCAACAAAGACCATATCGGGCGTAAAATTATATTCGGCGGGTTTATGATAGACCGGCAGCCCCCGCGATTCCGCCCACACGTGCACCGGCGATTTTGTAATAATATGCTTTCGCCCAACCGGCTTTGGCGCACGCGTAAAGACCGCCAACACATGATGCCGCGCGGCAATCGCATCAAAAATCGGCACAACAAAACCGGGCGTCCCCATCAGCACTACATTCATTTCCGCCGCCTTACCTTGCGCATAACCATTTCCCGCTTTACCGGCGACAGATAGTCAATAAATAAAATCCCGTCCAAATGGTCGGTTTCATGTTG
This sequence comes from uncultured Pseudomonadota bacterium, assembly GCA_902787305.1. Taxonomy (GTDB): domain Bacteria; phylum Pseudomonadota; class Alphaproteobacteria; order Rs-D84; family Rs-D84; genus Enterousia. Next base: position 51,134 of record CADAFS010000001.1, on the reverse strand, counting down.
CACAATCCGCGCGGGCAACCCGGACATTTCCGCCGCGCGCCGATTTCCGTCCACATCCGTCCATTCGACCGTGACGACCGCCGGCCGTGTCACATTGGCATAGACCGGCAACCCATCGGGCCCCAGCACAGAAAGACAACCTTCCTCCATAACGACAGTTTCATCACTGCGTGACAAAATCACCGGATTTATCATTTTGAAAACTTCATTTGTGTCGGGATTCATCATAACCAAGAACCGTTGCAACACACCAACCTGGGGTGCGGCAAGGCCAACCCCATTTTGTTCGGACATCATTTTCACCATTTCGTCCATATTCTGCAAAATTTCCGGCGTTATGGCATCCACGGGCGCACATTTTTCCCGCAACACCAAATCGCCACAAAGTTTCATTTGCAACATACATAAATCCTTTTATAATAAAATGATAGCAAAGGATTTCCAAATGACAACTTATATTTTGATTGCGATGTGCACGGTTATAATCATCATGCTGGGCGCGCTGCTTATGCGGCCGGCAACAACGGATATGTCGGCACTGCGCGAAGACAACGCCCGCCTGCGCGAACGGCTTTCTGAACGGCTTGGCGCACTGTCGCAAAATGCGATTGAACTTAAAAACATCAGTTCGGATATCGCGAATTTCAAAAATATCCTTATGGGCAATAAACAGGCGCGCGGCACATTCGGCGAACGGCAACTTGCGGATTTAATCGCCGACATCATGCCACCCGAAACATACGCATTTCAAAGTGTATTGGATACGGGCGTACGGCCCGATTGCATAATCCGCCTGCCCTATCCGCCGGGCGACATGATTATCGACAGTAAATTTCCATTGGAATCATACAATCATATGATGAACGGCGAAAACCCGGAACCGTATCGCAAACAATTCGAATTGGACGTCCGCAAACACATCGATGCAATTGCGGAAAAATACATTATCCCCGGCAAAACGGCCGAGGTTGCAATGATGTTCATAGCATCTGAATCCATATTTGAAACATTACACCGCGAATTCCCGGGTACCATAGAATATGCCGCACGCAGAAAAGTATTTATCGTTTCACCGGCGACATTGTGGGCAACATTAAACACAATCCGCGCGGTATTATCAGACATAAAAATCAAACGTGTTGCGGGTCAAATTAAACGCGAACTCGACATGTTGCTAACCGACCTTTCGCGCCTTGCCGACCGCGCGGGCAAAGTTTCACAACACTTTAACCTTGCCCAAACGGACATAGAACAATTACAAACATCCATCGGCAAAATCACCCCCCGCGCAGAAAAGATTAAAGAACTGGATTTTGATAAATAAATCTTTACCTGCCGCGGCACCACTTTGTGCTGACAGGATTCGATTCAATAAAAAAACGACAAAATTTTTCTTGTTTTTTTAAAATTGCAAAATTCACGGTTTGCTGTTATAATTGAAACGTTCTGATACGGGTGTATCGGAATTGGGTGTGATGACCCATATTCAGGCGTCCATAAAACGGACGAAAAACTCCAACCTGTGGTTGGAGGGTCGCGAATATATTGAATAGCGACACAATTCCTGAGTATTGTCATCAACCTCCAACCGCATAGTAAATGTGCGGTTCCGTTTAACACAACGAAAATGGAGAAAATGATGAACAAAACAAAAACTGCGTTGCTACGCATACAAACATCTGTGGCGGTGTTCATGATGTCATCACCGACATTTGCCGCCATTGGGACGGACAGTGGTTTGTGCGACCTTATCACAAAACTAAAAGGTGTGTTTGGAACATTGCGAACGTTGGCGTTCGTGGGGGCTGGATTTATCCTTGCAAAATATGCATGGGAAGCCATCACCACCGGTAAAATCAACAGCAAAGACAATATGGTCGAAGGAGTCAAAACCGTTGGTGTGCCGATGATAATTGGATTTGTGTTGCTATTTTCAATCGGTATTGTGCTTTCTGCACTGCTTAGCGGAAGAATTGTTGAGTGTGCAAACGAATTAAAAACATGGTAACCAAAGGTGGAAATAATGTTATCAAAAATGACAACCAAAGATAAAATTGTTTACGTTCTTGTGACACTTGGGATATTGGTGTGTGGGTATATGTTGGCGTTGTAAAAAAATTTTCCGGCATTTTTAAACATTTTTATCATTTAGGCCGGCATCGCCGGCTTTTTTGTAAAAAAATTGTAAAAAAGCCGGGAAACATACCCACAGCAACAATACAATATGGTCGAAAAAAAATAACGCGGAAAATACTTGAAAAAGGATATATTGTTCTGTAAAGTATGTGTCACGGAACGCCGGTGTAGCTCAGTTGGTAGAGCATCTCATTCGTAATGAGGGGGTCGTAAGTTCGAGTCTTATCACCGGCACCACCAATTTTCGTTAGTAAAAATCTCGCATTTTGCGGGATTTTTAGTTAAGAAAATTGAGTGTCACGGCGGAGTGCGTGAAACGCACGAAGACGGACAGAAATTCCAGATATTATCTGTTATCGCGCACAATAAAGTGCGCGATTAAAATTTTTGAGTGCCTCGCCGTAGCATTGGTCGCAACCAAAGAAAAAAACTTCACACTTATCGGCGAAGGCGGGCTGTAGCAAATTGTTATCGCGCACAAAACATTGATAACCTATCTTTCGTTTTCATCAATTCATACTGTACATGTGCAACTTCCGCCAAATAATCAGAAAGGTCTGGTGAAATTGTGCAAATTGGTTCCCGTGTTCTGTCCGGCATTTTTTTTGAGATATATCCATTCCCGCGCATACCACCACACCATTCGGTTCCGGCCGATGAAAATTGAATAACATAGTCCCCAAAATTACACAATGACGGCACCCGTGGTTGATGTTCTGTTTTTTCAAAATAAGAAACATGAAGCACAGGAGCAAACTCTAACTTTGCAACAATGTCGCCAATTTGTTTTTCATCAATTTCAGGTTGCACATTAATAGGCACGGTATACGAATTGTCATATTTTTGTTTGCGCCATTCGTTGTATGTCCAGGCCCGATTAAAAAAATAATCAGGCAACGCATGCACTTTGTTTTTCATAAAAGCATTGGTATGTTTTCTTATGCTTTTGCCAAGTTCAAGTGGTTCGTCTATTTTTTGTGGGTCGGCAATTTCGCATCGTACTTTTTGTAGTGCATAGACGGGCGCCCAAATCGCAACAAACGGCTTTAACAACCGACCCATAAAATACGCAAGATTTTCAAAATTTTCGTCTTTCATGCTTAAATCCTTTTTTTGTTGATTTTATATTAAATATACGGTTTGTCAAAAAATACTTGAAATATTGTATTTTGTATAATAGACTACTGCGCATGATGAACAAAAAAACAATCATTATTATAAGATAATCTGGCCTTGCGCTTTGGCGATGGCCCGGGCGCAGATGCGCCCGTTTTTTTATGATAATTGCAAATAATGGAGTAAAAAATGGCATATCCAAAGACCGAACCAAAGGCCGATTTTCCGAAACTGGAACATGAAATAATAGAGTTTTGGCGCGGGGACGATACTTTCCACAAAAGTTTGAACAAAACGAAACTTGGGCATCCATTCACATTTTACGATGGGCCACCGTTTGGAAATGGATTGCCACATTGGGGGCACCTTGGGGTGTCGGCGGTCAAAGATATGGTTGCACGCTTTCAAACTATGCACGGTCGGTATGTTGACCGGGTTCTTGGGTGGGATTGTCATGGCCTGCCGGCGGAGGCATCTGTTGAAAAAAAACAAGGCCGCACCGCCAAGGATATTGTTGGTTCTGACGGTATGGCGCATTTCTGTGATTTATGCCGTTCCGATGTGACAACATATACCAACGAATGGTTGCGTTTCATTGAACGCGTTGGTCGTTGGGTTGATGGTGGCGATGAATATGGTTATCGCACAATGGATAAAAACTATATGGAATCTGTGATTTGGGCATTAAAACAAATGTATGAACGTGGGTTGCTCTATAAAGATTTCAAAGTGAACCCGTTTGATTGGAAATTGGGAACGGTGCTTTCTAATTCCGAAGCGTCAAGCGAATACCAAGATATCGTTGACGATACCGTGACGGTTTGGTTTGAACTGTCAAATGGCGACCGTGCGATTGCATGGACAACAACACCATGGACGTTGCCGGCAAATTCGGCATTGGCGGTGAATAACAATATGAAATATGTTCGTATGCGTCATGATGACGGCCATGTTTATGTTCTGGCGGAATCGCGACTTTCGGCATATGACAAGATTTTTGCAAACTCCGAAAACCTGGGGACGGTTATGGGGGCCGACCTTGTTGGATTACATTATAAACCGATTTTCCCATATTATACCGATTTGGCAAAGGATGGGCACGGCCTGTATACGGTGATTTCCGGCGATTACGTGTCGGACAGTGACGGAACCGGTATCGTTCATATCGCGCCGGCGTATGGTGAAGACGACTATATCGTGGCCAAGGCTATTGACCCGCAATTCCCGGTTATATTAAATGTTGACGATTACGGCAACTTTGATAACACGGTCACCGAATGGGCGGGCGAAAACATATTTGTTGCCAATCCAAAGATTATTGATTGGTTGCGGGCAAATGGAATCTTGGTTAAAAAAGATCAGCACCGGCACAGTTATCCGTTCGGCCCACGCAGCAAGGAAAAACTTATCTATCGCGCGACGGACGCATGGTATATCGATGTTCCGAAAATTCGCGAGCGCCTTGTTGAAATAACCAAAAACGACACAACATGGACATCGGCGGGCAATAGATTTTTGTCCTGGATTGAAAACGCGCGTCCGTGGGGAATTTCGCGCAACCGTTTCTGGGGGGTGCCATTACCAATCTGGGAACGCGACGGTGAATATAAAATCTTTGGTTCAATTGCGGAACTCGAAGAATTCTTTGGTGTAAAGATTGACGATTTGCATCGTCCGACATTGGATGCACTAACGCGTGACGGTTGGAAACGCATACCCGATGTTTTGGATTGCTGGTTTGAATCGGGTTCAATGCCGTTTGCGGCCCTGCACTATCCGTTTGAAAACAAAGATACATTTGAAAAAACTTTCCCGGCGGATTATATCATCGAAGGTCAAGACCAAACACGTGGTTGGTTTTATTCTCTAATGGTAATAGCGGTCGCGCTGTTTGATAAACCGGCTTTCCGTGTTGTTTCGGCAAATGGTATGGTTGTTGATGAAAACAAAAGAAAGTTTTCAAAATCGCTTCATAACTTTGTTGACCCATCGGAACAATTCGAAGCATATGGTGCGGATGCGGTTAGACTTTATATCTTGGGCAGTAATTTTATGAAGGCCGAACCTGTTCCCGTTGATAAAGAAGGCAAGGTTTTTGCCGAACCGATAAAGACGATTTTAACCCCGCTTTGGAACGCATATCATTTCTTTACATTATATGCGAATGCCGGAAACATGACGGCACACGATGTATCGGGGACAAATGCACGAAATGTTTTGGATAAATATATTTTGTCGGAAACAGGCGTTTTGGTTGATACGGTTGGCAATGCACTAAACGAATATAAACCGGACACGGCGGTCAAAGAATTTGTGCGATTCTTGGACATCCTAAACAATTGGTATATCCGTCGTTCGCGCACGCGTTTTTGGGATGAAGACACAACCGCGTTCAATACGCTCTATACGGTGCTTTGTACCGTATGCCGCTGTTTGGCACCGCTTGCGCCGTTCGTATCCGAATACATCTATAAAAATTTAACTGGTGCGGAATCGGTGCATTTGACCGATTGGCCGGTGGCAAACGCGGGGGACGAAAAAATCGTCGCCGATATGCGCCGTGTCCAAGAAATCGTGTCTGTTGGAAAGCAATTGCGTGAACAATACAAATTGCGTAATCGTTTACCACTGAACAAATTGACGGTTGCGGGCGGCACACCTATGACCGAATATACGAATATCATTCGCGATGAATTAAATGTAAAATCTGTTGAATGGGTCGATAACACGGCAAAGGTCGCGGACAGTTTCATATATTTGATCACGCCGAAAATCGGTGCGCGTTTGGGCGGTGCGTTGCGCGAAATTGCACCGGCCGTGAAACGGGGTGACTACGAATTGTCGGGCGATAAGTTGGTTGTCGGCGATTATACACTGAACGCGGATGAATTCGAAAACCGTCTGAATATCCGCGATGGTGTGACGGGTATGCCGTTGCCGGATAATACCGCGGTTGTCATTTTGGACGCTGAATTAAATTCCGAATTGATTGCCGAAGGTTTGGCGAACGACGCGTTGCGCTTTATCCAAGACACGCGCAAAGCGTTGGGTTTGGATGTGTCCGACCGAATAAATCTTACCTATACGGCGGATTTGGCGTTGTCCGGTGCGTTGGAACAGCATAAAAAGATGATAATGTCGAACGCGCTTGTCCGTGAAATGTCGCCGGGTTCGGCCGAACACTTTACGGAAATCGAAGGGTATAACTTTGGAATCTCTATACAAAAGGCTTAAAAAATGAAAGAAAATAAATTTTTGTTTTATGGTTGTGTTGTTATAACGTTTCTGTGTGCGATGTGGTTGTGTTTTCGTATGCCGGTTGACATAGAAATTTCTTATGATGTCGAACCGGTGGAATTTTCCGAATCAGACGAATCAAATGAACGGGTGGATTCGGAAGATTTCTTTATCGATGTCCCATCTGATGATAATGCGACCGAAGAAAAGAAAAACGATGAAATCGTGCACGGCAATTTTACCGGTTGTTCTTCGCGTTTCAAATCAAAGATTTGGGCGCGTGATTTGGACGACGGGCAATCGGTTGATCGTTACCATGCTACAAATGAAATAACATGCGTGTGCGAAACAGGCGGCGAAAGATTCGAAAAAAAGATGGTGTATGAATATTCGTCTGAACCGGATGCAACCGAAACAAATTGTAATAAAAAATGTGCGGAAATTTGCGCCGAATAAAATGATAACACCGCGGGATTTTTTCGAAATTGTTCCAAAAAATCTGAATATGGATATTCGTTCGGAATTGTATTCGGTAAACGAATTTACATTTGCGGTTGCCGTAATTTTGTCGGCCCAGGCGACCGATAAAAAGGTGAACGAGGTCACACCCGCCCTATTCCGCGTGGCCCCAACACCGCAAAAAATGTTGGAATTGGGAATTGACGGTTTGAAAAAACATATCCGGGTTATTTCATTTTTTAATAACAAGGCAAAAAATATCATCGCATTGGCCGAACGATTAAAAGAAATTCCAACGAACAAAGATAATTTTGTTTTCCCACAGAAATATCACGACCGCGCGGAACTTGTAAAATTGCCGGGCATCGGGCAAAAGACCGCAAATGTTATCACAAATGTTTTGTGGAACGCGCCAAATATCGGGGTTGATACGCATGTTTTCCGCCTTTCACACCGTTATGGTTGGGTGCCGGATTCCGCAAACACGCCCGAAAAGGTTGAAATTGAACTGTTAAAGAAAATTCCAAAAAAATATCACGCGATAACCAATCATGTGATGGTACTGTTTGGGCGATATACCTGTACCGCCCTGCGCCCAAAATGTGCAACATGTCCCCTTGCAAAACTCTGCGATTGTAATAAATAATTTTGTAAACACGGTTGCAATCGCAACCGTGTTTTATTTTTCATCATACTTTTTTCAACATATTTAGTCCACTACTGTTAGCACACATCTTTTCATAGTATGTGTCAGTTCACTAGAAGGCGACAAAAGTTCTTCTTTTTCACTCCATGACCAATGTATAACTTGACCACTAACTTCTGTAGCAAGTTCTGCAACAGATTCGCAAGATTTCTCATTTTCCAGACCAGCGCAATATCCAGGGTTCAAATAATAACTACCATCGAATACGTAACAGGCACCCTCCATAGCCCCATCTGCAATTTGCGATTCTGTTATATCTGACAAATCATCAAATTCGAACACAACATACCCACCATCGTTTAGTTCATATGGTATAAAATCTTGACCTAATAAACTGGTATCTCTGTGCCTATTACCTACATACGATCCAGCGACATTGTGGGCAACATTAAACACAATCCGCGCAGTATTATCAGACATAAAAATCAAACGTGTTGCGGGTCAAATTAAACGCGAACTCGACATGTTGCTAACCGACCTTTCGCGCCTTGCGGACCGCGCGGGCAAAGTTTCACAACACTTTAACCTTGCCCAAACGGACATAGAACAATTACAAACATCCATCGGCAAAATCACCCCCCGCGCCGAGAAAATTAAAGATTTAGATTTTGATAAATAATAATTCCCCTCCTGTGGAGGGGTGCCCAGTGGAACTGGGCGGGGTGGTTAGAAAATATGAAATAAATAACGAATACTCTAACCACCTCCCCCTTCGGGTACTCCTCCAATGGAGGAGAACTCGCCCTGCACAGAAAAAAATAAAAGAATTAGATTTTAATAAATAGTGATCAGTGTTTTTATGTTTTTATAATTACAAAATTATTCCAGAGCATAAAGTTCTCCTCCTGCGGAGGAGTGGCGCCGAAAAGCGACGAGGTGGGGGATTGGTAAAACACGGTTGCAATCGCAACCGTGTTTTATATTTACATTATTTTCTATAATTACACACAAAGACTAATTGCTCACCCCTGTTGCTATCGTGGAACCTTGTGACTGATAAGAATTATTATATATAACGCCATCTTGCAATTTTTCTTTTTGTTCATACCAACCATCAAAATTTGTTAACCAACATACTTTTTGCCCCAACTGTTCAATTTCACCTTCAACCAAATTCCCTGTCAATAAAGATGCAAAATCGGCCATATCATCACATTCTTTTTTCGAAACGCTACCCAAGCAACCATACCTTGGATTTTCGTCATCCGTATAAAAATACAATTCTTTTCCATAGGCCCAACATGCGACCTCTAATTGTGCTTTTATATCTTTACCCTTAGCGTACCCGTCGAATTCAACAACATAATACCCACCATCTGTTGTACGAAGCGACCACCCGGGTCTTCCATACGACGATTCAACAAATTTGATAGAGTCAACACCAATTTTCATCACACTTTTTGCATAACGTCTTATTGCTTCTTCTGCGTTATCTCCCGCCCCTACAACACCACCTGCTAGTATGCAATACGCATCACGAATTTTTGAATTTGATGTCGTACAGGGATTTATAGGGACACAGGTTTGCGTTTTTTCAACCCATACAAAATCAAACGGTTTTGATTCACACAGTTTTTTACGATCCCCCGGACTTGGTATAGCAAAAGCCGAACCAATTACTGTTAAACCAGTGATTACAGATACAACAGTTTTTCTCATTTTTTCTCCTTTTTGTTTGTTGTTCTATTCATTTTGCATAACGTGGTTCCAAGGTTCACAATTTCACCGGAAACCATTTCACCAACCAACAATGATGCAAAATCTACTATATCGGTACATTCATTCTCATCATGAACAGTACACCAATATTCATTTTCTTTTGTTTCTTGTTCAACATAACTTTTACCGTACGCCCAACATGCAGCAATCAATAAATTATCAGCCACAGGCATCCCAAACGGTTTATAAAATCTAAAAACATAATAAGAATCATCCGCAGTACGAACCCCAAGATATATCAAATACTTATCATCTTTAGATGTTATAGGGATTACATTGATTACATGCGTATTCAAAACTTTTTCCGTATATCGTTGCATAACAAGTTCCGCATTTTTTTCAGATTCAACTGTGGCAATTGAAGGAATACAATATCCATCACGAATATCATCTTCCTGCGATTCACAAGGATTAATTGGTATGCACGCATTTGTCTTTTCAACCCAAACAAAACTTAATGGTTTTGATTCACACAAATGCTGTCGGTCTGCAAGTGTTGGTATAGCAAACGCTGAAACAATCGATATTACAATCAAAACGATACCAATAAATATTCTATTCATCTGGACATTCCTCCTTACACGGACACCCCGAAGCAGCGCAACAATCTTTGCATTCATCACAAATTGTCACTTCATACCCCTGCTCTTTACATTGATACTCCCATTTTTCAACTTCACTTCGTGTATCCGCTTTTAATGTACCCGCCGAACCACCCCCACCATACCCACCACCATTTTTGGATTGTTCGATTTTTTTAATTTCGTTATGCAATGCGATGTTTCCAACCACACCAACGCCCGTTGCGCCCAGCGTCGCAACACCGGCGATTTTGAATTTACGCGTGTTTTCTTCACATGCGTCCAATTCCGCCTTTAACGCATCGCGACGTTGTTGCAATTCATGAATTTGTATATCGATATAGTCCGTTTCCGCAATTGCGCCACAGCACGCAAACATTCCAATTAAAATCACAATTTTATTTTTCATTTTGTTTTGCGTTCGCTTTTTCTTTCTTTAAATTATTTAGTTTTACGCCCTGCACTATCGCCGCTGTGCCGGTAGCAACGGTTCCCGCCGCACCAATCCATGTCGCCGTGCGCCAATTTTTATTCTTTCGTTTGCATTCGGAAAGTTTGATTTCAAGTTCACTCACTTCACGTTTTAATTTCGAAAGTTCCATTTGCCGCGCCATATCCGCATCCATAACAACACCATCATCCGCCCGCGCCGCCACCGGCGAAAAAAGAATTAAAAAAATCACCAAAACTTTTTTCATGCTCTCTCTTTTTTGTCATGGCGGTCCTGAAACAAGTTCAAGATGACAACCATTTCTTTTTTGTCATGGCGGGCTTGGTCCGCCATAGGGCTTTCTTTTTCCCTATTGCGGCTCGGGGGCCGCAATGACAAAGATGTATTTATTACCAAAAAACCACCGGAACGAACCCAAGTGGCCAGGAGGTTGAAAGCAATCCTAAGGAATTGTGCGGCATATTAAATATTTTGCCGCCTTCCTGGCCAACGCCAGGAACATTTTTTCGTCAAAATAACGACGCAATAGTCGCGCCGTGATTGACGCCTTAGGACAGTGGCTTTCAAACCACATCAACGGAACACCCGCCGACATTTCTACTATATCACATATTTGACTTTATTCAAAATAAAAAATTTCCAGAGAGCAAAACCCCGCCATTGCGGCGGGGTTTGTTATCTTCTCATTCCTGTTTTCGGATTTATCCATACCTGTTCATCGGCGATGGACATCATTGGTAAATCAGATTTACTGTCCGAATACGCCCGCACCACATGCGGAATAAATTTATGCGCCACCGCCCATTCATCCATCGCAACAACTTTATTTTTTCCCCAACACAAAAATTCATATTTCCATGGTCTTTTTTTATCCATTTTCGAACAAATCACCGCATCGAACGGCAAACCACGCACCAACCCATCCACCAGGTAATCCGGCGACGCGGTAATCAGTAAAACCTTGTTCCCACGCGCGCGTTCATTTGCAATTTGCTCCGCCGCCCAACCAAAGCGATTCCGCATATGTTCGCGCACAAAGCCCGGTGCGAATTTTTTAATCATATTCGGCGTGATAAACCGACGTATATTTTGCCGCCACCACACCCCACCACGATTAAAAATTCGCGCAACAAAGCACACACCAATCAGTGGCAAAAACAACCACGGCCGAAAACTGCGCCGGAAACAGTACCGCCCAAACGCCATATTCGAATCCGGCCACGACAGCGTTCCATCAAAATCAAACAAAACAACATCCACAGGTTTTAACATGCATAAACACCTTTATCTAAAATTCACCGAATTATAATAATGAAAAATGATATAGCAAACAAAAAACATTTCATGTTAATGCCCAATTAAAACGGGACACTTAAAATTCCAGAGAATCGTCACACCGCTGAAGAGCGGTGCCCAGTTTTTGCGAATGCAAAAACTTGCCCCGCAGGGGATTTGTCGTCGCATTGCGACGACAAACTGTCTGCGACGCAGGGCCTCGGCGTTGCTCGGCCTGGATCCCGCGCTTCCGCGGGATGACGGCATTCTGGAATAATAATCCCATCCCCTTTTAATTGTGTATTAACAATAAAAAACGCTTCACCCCTGCAATTCGGACCGAATTTGCATCAATACTTTTCCTATACGATTTTCACCACTGCCTTCACCGAAACCACATTTATAACAAACCGGACAAGATTTAATTAAAATCGCATCACCGGTGGATTTCAACAATTCCGCCGCATTTGGGTTTTGTTCAAACTTTGCACGCAACGCACGTTCCATAATATCAAACTTTTCTTTATTAAAATTTTTGCGACGATTTATTTTATATTCTGGTGTTTTCGTAAGCAGCCGCGCCGCATCAGGGTCCGGCAAATTCAAAATCACACCAAACCGCGAATCTTTGGAATAAAACTTCATCGCTTGGTAATAATGTTCCACCGTTGGAAAAATAAAATCTTCACCGTCCACAGACATTTTTATCGGAAACGCCGCCAGCGGACTTAAAAATCCATATTTGCCTTCGGGTTTACAAAATCGAATTTCTTGCGGCATTTTTATTTATTTTTAGTGTATATATTGTTTTTCAACATATGCATCACGTAGCCGTTTAATCTCACGCAACACATTCACCAAATCTACATTACGATCGATGTCGGCATAACAACTCTCTTCAAATTCTTTTTTGTCTTCGTTATAGGTCACTTGTTTCACATAACCAAAATCCGGACGTATTAGTATAACCATACGATACGATAAAGGAGCCACTTTAAAGATAATTTCTGTATCGGCCCCCTGCCTAATCTCGCTATTCGGATAAAAGAACCTGTTTGCTGTACATGATGAAATTGTATCAAAATTCATTCTGTTTATCAACATAAACGCGGTCCAATCATCATCATTTACAATCCGCTTTGGTTTTCCTGTGACTGTACGGGGCCGACAAGTTAACCGCTTGGCATGCCAATCCATTTCTATCCTTTTAGGAACCAATCCATTCCAAGAAAATAATGGTTTAAAAATCATCGGTTGTGATAACCTTGGTGGTCTGTTCGTGCTTACATAATCTATTTGCTCTGGTATTTCCCCCTTATCCCAAAATGTGATTTCGTTTTTACCCGTTTGTGCATTTGGGTTAGACGTAATATAAAAATCATCTACGGCCAAACGATATTCGGCTTGCTGTGCAGCATACAAATTAACAAACGGCCCAGGACAAAAATCTTTAAATTGATACGGCGTTCCATCAACATGTTTGTTCCCTTCATAAATATCCCAAACAGGAAGATTATAAAACCTTGGGGCAAGTTTACCATCAACATTCGTACCAAAAACAAAAAACGGTGGGATATAATTATCACCTCGTGGTTTATAACGTCCAGACATAAATCAATCCTTTTACTTTGTATCCCACATCCGTCCGGATACTACACAAAAAACCAATCTTGTGCAACAAAAATTTTTTATTTTTTCCCCTTTAATCTCTGGCGCAGACGTTCCATCGCAAAGAACAACGCCGGCGTTAGTGTAAATGTCCATATCAGCGATGCCAGCATTCCACCAATCATAACCGCCGCCATCGCGCGCTTCATACCATCGGCACTCCAAAGTTGTGGCAACATACCCGCCATAACCGCAATAGATGTCATCAGCACCATATTCTTTTTCGCGGTCAATTCATCCAATAACGCAACCTTGGCATTTTCACCACGCGCGATTCGTTGCACTGTTGGTTCCAACACCAAAATGTTATTGTTCACAACCAATCCAACCAACATAACGAACGCAAGCATCGCGCCGACATTCGTTGATGCCCCCGACAAAAACAGCAATATAAACACGCCCGCAAAACTTGTGATAATTGATGTCGCGATGGTAAGCGGATGAATCAACGAATTCAAAATGGCCGCCAACAACATAAATGTCAAAACCGTGGCAAGCAAGAACGCCGTTCCAATTTCGCCGGTTGTTTCACCCTGGATTTCGGCCATACCGCCAAATGAATAACCATATCCCGGTTCCCAATCAAACCTGTCTAATTCCGACACAATTTTCGATTGCACGGGACCACTGGTTGACTTGCCAAGATTTATATCAATTTCTGTAATACGACTTTTATCCAACCGGTAAATATTCGGTGTCGCTTTTTCTGTCTTTATAGTTCCGATTTGCGACAGTGCAACCATGCCTTTTTGCGAATTCACCAAAACATTTTCAAACATTTTTGGATTTTTGAACGGCCGCGCAAATTCCAAAAGAATCGGATATTCTTCACCATTTTCTTTGTATTTATATGTGTCGTTCCCATAAAGCGCCGTCCTTAGCGTCGCCCCAGCATAAGAATTTTTTATTCCCCAAAAATCCATTTGCTCTGCGTCCGGAATAAATTTTATTTCATTACCCGGCGTTTGTTGCGCCAACACCGCGGTTTGCACTTCGGAAATGTTGTTTATGGCATTTAATGCACGCGTTGCATACTCTTGCCTTTTCGCATCATCGTCACCATATATATTCAAAACAATATCAGCCGATATTGACGACGACACACCTTCGCCCGCACGAATTTGAATTTCCGCATCCGGAATCACGGCAATTTTTGGTAATATACGGCGTGCGATTTCTTTGTCACTGTGACGGCGTTCGCTTTTATCAACCAATTTGATTTTTACCGCGATATTTTGCAACCCGCGTTCACCGATTTTTACCGATGTCGATTTTACTTCATCAAACCCGGATAAAACTTTTTCAATATCTTTTGCAATAGATTGTGACCTTTCATATGTCGCCCCCATCGGCGCACGCGCGGTGATATTTATTTCATTTGCATCGGTCGCGGGACTAAATTCGTTTCCGGTGAACCGCATCAACATAGAACTTGCAACCAACGCAAGAAACGCAAACAAAATCACACGCCCCGAATGTTTATATTGATACGCGAACCATTTATGAAACGCCGACTTCTTTAGTGTATTCACCGAAACGCGCCGTTCCTTGGTTATGCGTAAAATTTTCGCAATCATCATCGGGGTCAATGTAAAAGAAAACACCAACGACAACAGTGTAAGGTAAACAACCGTCATACCAAACTGGGTCATAAATTTACCGGCAATTCCGCCCATAAACGCCAACGGCAAAAACACAACAACATTTGTCCCCACGCCCGCCAAAACCGAAACAGCAACCTTTTTCGTTCCATCAATTGCGGCACTTTCCGCCGTTTTCCCATTTCGCATTTCTTGCAACGCCGATTCGATAAGAATAATCGCGTTCGACACCAATGTCCCCAATGCCGACGAATACGCAAGCAACGTCATAACATTTATCGTGAAACCACTTGCATTCACAAAGAACAACCCCGCAATCAACGACGCCGGAATCACAACACCCGCAACAATCGTCGAACGCCAATTTCCGGTGAACGCCAACAAAACCAAAATTGTGAACACAACACCAATCAAAATTCCATATATCGTGCCGGTCGTTTCGTTTGAAATCACGATGGATGAATCAGAAATTATCTCCATCTGTGCCCCCGGGAAATGCGCCGATAAATCCGTATTAAAATCCGGCAATTTTCTATTTAGCGCGCGCGCCACCTTTATCGCGTTGCCATCTGATGCCTTGACCACAGACAAAATCACAACATCAGAACCATTGAACCGCGCGCCCGTGTCAATATCACGCGCCGAATCGGTCACCGTTGCCACATCGGAAAGTTTGAAACGCCTACCTTCGGCGGTTGTTATATGCAAATCTTTTATCGCGTCAACAGATTCAAATTCACCGATGAAACGCACATTTGATGAATCCGCCCCAACCTCTATCTTTCCACCCGGCACATTTATATTATTTGCACCCATCGCGCTTACGACATCCATAATTGTTATACCGTATGCTGCCATTGTTTCCGGATTTAACGCCACACGTATCGCGCGTTTTTCACCACCAAAAATCGACACACTTGCCACGCCATTTATAGATGTGATTTTATTCGACAATGTATTATCAGCATATTCCTGCAAATCACGCAGATTTGCACCATAAAGCGCAATATCAACAACCGATGTCTGCAACGGATTTAATTTTTCAATCACGGGCTGTTTCAAATCAGTTGGAAATTCCGAAGCCAACGCGTCAATTTTTGATTTAACCTCACTTGCCTTGTCATTAACATTTACACCCAAATTAAATTCCGCCATCACATAGCCACCATTTTCAAACGCCTGGGATGTAATTTTTTTAAGTTCCGGCACTTGGGAAATTGCGTCTTCGGCCTTTTTAATAACCTGGGATTCTATTTCGGACGGTGCGGCCCCGGGGTAAACAAATGTCGCCGTCACCATTGGAAAGTCCAATGCCGGCGTACGTTCTATATTCATCTTTGGGAAAGAAACCAAACCCAACACCACCCAAAGCAATACAAACATAACTGTTGTGACCGGCCGCCGAACAAAGAATTTTAACATATCCACACCCTTTTACTTTTGAACATTTATTTTTTGATTTGGTTCAACCTTGGACAGCACAATAATATCACCGTCTTTGATTTCACCGGAAACACACGAAAATTCTGAATCACTTGCATTCACGGTCACCGGCACCGCAACCGCCACCCCTGATTCCGCACGCATAACTTGCGATTCGCGCACCGCATAGGTTGGAATAAAAAATCCATTACATTCTGATTCGACATATACAACACCATCATCAACATTTTTTGTTTTAACCACATACATTCCGGTATCAAGGTCTAAACTATTCGCAACAAAAACGATTTCACCGTTCGCAACTTTTTGCCCAACCTTTAATCCACGACGATGCGCGCCCGAAACATACGCCCGATTATTTTCAACCGAAAGCGGCGTTTTTATAATTCCACTTTTTTGTTCGGCGACGATCGTATCAACAACAATTCCGTTTTGTTCCGCCGCGCGCATCGGGTTAAAAACAACCATACGCGATTCAATTGCAACCATAACAAAACGATATATAAACCAAAGCGCCAATACAGCAAAAACCGCCGTATAGACGTTTTTCTTTAATTTTTTATCATCAAATTTTTTACCAAATATCTTCATGATTATTCACCAAGTTTTTTGATTGATTCCGCCGACATTAAAATCTTGTATTTCGCATTAAGAAGCGCGATATCCAATTGATAAAGCCCACTTGATACATCCGCCAATTCCACCGCCGATGTTTGCCCGGCCGCAAATCTATCAAGTGAAAAACCATACGCCTTGGCCGCCAAATTCCGCGCATTGACAAGCCCCCCCAAGTTGTCACGCAAATGATTATATTGCTTTATCGCATTTTCGTATTTTTCAGATGTGATTTTTTTGGACTTGTCCAAATCTTGCCGTGCGGCCTCTGCATTCATCACATCAATTGTCGCATTTGCACGATTGACCCCACCACTAAAAATCGGAACTTTTAACGCAAGCCCCACATACGCGGCCTGCTCTCCACTACTATTAAACATATTTTTGAAATCTTTATCCATCGTCACATAATCATAGGAACCAACCGCCGCAAGTGTTGGATAACCGTTTGCGCGATTTGATGATGCTTTGGATTCATACATCTTTACTTGCTGGTCCAATATCTGCCATTCCGGGGTATTGGAAAGTTTTTTGCTTTCCATTTCCGGGAAAGTTTCTGGAAATTCATCGGTCAAATTTAACGGTTCATCTATATCAATCCCCGCCAAAATTTTTAGCATTCGATGCGCGGTATCGCGATTAAATTCCGCGTCCGAAAGATTGATTTCTTTGGTTGCGATATCAGATTCTATTTTCACCAAATTACCACGATTTGCACGCCCCGCCCCGGTCAGTTTCTTTTTTGCCCCAACCGCGTCATTTAGGTTTTTACGCGCAATTTCAACGATTTCATCGGTCATTTTCGCGGTCCAATACAAATCCGCCGCGCTATATCGAACCTCACGCAGAACCATTTCCTTGCTATATTCACTCATCTTTATTGCGTTGCGCATACTGTCCACCGCATTACCGATTTTTCCAAAAGTATAAATCGGTTGTGTCACCGTCACACCCGCCATAAATATATTATCCGGCACATCTATATTTTCCACCCCGGCCAATTGCGGCACCAATCCGCCAAGTTCCGGCGGCAATTTTACATTGAAAGAATCAAATGGTTTTTCAACATTGATTAAATTCATATAAGACGCCGTTCCTTCGATACTAAACCAACGATTGGCATTTACCGCGTCCAAAGATGCCTGGGCCTTTTTAACATTGGCATTGGCCTTTTTCAAATCGTGCGATTCGGCGACAATTTTTTGCACCGCATCATCCAGTGACAAATCCATCGCAAAACCGTCTATACAGCAAAATCCGGCGTATAGCGCAAAAAGACAACCAAAAATTTTACGCATTTTTCGCCTCCAACTTTGCCAAAATTTCATTCATAGATTTGAAAGAACGAACCAATTCTTCTTCGTCCTTTTTATCAATATCGGTGAACATAGAACCAATTGCATTGTGCAACATTTCAATTATTTCCGCCGCAACCTGGGCCCCGCGTTCGCTAACCGAATACCATGTATTGCGCCTATCATCTTCGTCCACCGCACGTAAAACCAAACCATCGTGTTCCATTTTACGAAACGCCGTGCACAAATTTGGTGCCGGCACAAATTCGCGCGCCGCCAAATCCTTTAACCGCACCCGCCCCCCAAGGTACAGGCGAATCAACAATTGCATTTGTGTCCGCGAATAATCGCTAAACGACATCTGACTGCGGTTTATGCGTTCGGACAATTTTGCGAACGACAAAATATTTTTCCACATCAAAGAAACCAACTCTTTATGAGCCATTTTAACCCCCTGCTTTATTAAAACCGACAATTATTATAATTTTTAACGATTAAAAATCAAGTCCTAAAATAACAAAAATTATTTTATTATTGCAAAAATCAGAAAACCTACTATAATCAAGACCACTTTTGGGGTGTCGTCTAATGGTAGGACAAGAGATTTTGGTTCTCTTTATCATGGTTCGAATCCGTGCGCCCCAACCAAAAATTCAACCACCCCTTACGGGTGGTTCAATTTTTGGTCGCGCACGGATCGGTGCGAGCCCGTCGGGCGCAGCACCAATACGAGAATACACAATTAGAAAAATCTTAAAAAATCGACCCGCGGAGATTTTTTTGATTTTTGTTATTGTGTATCGAGGCACCCGTGCGCATTCCAGAGAGCAAAAATATAAGACTTTGGTAAGTTCGAAAGTAATTTTTATAAAAATTATGTAATTATCCACACTTTCGAACTACTTATAAATCGCCAAAAACATTCGAACCGATAAAAAGGCTAGATTTACAACAATAATCTACCCCGCTTTATACATTCGTTCAATGTGGTTGTGGTGTGTGGGCAAGATATTATGATTTACATTGTGTGTCGCAAGCTATCTGATAAAACTTTTGCTATCATCGAATTTGCTGGTTGCGATTCTTTTTCTATTTTTACTCTGTTTTCCTCTTCCTGTTGTTCTGTGCAAACTCGCATTGCCCGATTATATAAGTTACTGTCCAAAGACTGCAATTTACCAACACCCGGCCACCAAACATAGTAGTATATATGATTTCCCTTTAATTGAAAACCATCAGTACACGTTTCTTTACCTATGGTGCACACGTGTTTGTTTTTCTTAAACAATTGATACTTATCAAACACGATTTTCTCATATTCGTGTCCCAAAACGCTCCTTGGATATACAGGAACTTCCATTTTGCTCTCTTTCAGTTTTCTATAAAAAGAATCCCACCAATAATCCGTACGCAGCTCTACTTTGCACACTGCATAAGAGTGCTCAAATCTAATTTTTACTTCTTTATCATCCATTAATTGTAACAGCATGAGGTTATTTTCGTTTGACAATAACATAATTATACCTTTTAATAACACGATTCGCATTGAATATTACCACAAAAGCTAGTGCTGTCAACAAAAAATACAGAACATTAACCAAACTCGCGTGTCGCCCGAAGTTTTAACGAAGGGGGACCAAAATCACATGTTCTACGTCTATCTTATAAAAAGTATTTTCCATCCAGAAAAAAAATACATCGGGCAAACTGATGATTTGAAACGACGATTAAAGCAACATAATGCAGGATATTCAATACATACAGCAAAATATAAACCTTGGGAATTGGTAAATTATTTTGCATTTAGTTCCAAAGACGCCGCTTTGGAATTTGAACAATACCTTAAAACAGGTTCCGGATACGCATTCGCAAAAAGACATTTTTGGAAATAATTTTATCAATGATATGTAACGTATTCCAGAAAACTTTACCCCGCGCATCAATAATAAATATCAATCGGCACTTTGTGGCCCTTGCAGAAATCCATAAAGAAATTTACAAATGCACCAACCTTTGGTGATTCCGCGATTTCCGTTCGACAAATACACTGGGTTTCCATTTCATATTCAAAATCCAGGTTATCCAAACAGACCAATTTTTCGCTGCTTTCTTGGAACCACGACGGGAAAACGGTAATACCGTCACCATCGTTCACCAACCGATATATCAACGCCAACGAATCAGATGTAGTATTCAAATGTTTTGCACGTTTTATAATACTTTGACATTCCGGTAAATTCATATAACGATAGACCATGCACAAATCATGATTTTCCAATAAATCATTTATATTTTTTGGCATTCCATGTTCGGCCAGATATTTTTTACTGGTATAAAATTTCAAATGAGTTTTGAATTTGAACAAAACCGTTCCATGAACATTTGGATGCAACTTTGGTTTAATAATTAAAATATCCATTGTGGAAATGTCAGGTTCATGCCGCATAAATAATTCCAAACGAATCTTTGGATACTTTGCATAAAATTCCGACAAATCTTTCAAAACAAAACTTCCGAACAAACCCTCCTCGGTCCACACAGACATAGACCCCGACAGTGCGTCCATATCCACAAAATTTTCAGAAATCTTGGCAATCTCTTCTTCTATTGCACATATATCATTGTATATAAGTTGCGCAGAATTTGTTGGTAAACTGCCACTCGCGCCCCTGTTGATAAGTTTAGTATTAAACCTATGCTCTAAATCCCGAATCATTTGCGACATGTTGGAATTTTTAATCCCGTTTTCACCCGCGGCGATTTGAATACTGCCCTTATCAACAACCTCTTTTAGTGCCAGTAATTCTTTCAATAAAATTATTTTTGTTTTTAATGTCGACATATGGTGTATCCTACACGACCAAAAACCTTTGTAAACAAAAATATTTTATTCACCGATACATTTTATAAAATCTGCGATAGTTTTTCCGGTGGAATTTAATATCTTGGCAATACTGTTTGTCGAAGGCCACCGTGGTTGCCCATATTTCGACCAACGCTTGCTCTTGTTAAATGTGGTTGCATCTAATCCTGAAAATTTCGCCAACCCTGAACAGGACATGTTATGCTGAAAAGCGAAATTATCAATTGCTTGCCATATATCTTGATGAGTCATGGTAATCTCCTTTTGTTTGTTAACCATGCCCACATTATATTCATTCCCAGGAAAATTTAGGTTATCCTATTTTTATGCATCGGATAACCCAAAAAAGACACACCAACACAAAAAAATTTATATAAATCACCTAAAAACAAACAGATACATGGGGCACAAGCATATTTTTTTATTATGCAAAAAATCACAACACACAAAAACCGCCGCACCCGTTGATTTTCCTAGGGTTTTTGTCTTTTTGGTATAAAGGAAAATTTTTATCATAGGAAAAAATATCGCCCATAAAAAAACATATTTTTTATATAAAAAAATACCAATTACCGAATCGGTTTTATCAAAATCACTTGCGATTTTATGCACCGAATCGTAAAATTATCACAAAGATTACGGGGGCAAAAAAATGCGAAATACAGACAACATAATTGCGAACGAAAAAATCGATGCACGCAAACTTAGGCGCGCAAAAAAAATCATTACTGAATTATACGACGAATTGCCGAACTATATCGCACGCGGGCACGGTCCGTTCTTAGCCGCGATTTATGACGCGGACGGCAAACAAATTGTGCGTACCGCAAACAGTGTGGTTTCCATGAATTGCAGTCACAACCACGCCGAAATGAACGCCATACGTGACGCCGAAGAATTACTGCACACATACGATTTATCGGGACATAACCTGTCGCTGTATGTGACGGCGGAACCGTGCATTATGTGTTTGGGCGGTATTATGTGGTCCGGCATTCGGGAGGTATATTTTGGCATCACATCCAAGGTAGTCGAATCAATAACCGGATTTGATGAAGGTTTCAAACCAAATTGGTTGAACGAATTCAAACGCCGGAATATCACCGTATACGGCAATATCGAACCCGAACATGGCGAATCGGTCCTGCGCGATTACATGACCCAAAACCGAATCGTTTACAAACCCAAAAGGGATTGATATCAACAAAAAACACCTGGCCAAAAGCACCAGGTGTTAAAACATATCATGGTACACGATTTTAATATGCCATATTCGACAAAGTGTAATACAAATACACACTAAGCAATATCGTGCACACCACCGCAAGAATCGCGAATACGTTCTTGTGTGACGGCGCCATCGCACGCATCACGAAAAATTCAAAAATCGTCGTCAGTGTATACGGCACCACCATAATGGTCCACCAACTTGCGCCGACGCCAAAAATCTTATAATACGCATACGGCACAAAGAACCACACCGCAACCCACATCGGCACCAACAAAACCCAACGAACAATATCAAAAGCATTTGTATTTGCATCCGAAGACATATTTAACTCCTTTTTACGGAATTATATCATAAAACACGCATGTTTCCAAACATTTTCTATTGCGTTGCATTATACGACATTTCTATCAACTTTTTAACATTACCAATCGGCACTGTGCCATCCATCAAAACCGTCACCCAGTTATTTTTGTTCATATGATACGCCGGCAAAAATCCGGGCACCCCGCGCAAGAATTCCGCATTATCGGTTTTAACATTTATAATATCAACCGCACCTTCTCCGGGAATCTTTAGTATTCCGCGCGAAATTTTCATAATTATCGCAAACCACTTTTTATTATCCGCGCGCCGAAACACGCAAAAATCCGGATACCGACGCCAAAGGTATTCCGGATTCGCATTATATTTTTTATTTATAAAATTTATGATATCTTGTCGCCCCATGATTATTTTTTCCGCGATGCGACACAATCACCATCGCCTTCCTTTGGACAACACGCAAAGTTCAAATGTTCAACCTGCTTAAACACTTCGCCGGCACAGCACCCATACTGATTCGGTTTTTCGCCATCATCACACAAACCCTTTGTGCGATTTTCTGCTACTTGTGCCTGACGTGCGGCTTCGGCGGCGGCCTCTTCTGCGGCTATTTCTTCCGGCGTTTTTTCCACCGCGGGCGGTTCCGTGGATACCGACACTTCGGGAATTTCAATTTCCGCAACCGGGTTCACATTACGATAGTTATGTACCGGCCGGCGCGCGGCACGCGGCGCGCATTGATTACGTTGCCGCGAAAGCATATATTCCAAATCCGCCTTTAATTCCGGATATGCCTTGACATCTTCTCGCAATTCCGAAACACGCGTATTTATTTCATCACACGATAACCTGTCCGCAACGGCGCGCGGTGCGGGGACATCGACAATTTCTGGTTCGACATTTTCAACCACAACCTGCCCCATATCATCCGCCACAACCGCCGCTTCGGTCAATTCTTCATCAATCAATTCTTGCACATCATCAAAAACCTCGTAATCTTCATAATCCGCATATTCAACCGCGGCGGGGTCTTCATTAGATTCTTCTTCGGCACGCACCGCCGGCACCGCCACAAAAATCGACAAGACCGCAAAGATTCCGATTGTTTTTATGTTCATATTATTTCCTTTCTTATTCTTCTATGACCTTTTGCAATTCCATTATGAAATCGATTCCCGGGTCCAGCATTTTTTCAACCTTGTTCAAATACCGGCGCGCTTCATTTTGCATCTGTAATTTTTTATATGTATTTATTGTGGAACGCACTTCACGCGGATTTATATCACTTGCGTTTATGCGAACACCGTCCGCAATCTGCAATTCATCAAGCGCGTTTTTACGATAACGTTCGATATTTTCCGGGCAACCGTCTTCGGCAAGTTTCGAATAAACTTCGGCATTATTCAAATGACATTCCGAAACATATTGGTTTGTATCGCACCCCGAAATAATTCGGCGACTTAACGCGCTTTCAATTTCACGACACGGCCGTTCCACCGATTCGTTGTTTTTCTTTTCAACCCCCGCAAGTGCATCCATATATATGCGTTCATTTGCCGCCATTTCCGAAAAATAATCGCGGTTTTCCAAACACCCCGTATTAAACAACCGTTTATAAACCAACATATTATTTTGGTGTGCGGTAAATGCACCAGGGTGCGTATCATCTATGTTCCGTGCAAGACGCGTTTTCAAAACCTTTTCATTTATTTCACACGGCTTTTGCGGTTCCGGGTCAGACAAATCAACAACCGCATCCGGTTCTTTTGATTCCGTCTTTACGGCGGAATCCGGCGTATTGGCCAATTTATGTCCCAATGGATAAAGCCCCGTCATAACCCCGCAACCAAATATACCAAACAACAAAACCCATGCCCAAAACTTTTGTTTACGTGAACAAATATAGCAATTTTCACAATTTGTATTTTTGATGTCTTTCATTTTCTCTCTCCTTTTTTTTAGTTTATTATTTTTTTATTTAACTATTCCATTTTTGATTGTTATGCGCCGGTCCGCACGATTAGCAAGTGACATATCATGCGTGACAAACAACATCGCCATTTTATTTTTACGCACCAAATCCAACAAGAGTTCAAAAACCGCAATCGCATGATTCGGATCCAAACTGCCCGTTGGTTCGTCCGCCAACAATATATCGGGATTATTGGCAAGCGCGCGCGCCACCGCGGTTCGCTGTTGTTCGCCGCCCGACATTTGTCCCGGCAAATGTGAAGCACGATGTGCAACATTTGCCGCTTTTAATAAATTTTTGGCACGCGCCATGGCGATATCCGTATCAACCCCATTGGCAAGCATCGGCAACATAACATTTTCGATTGCCGTAAAATCAGACAATAAATTATGCCGCTGATACACAAATCCCATTTTCCGCCGCCGCACCATTGTCCGCATTTCATCACTCATTTTATGCACCGGTGTACCCGACACAACAATACTGCCCCCCGACGGTTTATCCAATAATCCAACACACTGTAACAGCGTGGATTTCCCACTGCCCGATGGCCCGACAAGTGCAACAATTTCACCACGGTGCAAATCAAACCCACCGCCGGTTAGAATATGCAACGGTTGTCCACCTTCGATAAAAGTCTTTTTGATATCACGCACCGAAAGGACGACTTCGCCCTTTTTCACCCGTGATAAAGAATTTAATATCGACGCCATTTATATTACCCTTACATTTCCGCGCAACTTTGGGTTTCCCATCGTTACTTTTTTATTTTTTCCTAACTCTGCTATTACTTTTTTTGCGGTCTGTGGCGACAAAACATAGTGCAATTCAATGCCAAACTGTTTAAATTTACCGTCTGTTTCATGTTCCCGATTCAAGTCACGTTCTTTTCTTTTCATAAAATATTCTATCTCGTCTGGGGCGAAACCAAATGTTGCACCCGCCAGTATATCAAATTTATCAAAATCATTTTCTATTTTTAACTTTGATAATTCTGGATTTGCGTGTTGAACAAATTTAACATACTCGTCCAATTTTTCGCGACTCGCCTTACGCCCACCCTTGATATATTTTACAAGCCGAAGTCTTTCAACCAAACTTAAACTTTTATCGAAAAATATCTCGATTTTCGCCTTAAAAAACAGTGACGGATTTGCGCAAAAATCTAACACCGCAACACGCGTCATAAATTTCTGTGGCGTCATGTTTTCCGGCAACGCATATTTATAATAAAGTTTCATATTTATTCCGCGTTTCGCCAAATCTTCTTCTAAATCTTTCGCTGCCGAATCCCAGGTCGACCCAAAGGGTGACCAATCTAATGCCATTTTTTCCAAATATTTCATCAAATCTTTATTCATTCCGCAATACCTCTACTGGGTCTGTGTTTGCCGCCTTCCATGCCGGATATATTGTGGCCAAAAACGCAAGTGCAATCGCAATCAACGCAATTCCCAAAACACTTGCAAATTCCACACGCGACGGCAATTCCGACAAATAATACAACTCCGCCGGAAACAGGTCACGCCTCGTCATCCATTGAAAGAATCGCCGTATCGGTTCGATATAAATCGCAACCACCACACCCAATATCGTTCCAAACACCGCACCGATAACACCAATGCTTGTTCCCGACAAAATAAATATGCGCATCATCGAACGCCGTGAAACACCAAATGTCCGCAACACCGCGATATCTTTGGATTTATCTTTGACCAGCATAACCAACGACGAAACTATATTAAACGCTGCGACAATAACAATCAACATCAAAATTAAAAACATAACATTAGATTCAACTTGCAACGCGCCAACAAAGCCCCGATTCAAATCGCGCCAATCACGAACGATATATCCGTCCGGCAACACATCAATCAACGCATCACGCACCGCGTCTGTATCATCGGGATTACGCAAGAATAAATCAATATGCGTCACCGCGTCACCCAAATTCAAATACTTTTGCGCGGTCATCAGTGGCATAAATATATACCCCGAATCATATTCATACATTCCCATAAAGAAAGATGTTTGCACCGGATACGACATAATCCGTGGCATAGTCCCAAACGGCGTTGGCGTTGCATTATCGGCAGAAACCAACGAAACACTTTCGCCCATATGCACGCCCAAATTCCGCGAAAGTGTTGACCCGATTATAAGTTCCCCGTCGCGAATATCGGCCAAATCGCGCCCATACATGCGCACACCACTGTTGGTTTTGGTCATCAAATCGTTCATACGAATACCGCGCACCATCGCACCAGAATTTTTTCCATTTGCGGTCACCATCACTTGGCCTTCGGCAATTGGAACAATGGCGGATACGTCGCGCGCCACCGTTTTATTTTCCATCATTTTTTCGGCCAAAAAATCATAGTCCGCAATCGCGCCATCTTGGTGATAAACAACAACATGACCGTTCATACCAACAATCCGCGCAAGCAATGTATCATGAAAACCACCCATCACCGACATCACAACAATAAGTGTTGCAACACCCAACATAATTCCCAAAAGTGACACCCACGACACAACCGAACCAAACCCACGCCGTCGCGCCGCCAAATATCTAAATGCAATTTTTCTTTCCAGTTTCGTAAACATATCTTTATTCCTTTAACCAATCACGCAACGCATCACCAACGAGTGGCGCATCATCCGGAACATCCGCCGGATTCACAATTGAAACAATTCGCGGTGACATAAATACAACCAATTCTGCAAACGGACTTATCAATGTTTCCGGTGTTGTCACAAAAGAATGTGTCGGAATACCAACAATTACATAGTTATCACCAACACTGGACGGAATTGTGAACGATGAAAGTTCGCCATTACTGGTCCGCAGAACAATTTTTGCATCTATTTTATCTTTGCCACCAAAATCGCCATATTTTGCGGTCGCCCCAACAATCAGGTCTGTTTCCAATCTTTCTTCCTTGCCACACTGACCAATATCGAATCGCGATTGCCACCCATCAGGTACGACAAAATGCCCCTGGGATATCAAAACAACATTTGCCTGTTGCGCCAAAAATTCTTGTAATGTTTTCGTATTCACCTCTGGTCCAACAACCAACGCACGCCCAACGACACCCGGCACAGACATCTTTATATTCTTTTCACCAAACGCCGGCAACATATTCATCCAAATAATCGGATTATCGGTGCGCGGATAAACGCGATACACGTCCATATCCCACGCCATCACATATTTTTTTGACGCAATATCTGAAATGATCCGCGCAACTTCGCGTTCGGTTTGATAATTACCTTCGAATATCACGGTATTATCACCCCAATCAACAATAACATTTCGCACATCCGCACCATGCATCGCGTCCAAAATCGCCATAACAATATCTTCATTCTTTGGCATTTTAATCAACCACTTTCCGCGATTAAACAATTTTAATTCGCCAAGTTTTTCATCATACGAATAATACGCCCGCCCAAGATGCGTAATCAAATTTACCGCATCGCCAAGGTTTCCACCAACAATCGACCCCGATATACGTTCATGAATTTGTTCTTGTTCAATAACCGCAATATCCGTCCCGGCCAATAATTTATCCAACGTGTCGCGCACACCTTGCTTTCTAAAATCATAATTAGATACTGTCAAATCTGGCAAGGGATCACCAACATTCAAACGAACGATTTCGATTTTTTCATCCGGCACAACCGACACAACCTGTTGCGAATCCCAATTCACGGTGCAACGCCGCGGTAATTCAACCGAAAACCGCCGCGCCGTATCGGTGGTCAGCGCCGCCTTTTTCGGGAAAATTGGCACTGAATTGTCGTCAATAACCAAATTATCAATGACCTGGGTGGTGTTATATTCAACCTCTTCTACATCATATGGGTCTTGAACCTCCATACACGCCGCAAGTGTGAACCCAAGACACAAAAAACATATCAATTTTTTCATACTGCATCCTTTATATATTCATCGCCCGTTCGAATTCTTCAAGTGACATTTCATATATCGGTTTTTGGGAACCGGTCACCCATTCCTTAACACCCGCCAACTGTTTTTTAAACATATCGATAACCGATACGACATCCGGTGCCACATCTTTTTTCGATTTTAGCAAACGTTCACCATATTCCACAACAAATTCCAACACATCGGCGGCAAAGAAACGACCCACATATTTTTCCATCGGAATTCCGCCCTTGCTAACACATATCGCAGACATGGTCTTGGCCATTTGATTATAGAAATTTGCAAACTTTATAAAGTTCTGAACGGTTGTCGCCATCTCTTTTCTCCCGATATAGTTTTACACATTATAAAAACTATTGCCACAAAAACGCAATTAAATTATAATGTAAAATATGAAAATATTAAAAGTGATTTTATTACTGGGTTTATGTGCCTGTGCATCCCCAAACGGGGGCAGCATTGATGACGCAACAATCCTAAATTGGGAAAACGAATCTGTCACAATGGAACAGTTTGTTCGTGACCACAAGGCGTGTTTAGGCATAACAAAGCCATCTTACCTGCCCCGGTCACGCATCGCAAAATTGCTTTCACCGAATCAGACCGTTCGTATGCCGGATTGGGACGGACTTTGGGTCACATTCCAATCAAATGAGTACAGGGATGTTGGTCAACGCGCCCTGCTTTCGGTGCCACGCAACACAACATCGCGTTCGGTCGGTTCGTATCGTAAATGTATGTTCAAACGCGGTTATCTACTCCGCGCAACATAAAAATTTGCCTCCAAAACTTTCATATCGAACAAAAATATGCTATAATATCCACCATGAAACGAAATCTTTGGTTTTGGCTGTATTTTATTGCCGCTATTTTGCTTAGCATTTATTTTGCAACCCGCATAGTTATGGCGCGTATGGGATACGGCCCAACCGCAATGATTCGGCATATATCTATATCCGCCGAAACAACGAATCGCAATCTTTTATCGTCTATTGAAAACAACATTGGAATACAGTCAGGTACACATACGTATACAAAAAAACTTGAACATATAAATACCCAACTCAAACAAAAAATACCCAACATTGAAAAATCTGCGGTCCGGCGATTGCCAAATGGAAACCTAGCAATCAAAGTGAACTTTTACAAGGCGGTTGCAGAAATCACAAACGGCGTTTACTATTATCCGCTTTCCGACAAAGGTGAATGCATAGAAACCCCGTCTGAAACCCGTAGTGCAGGAAGCATCGTTTTCCGTGGCGAATGCATAACAGAATGCAAAGAAAAATGCGATAAAAAAACGCCCGAAAAATGTGACACAATTGTTATCCATGATAATGATAAATCCCAAATATCCGAAAAATGTCAACCAAACACCGCTGTTTTGCGTGGCCGTGTTCCAAATGAAATCGGCGAAATTACCAAGGTAGCAAACAATCTTATCGGAACACTTGATTATTTGGAATGGATTGATGGCCGGCGGTGGAATTTGGTGACACTTGGTGGAATTACAATTATGTTGCCTGAAAATGACCCAATCGCCGCAATCGGAAACATTGTTGTTTTGGATAAAAAACACAATATATTATCCAAGGACATAAAAGTAATTGATATGCGCGATGACGCAAGAATTTTGGTAAAATAAAAATGCATATGATTGATTCTTGTTTTTTGTGTCTTGATATCGGAACGTGCGGTGTCCGTGGCGTTGCGCACCGCGTTAGAAACGCAATGATTGATAAATCTGCATACTATGCGGTTGATGATTTTGATACGGTTTTTGCACTAAAATCTGTGGCGGACGAACTTGAACGGCAAATGGGGACGCATTTCGACACGGCATACATAACCGGAAATTTTGGCAATTCATTTTTTAACATATCGACCAAAGAAACCGTTTGGAACGGTGAACATAAAATCACCCCATCGGATGTAAAATCACAAATTTCACAAATCGATAGACCCGACGGTTTTTATCCCATGCATATAATACCATTACGATATGATACGGGCAACACACACAACCTGCTTACACCAATCGGACAAAGCGACACAAAACTTATATCAAAAATTTCTGCACTGTTTTTTGAAAACGAACGTATGCAAAAAATTTTAAGTTTGCTGCGACAATCGCACATACAACCATCGGCATTTTATGCACCGCAATTTTTGGCATCAAACGTGCTGCGCCAAAAGAAAAAAAATGTAATGTTTATCGATTTTGGTGCCGAACACACAACCGCATCTATTTGGACGGACCGTGGCCCGGTGTGGTATGACGGCCACTTTATCGGTGGCAACGATTTAACAAATGAAATATCAACAAAACTTGATATTCCATTTGCCGAAGCCGAACGGATAAAACGTAATGTTGCAAACCTTTATTCAAATGAAATGGCACGGTTTAGTCCGGCCGACACCGCATACGCATTTTCATGCGCCGATGTAAATGAAATTGTTGTTCCGTTTTTCTATAACATTGTTGAACAAATAAGAAATGATTCGGCGCGATACATCGAAAGATACACCCCAACCGAAATAATCATAACCGGCGGCGGCGCAAGGTTAAACGGAATTGTTGAATTACTTTCGCAAACATTTGACATCGAAATAACACAAACCGGACCCGACACAAATGTTCGCGCACTTGCAAAATATATATGGGAATCGGCGCGACCGTATCGTCGCGCATACATTGCACGCCTTAAAAAATGGCAAAGAACAACCGACAAAATTTTTGGCATTTTCCATCGCAAGAAACCAAAGAAAAAACGCCAAACCGCCGTTCCGATTATGCCAAGCACACTTTGCTTTGATATGTCACGCCCCGAAACATATACGATGTTTCGCGCGGGCGGAATATCGGCAATACATGTCGATATTATGGACGGACTTTATGTTGATAAAATAACCGGTGGTATCGAAGAATTACGCAAAATTCGCGCCGCATGGCCGGGCCATTTACATGTTCATTTAATGACCGACGCACCATCGGCGTGGGCAACCGACGCAATAAACGCCGGCGCGGACACGGTGATACTTTCAACAAACACGGTCGGCCTGCGCCGCGCGGTTCAAATTGTCCGCGCCGCCGGCAAACGCGTTGGTATCGCATTAAATCCGGAATCTTCGGTATCATTACTTAAAACAATTTTGCGTGACATTGATGAAATTATGGTGATGGGCGTTGCACCCGGCGCGGCGGGACAAAAGTTTAATATGAATGTGTTGAATAAAATATCTGTACTTGCGGGAACAAGAAAAAAATATGGCCTGCGATTTACAATATCGGTTGATGGCGGAATAAACCCCGAAACGGCACGACTTTGTTGGGGTGCCGGCGCAGATTTGCTGGTCAGTGGTTCATACCTTGCGCGCGCTGCGGATTTTCCACTTGCGGTAATGTCACTATTGCCATCCGCAAAAAGTATTTAATCAGCGACTTCTATTTTTCGACCATTTTCAAATTCGGTTATATATAAATGAATCGTATCTTTTGGCAAGAAATCACGCGCAATATCCGGCCATTCAATTAGTGTAATATCATTTTGCACCGCATGCATTAAACCAATTTCAACAAGTTCGGACGCGTCCGACACACGATACAAATCAAAGTGCGATATTCGACCCGTTTTGTTTTCATACGATTGCACGATTGTAAACGTCGGACTTGGCACAACCGTATCCGCCCCACAAAGTGTTTGTATAATTGTTCGCGCAATTTCCGATTTTCCAACACCCAAATCACCATGCAATGCAACCGTCACCGGCGCACGCAGAATTTTCGCAAAATCCGCCGCCCATTTATGTGTTTCATTTATATCTTTTGTTATATATGTTTTCATTTCTTACTCCAACAACAATAAATCGTCTTCCATTTTTCGAATTGCGTCACGAATTTCCGCCGCCGTTTCAAAGTCCAAATTTTCCGCCGCATCGCGCATTTTTTTATTCAATTTCTTTATTTCGCGCTGCAAACTTTCCGCGTCCCACACACCATCTTTGGTATAAACAAACCGGCGCTTTTTATCGGTCTTTTCATTTGTATCGGCAACATTATCAAACACCGCCTTGGTCACGGTTTTCGGAACAATTCCATGTTCGGTATTATACGCCATTTGTTTTTGACGGCGACGATTTGTTTCATCCAGTGCCGCCCGCATAGATTCCGTTATAACATCGGCATAAAGTATCACGCGCCCATTTGCATTTCGCGCCGCCCGCCCTATTGTTTGAATCAGTGACCGTGTCGACCGCAAGAACCCTTCTTTATCGGCATCCATAATCGCAACCAATTCGCATTCGGGGACATCCAATCCTTCACGCAGCAAATTGATTCCGACCAACACATCAAATTTTCCGATTCGCAAATCGCGCAACAATTCAATACGTTCCAATGTTTCAATATCACTGTGCAGATATCGCGCCCGAACGCCATTTTCCACGAAATAGTCCGTCAATTGTTCCGCCATTTTTTTGGTAAGCGTCGTCACCAACACGCGTCCCTTTATCGATTTTACCTCTGCCAACAAATCATCAACTTGATTTTTTATTGGTCGCACAATACATTCCGGGTCCAGCAGCCCCGTCGGTCGTATCACCTGCTCTGCCACTATTCCGTTCGATTGTTTCATTTCCCATTCGGCGGGCGTTGCGGAAACAAAAATCGTTTGTGGCCGCATCGCATCCCATTCATCAAAGGTCAACGGCCGGTTATCGATACACGACGGCAACCGAAAACCATATTGCGAAAGTGTTTCTTTGCGCGCCCTATCGCCACGCGACATCGCGGCAATTTGGGGTACGGTCACATGACTTTCATCAATAAATAAAATCGCATCACGCGGCAGATATTCAAACAGTGTCGGTGGCGGTTGTCCCGGCATACGTCCAGATAAATATCGCGAATAGTTTTCAATTCCACGACATGTTCCGGTCGATTCCATCATTTCGATATCCATATTCACGCGTTCGCGCAAACGTTGTTCTTCAATATACTTCATATTATCGTGAAAGTATTTTAACCTTTCGTCCAAATCCGAACGAATATTACCAATCGCCTGTAATATCGATGGCATAGGCGTTGCATAGTGCGTATTTGGATAGACCGCGATTCTATCAATTTTTCGCAACTTTGCCCCGGTCAGTGCATCAAATTCCCAAATTTCTTCGATTTCATCACCCCAAAAAGAAATTTTCCAACCAATATCTTGACTGTGTGACGGAAAAATATCCAATGTGTCACCACGTGCCCGAAAATTACCGCGTTCAAACGCAACATCGTTTCGCTTATATTGTATATTCACCAATTCGCGCATAACATCGGCAATTCCCATAACATCACCAACATGCAAAACCAACTTCATACTTGAATATTGTTCCGGCGTCCCAAGTCCATATATCGACGACACCGAAGAAACAACAATAACATCGCGTTCTTCCAACATTGCGCGCGTCGCACTGTGCCGCATACGGTCCAATTGGTCATTTATCGATGCATCTTTATCAATGTATGTATCGGTTGTCGGTAAATACGCTTCGGGTTGATAATAATCATAATACGAAACAAAATATTCCACATGATTATGCGGGAAAAAAGATTTCATTTCCGTGAACAACTGCGCCGCCAAAATTTTATTCGGCGCCATAAGCAACGCCGGCCGCCCCAATTCTGCAATAACATTTGCCATTGTAAATGTTTTTCCCGAACCCGTCACGCCAAGTAAAACCTGGGACCGGCGACCATCTTTTATTCCGTTCACCAAATCAGAAATCGCCGATGGTTGGTCACCCATCGGTTTGTAATTACTTTCAAGATTAAAAATTTTTTTATTCACAAATATAAGTATAATAAATTATAATGAAAAAACAAGAGGCCCAGAGAGAATGCCAACCCAACCACGCAAACATATATTTTTATGGATATTTTTAACCATTGTTGCGATTATTATGGCGGTTATATTGGTTGCGCCCGCGTTTATGAATTTGAACAAGGTTCGTGGTCGTCTTGAAACGGCAATTGCGACACAGACGGGTATGGATGTTGAAATCAACGGCGATATAACATTTGGTATTGTTGGGAAAACAACAATCCTTGCAAACGATGTTTATACGCCCTTTGGCAACATCAGCAAAATTTCCGTTCAAATACCATTTCGTGATTTATTTGACATTCAAAACGCAAAACTTACGGGAACAATGATGATATCAGGGGCAAAAATAAAAATAGATTCACTTGCCCCATTTATGCAGCACTATAACATCACTGTCAAGGATTCTGATGTAAATTTTTTGGGAAAAAATTATCAAATTATTGACGGCGTGTTTCATGACGGAACATTTAACGGACTTGTTCGAACCGGCCAACATAAATACAACATCGAATTCCACGATGAAAAATTTACAATCACGAATAAAAATGTTGATTTAAAGGTTATCGGCGAACTTTACCCATCGGGTGGTGCATTTGGAACACTTTCCATTAATACAGATAAAATAAATTCATGGTTTGAATTTCCCGAACCAAAGATAAATAAATCGGTTAAACTGTCCGCAAACTTTGTATGGGACGGTGGCCACGGATTAAAATTTACTGATATCACCGCAAACAATGTCCACGGCGACATTGAAATCGGGTCAAATGGATGGCGCACAATTGATTTAACATCAAACAATGTCAGTTTTGATTTTTCTTTCCTTGCGCGTTCGACAAAATTACTGCGCGACACACGATTAAACATTGATTTCTATGGCGATTTAACATTCGATAACAAAACATTTGAACACATAAAAATAAATGCCATCGGCACCACAGATTATATTCAAATTGATAAAATTATCGCGGACAACACAACATTTACCGGTGGCATGATTGATGCGGGTGGCGCACACGACATAATGATAAACACAACCATTGACGGCACAGATATCGAATGCCTGTTTTCTGGAACACCCGATAAATGGCAATGCGAAAAATTCAAGTATGGAAATATGTATGGATTTATAAAAAGCAATAAAAATCACATAACCGCCGAAATAAAATCAAACGACACAATCGATTCGCGCGCGCTTTCATCATACATCACAAAACTTGATGGCCGACCGGCAAAAATAAAATTTACATTTGCAAATGTCGGTGGGACATACACATCAAACGGCCACGAATCAAACACAGAATACGAATACATATACAACCAAACCCTTTCATCATTAAATCCAAACTTGCACATATTACCCGAAACAATGCTAAACGAACCCGGAAATATCGTTTGGAACGGTGACGCAATAACATTTATACCAAACACGGATGCATGGTCATTGGTTGTCCAAGGTAATTCTTTCTACCTGACCGGAACAAACATCAAAGATTGGATTCCAAAGTTTGATTTACAATTTCTGCGCGGTCTTGAATACATCGCATCTGGTTCATACAACGAACGCGGCGACATATCAAACCTGACCCTAAAAATCGCCGGACATATATTTACTGGCTCGGTCGATGCAAATGGAATCACATTAAAGACCGACACACTTCGCATTGATGATTTCCTAAATCATGAATTCTTTGACCATTACGAAGAAATGGAATTTTTAACCAATGCACCAATCGTATCACTTTTCGACATTGGAAAAAATTTATATCTTTCGGCAAACACACTTGTCTATGACGACAACGCATACAAAAATTTTGTATATTCGTTAAAGTCCGGCACGCAAACATTTTCAATCACCGACCGCGCACGCGGAAACTTGCTTGCAACAATTATCAAAGAACGTTCGAATTACGACATATTTATTCAGTTAAATAATTTTGTGATAAACGGCGCATTGCTGACCAAAAATTTTCCATTAAACATAATGAACACGACCGTGACCGCGGAATTATCACTAAACACATCCGGCCACATTGCACATGACATTTGGTATAACATGACGGGCGATATTGATTTAACATTTGATGGCGGATATATTGACGGCATTGGTCTTGACGCGTTTTATATCGCATACGATGATTTAACCCGATTGAATATCGAAGACCGCCTTATGACGGCACTTGAATCCGGTATCACAAAAATTAAAAGCATGCGAATACTTGGAAAATATGACCACGGAACATTTGAAACGACCAAGCCAATGGAAATATCAATGCGCCACGCGGACGCAATTGGGAAAATGAATATCACAAACGGCGCAATGACGACCGAATTAAATATCACAATGCGCGGCACCGCCCCCGACCCAGTGACGGTATCCGTCGGCATCGCACCAAACGGCCGGCGTGGTTATTCAATGGGCGAAATGATTCGATACTTTGACCCGGCATACATGCGCGAATTTATAAAAACACATGACAAATTCTAAACAAAAAATCGCCCGCAACCGCGGGCGACAAGTTCCCCTCCTGTGGAGGGGTGGCCGAAGGCCGGGGTGGTCTTTTTAATTCTTCTTTCTAACCTGAATATGAACATCGCGCAACTGCTGTTCGGTCACTTCGTTTGGCGACCCCATCAGCAAATCTTGCCCGCGTTGATTCGCCGGGAACGCAACGATTTCGCGCAAACTGTCGCCGTTGCCCAAAATTTCCGACACAACGCGTTCAATACCAAACGCACATCCACCATGTGGTGGCGCACCATATTGGAACGCGGTATATAACCCCGAAAAGTTCTTTTCAACCGCCTCTATCTGATATCCGGCGATTTCAAAGCATTTTTTCATAACATCTGGGTTATAGTTTCGCAATCCACCACTGCAAATTTCAATTCCATTTAACACCATATCAAATTGCGCCGCCTTAATCGTGAACGGGTCACGCGTGGACAATTCTTCCAGTGTTGCAAGTGGATATGAAAACGGGTTGTGCGTGAACATTGGCGCACCGCCCCTGTTTTCATCCGGTTCAAAGAACGGGAAATTATCAACCCAACAAAACGCGAAATCACGCGGTTTAACCAATCCCAAATCTTCGCCAAGTTTATTACGCAATTTGCCCGCCGCCTTGGCCGCCGTATCCACCATATCGCACACAAAAAACAGCGACGAATTATCACCGGCAATTTCATGCAACTTTGCAATACGCGCCGCATCCAATTTTTTCGCAACCGGCCCCTTGGCTTCGTCCGCGAATACAATATACGCCAACCCCCCAAGCCCAAGTTCCTTGACCGCGTATTCGCCAAGTTTATCAAACCAAGACCGCGGTTTATCGGCCGAATTCGGCGCAGGAATCGCACGCACCACCGCGCCGTTTTCAATTGCGTTCGCAAAGATTCCAAAATCCGACCCGCGGAAAATTTCCGTCACATCAGAAATAAGAATCGGGTTACGCAAATCGGGCTTATCCGAACCATACTTTAACATCGCATCATCGAACGAAATATGCGGAATTTCCGGATACACATTTGCGTCCGGTGCAAAGGTTTTAACCATTTCCGGCAAAACCGCTTCGCCAACCGCCTGAATATCCGACACATCAACAAAAGACATTTCCAAATCCAACTGATAAAATTCCAACAACCTGTCGGCGCGCAAATCTTCATCGCGGAAACACGGTGCAATTTGAAAATACCTGTCAAAACCCGCAACTTGTAATAATTGTTTGAACATTTGTGGCGCCTGGGGCAACGCATAGAATTTACCATGATGCAAACGCGACGGAACAAGGAAACTGCGTGCACCTTCGGGCGAATCTGCGGTTAGCAACGGCGTTTGAAATTCCGAAAAACCCAAATCCCACATTTTATCGCGCAACCACTTCATCATTTTATTACGCATCAAAATGTTATAGTGCAACCGTTCGCGCCGCAAATCCAAAAAGCGATATTTATACCGCAATTCTTCACTTGTTTCATCATCGCCAAACACTTGGAAAGGCAAAGTTTCCGCGTTCGTCAAAACTTTCCAAGATTCAACACTTATTTCAATTGCGCCGGTTGGAATTTTTTCGTTCACCTGGGACGCGTCACGCGCAACGACTTTGCCGGTCACCTGTAATACAGATTCCGGCCGCACGCGTTCCAATTCGTCATTACCACCATCAATGACAATCTGTGTAATTCCATAATTATCGCGCAGGTCAATAAACAGCAACGACCCATGGTCGCGTTTCCGATGAACCCACCCCGAAAGCGTCACGGTTTCACCAACATTTTTTGCGGACAATTCCCCGCAAGTATGCGTTCTATATTTTGATTGAAGTGATAACATTTTTTCGCCTTTTACTTTGTGGGGCGACAAAAAACATATTGAATTTTGGCACCCATTGGTTAAACAATTTTTTTCGGGGCGCATATTTGGCTATGCGCGGTGCCACCCGAATTTATCACTTTTTTGTTTTATGCAATCACTCCGTGGTTGTTGGTCACATCATTATAATTACAAAAAACTCACTGGTATTATAATCTGTCTTTTTGGAATTTTCAAGAACCTAGTCCACTATTTTATTTTGCCCTGGGTCAAACGCTGGGGTTCCCGACATAACCATAGAAAAATTACCATCAAACCAATATTTTTCCGCACTCAAGATATTAAAAGCGTCACCTTTTGATATCGCCTGACCACAGAACTCCCCTTTCCCATCTAAAACATAACAAACACACGTATATTCAGAATTCACAAGTTGACCTTTTTCTGGAACCCGACCATTAACATTAACAACACACAGGTCTATTTTTTTATCCTGCATATAGTATTCATACACTTTGGAATTTCCATGTGCATCATGCACAACGATTTCTTGCTGTTTAACAATTTGCATAAAAAAACTCCAGAACAATGAAAACAGATGATACATTCGTGGTGCCCTAAGCAAGAATCGGACTTGCGACTCGTCCTTACCAAGGACGTGTTTTACCACTAGACTATTAGGGCAATTCGCAAAAATACCCGTTGATTATACGGTACCCCACAAAAAAATCAAGGAAAAACGTTCTCCTCCTGTGGAGGAGTACGGCGAAACCGGGAGGTGGTCTTTCTATCCCACCACCCTAACCCGCCCGGCCATATCCATATTTGGCCTCTGGCTTGGCGTGCCGGCAATTCCACCAAACGGCATCTGTGCGACCAATGTCCACCCGTCCGGCAAATCAAACATTTCGCGCACCATATTATCAATCACCGGGTTATAGTGTTGCAAATTCGCACCGATATTCATATTTGCAAACCCAACCCAAATCGCAAATTGCAGCATCGCATTCGACTGCATAACCCAATCATGAAAATTTTCGGCATATAACGGATACGCGCGCCGCGTTTCTTCGACCGCCGCCGTGTCATAAAAATAAAGAACCGTTCCATACGCCGCCGCAAACGAATCGATTTTGTCGCGCGAAAACCGTTCACCGGTAAATTTCACCATTTCATCGTAAACCGCATTCCAAAACATATCGTGCTTTTCACCCATAACAACCACAACGCGTTGACTTTTCATATTGAACGCATCCGGCACATACTGCACCGCCGCGCGCACAAAATCGGTCACCACACTTTCCGCAACCGGCAAAGTTTTATTTAGTGAATAAATCGACCGCCGATTTTTAAGCATATCTATAAAATCCGTCATCTTTTCCCCCTGGCTTCCCGCAATTTTACCTTATGTTCCGGTGCAACGCGATAGGATTCTATGGCTTTTTGAATTGCGCGCGCCCGCGTCCATGAATCAAGTTTTTCAAAATACGGATAAATTCTATCAAAGTGCTTTGCGGCGGCGGTCGCAAAATACCATGCACGCATCATATTTACATAATACTCTTCCGTTTTTATACCAAAAACCATATCGGCATATTTTTCATCAAAATTCGCATCCATATAATATCGCATTAGACAGAGCACCGCAAAACGCACCGTATAGACGTGTTTTGATTTTATCCATTTTTTGATATACGGCAAAAGTTTATTCCCGTTTTTTACAAAAACTTTTGGTGACATTTGATCGCAAGTCGCCCAATTATCAACATACGGCAAAAAATCATCCACCGCCGCAATGGCCAAATCAAAATCACGAAAGCCAGAAATTATAAACGCATGCAATTGGTTTTCTTCAAAAAATTCGTGCGGCAAATCACGAACAAAATCTTTGTATACGCCGGTCTTGGCCATATCGCGCGCCATTGCACGCAACACCGGCGTCCGCACACCAATAATTTTTTTTACTTTTACCGTCGGAATAATTTTTGAACTAAAATCCCTGTATACGGCATCCGCCGCCGCATACAGGGAACCAAGAATTGAATTTTTACTCTGCATTACCGGAAATTTTATTCAACCATTCTTTGACCGCACCACTGTGGTCTTTCGTCGTTTCTTTGCCGGGCATACCAAACCCTTCGGTCACGGTTGCACCGGGCGCAACGCGTTTAATTTCTTCAACCGAATTGCCAAGCCCCGATGTTCCATATGTTGCAAACGGAACTATAACCTTGCCATCAAAATTGTTATTTTCCAAGAAAGTGTAAACAACCATCGGCATTCCACCCCACCATATCGGATACCCAAGGAATATAAGGTCATAATCCGCAACATTCACACCCAAATCTTCATATTCCGGCCGCGCCGCGCTTTCCTGTTCGCGCTTTGCGACATATGTTTTATCGGTCTGTGATTTTGGATACGGCATCACCGAAACGATACGCGCCACATCCCCACCAACCAATCCATAAATGGTATTCGCCACGCGTTCCGTATTTCCCGAATCAGAAAAATACACAATTAAATTTTCCGCACGTGCCGCCCCAAAGGCAAAAAACACCGCAAAAACCAAAAATTTCAAGATTTTCATAATTCCTCCTTTTTTCTCCGCAAATACACAATACTATTTTCCAATTTGTTTTAACAAATCTTTAACCACATCTGACACATCGTCATGCAACGTATCACCACCACGCAACGCAAACCCATCCATCACATTTGCACCGGGCGCAACACGTTTAATTTCTTCGACCGAATTTCCAAACCCGGAACCTTCGTGCGTAACAAAAGGAATAATCGTTTTACCACCAAAATCATTATTTTCCAAGAAAGTATAAACAATCATCGGCATTCCGCCCCACCAATTCGGATATCCCAAAAACACAGTGTCATAATTACTAACATTCACACCCAAATCTTGATATGCAGGCCTTGCGTTTTCCTGTTGCTCTTGTTTCGCAACATCGGTCTTTTCATTATAAGATTCCGGATACGCCACCACAGGATTTATCCGCGCTATGCCACCGCCAACATTTTCATGTATAATATTCGCCACGCGTTCCGTATTTCCCGAATCAGAAAAATACACTATTAAATTTTCCGCACGCGCCGCCCCAAAGACAAAAAACACCGCAAACACCAAAAATTTCAAGATTTTCATAATTCCTCCTTTCCTTCCTTTGGTAATCATAGCGAAAAATCATTTCCAATTGCAATATGATATTTTAATTCTTTTTCCATCTTTTCAGTGTCGGGAAAACATTTTCACAATACGCGCGCATTTCATCACCGGTCATATTCGCCTGGGCCGCAAAAGGCACCATCATTTCGATATACTTTTCCATTGAAACATCGTCCACAAATTCACCATTTTTATAACAATAAACACAATAGTCCGAATTTTTCGAACCGTCTTTGTTTGTTCCAAACACCGATTCATCGTTCATCGGCATCGCACAACTTTGACATATTTTTTGCATGCCCGCCCCCTTTTGTTTTATTATGAATCGAAACGAAACAAAAAACATCAATAAAATTGCGACTATACCAAAAATTAAAACTGGGACACAAAAAAAGACCGGTCCGCCTTCGCCGTTCTTTATCAATGAATATTCAACAAAAAACGTGGGGCTACGGCGGGACACTGAATTTTCTTAACTAAAAATCCCGCCAACGCGGGATTTTTACTAACGAAAATTCGTGGTAGCGGCGAAGGGATTGCACATTCCCACCGCGCTAAAAATGTTTCTTTATAAATTCTCGACCACACTGAGATTTTAGATATTTTTCAAAGTCTTTTGCTTTCTGTTCATCATCAATTGCAAAATAATCTTTTATACGCCACGGACGATATTTTTCTGTATGTCCAAAATGCTCATAATTATGTTGATTTATACGACGTTTTAAATCTTCGGTATATCCGATATAAAACTTATCTGGCGAATCTATACTCTGCAAAATATATACATAAAACATTTTATTATTGTCCGTCTACGCATACTTTGTATGCTCCGTCGCGACATCCGCTTCGCGTGATTAAAATCACATCGCTCCGCCCGATTATATAAATCGCGACGGAGCGAAGCGAAGACGGATGGTAGCGGCGAAGGGATTGCTTCGCCACCTTGCAAAATCACCCTTCGTTAGAACTTCGGGTGACCGGCGTTATTCCGCCTTTTTGCTGCGGTTCGGACCCCTGTGCCGGTGTCCAAATCCCCAATACCAAAAATTAAACCCCGAATAAATCGGGGTTGAATTTTTGGTAGCGGCGAAGGGATTCGGACCCCTGACCAAAGGATTATGATTCCTCTGCTCTACCACTGAGCTACGCCGCCATAACACCGCGCATTATAACAAAGATTTTCCCGATTGCAAGAATTTAGTATTCTCACAAAAATCACTTTGAATGCCCCGCACCCATCGCAATTTGGCGAATTTGCTGAAACGCATCCGGAACGCTCATACACTGTGACAACGCGCACTTATCGACAAAGCCCCCTTCATCCATATCAACATTGTGCAAAATCGGGCACTCAGAAAAATCCATATGTTTTACCGCTTCGCACTGTTTTATCGCAGGCAAAGCCGGATTTTGATATTTTCCATAAAGTGCCGCATACGTAATCGGATTTGCTTTTTTTAACAACTTAATAAACATAAATGTCGGACACTTGTCGGATATTTCGTCGGTTTTTTTACGTATAGCGCGCTTTTTATCG
This sequence comes from uncultured Pseudomonadota bacterium, assembly GCA_902787305.1. Taxonomy (GTDB): domain Bacteria; phylum Pseudomonadota; class Alphaproteobacteria; order Rs-D84; family Rs-D84; genus Enterousia. The sequence goes on along the minus strand of CADAFS010000001.1, from coordinate 7,587 downwards.
GCAATTTCCGTCTGATGTTCTTGGCTATATTTATGTTTATACGCGGCAAGTTCTTCTTTGTGTTCCGCATAATATTTTGGACTATATCTTTTTTGTTTTTCGCGTATTTTTTCCGGATGACGCGCCGCATAACGTTTCGCATTTGCCCGCGACAATTCACGACAATGTTCGATATTTGCCGCCCGACGTTCCCTTTCACGCGCGTTTATTTCATCACGTATTGGTGCACGTCTTGCACGTTCACGCGTATTTATTTCATCACGATTCGCATCACGATACTTTTTTTGAGCAGCCCTTACACGCGGTTTAACATCCGGTCGATTCACATATTCGCGTTGCTTTGCGCGCACTTCATCGCCATTATCCCGTCTTTTTTGACGCGCACGAGCATTTATTTCGTCACGATTTATATCGCGATATTTTTTACTATAGCCCCGATTCTTTTCGCGCTTTTCCACCAATGTCGCATCTCTGAACGCCGAACAATATTGCACAACATAATTTTTACCAACATCAGAAAGTTTAATTTCATACGCTCCCCGCTTTGCCAAAGCATTCAGCCGATAAATTTTATCCCTGGTAATATCAAACGGCAATTTAGCAACCAAAAACTCCACTATATCATCACCCAAATATGCGTTACCACACATAAGGTCCATAAACTGTTTTTCCGTCCAAACTTTTTCCAAATTTTCTGTTTTCAGAAATTTTGATACATTTTTCTTTTCATTTGAATCAAACAAATACCATTCCAGAAACAATTCAGACAACGATGATATTTGGCTGCTGACCCCTTCGCCAATATATAAACAAGCGGCACCGCGTCCGTCATCATCCAAAACCCAATCTGAACACGCCATAACCGTCCCCAGACCAGTATCCGGCATAACATCTAAAAAAACATCTTCACAATCATACATGCTTTTATCAATAACACAAAAATATATTATTGTCAACACATAATAACAGCAACTAATTCCCATTTGAACATAGGCCAAAAATAGTGTATAATTGTTTGTCATGAAAAAGTTTGCGGTTGTTTTATTATCCACAATAATTCCGATATATTCGGCGTTTGCCGATGTGACCCGCAATACATTTACCGGGTATTACAAGAATCAATTTTCTTTGTATTTCGGCCAGGGTATCGATAGCGGATTTTTATTGCCGCCGCCGTTAAAACCGGTTCCGTTTTACCTGTTCAACCTGCAATATTCGCAACCGACAACTTTTTTTAGCCTGCCCGCGCGGCAATCACTTAGTGTCGGACAAACACTGGGGTTTGGTTCAAAGTACGGTTGGGATTGGGACAAATACACAATTCCAATGGTAATGCTTTCGGGTGATGTTCGCCTTTCGGAATATAAGAACCTTTATGTTGCGGCCGGCGCGGGTGTCGGAATGCAGGCGCAACAAAACGAACGTCTTGGTGCAAAATTATTATTCCAATTCAAAATAACCGTCGGATATCATATAAATAACAATTGGGGCATAGAGGCATTTATGCACCACTTTTCAAACGGCAATACCGCATTGGAAAATTATTCCTATGCATTTTACGGTCTTGGCGTGACATATAGTTTTTAGTGTTAGTGGTCAGTGTAAGTGGTTGGTGCGGGCGCGTTTGCGCCCGTGTTTTTTTATTGATGCGACCCAAGTTCTCCTCCTGCGGAGGAGTACGGCCCAGCAGGCCGGGAGGTGGTCTTTCTGATTCCAGATAGTCTGTAAAAGACCACCCCGGCGGGTGCTACCCGCCACCCCTCCACAGGAGGGGAACTTTGCACGCTGGAATAATTTCATAATTACGAAATAATTCCAGATATTACTAACCACTACCCACTTACACTAACACTTACTTCACCACTCAATCGGGCGCCCGCCGTGCGCAACAATATATTCATTTGCCTTGCTAAAATGCCGACAACCGAAAAAACCGCGATACGCCGAAAGCGGCGATGGATGTGCACTTTTCAAAACTAGATTTTTTGTTTCATCTACAAATTCCGCCTTGCGTTGCGCATAACTTCCCCACAGCATATAAACCAACCCGTCGCGTGCGGACAACGCGCGAATCACCGCATCGGTAAATTGTTCCCACCCACGTCCCGCATGCGATGCCGCCAAATGCGCCGCCACGGTAAGTGTGGAATTTAGCAATAATACCCCCGCCCGCGCCCACGATGTCAAATCACCATGCGTCGCACTTGCCCGCCCCAAATCCGATTCGATTTCTTTATAGATATTAACAAGTGACGGCGGTGGCGTAATCCCGTCCGGCACAGAAAAACAAAGACCGTGCGCCTGACCAGGTTCATGATAAGGGTCTTGGCCAATAATCACGACGCGCACAGAATCAAACGGACACAAATTGAACGCATTAAATATATTTTTCGCCGCCGGGTAAATTTTTTTCCCAGCCATATATTCACCGCGCACAAAATCGGTAAGTTTAATAAAATAATCTTTATCGAATTCATCCGCCAACACCCGTTTCCAAGATTCTTCGATTTTTACATCGACCATCGTTCACTCCGTTCACTTAGTGGTTAGTGCAAGTGTAAGTGGTTAGTAAACTCTGGAATTAGTTCATAATTGCGAATTGATTCCAGAAACCGAAGTTCCCCTCTTGAGAGGGGTGCCGGGTAGCACCCGGCGGGGTGTGGTTCACTACCCACTTACACTTATTAAAAATTATTTATATGTGATGATTGCGCCGCGTTGATTAAGGGAGTGTATAAAACATACATGACCGAAATCAACGCAAGCAGGCATCCATAGAAATAATTTTTAGCTGACACGCTTTCCACAACACCACATCTATATACCCGCGGGGCAAATTCGTTTCACGCACCAAATGCGAAAACATATCATCACATGCCCGTTTTATTTCCGGTGTCAATTCGTCCGTGCGGCGGATTCCGGCGTATAGCGCCCCAAGGCGCCGAATCCAAACATCATATTTCACAACATCAACGCCCAAATTTCGCGCCAAATGATTTGCTGTTATTTTTCCAATATGTGGTAATGTCGATAGATATTTCAACTTTTCCGAATCCGTCGCACATTTATAAAAACCATCGCAAAGTTCCGCCCTATTTCCCCAGATTTTACAAATTGCGCTTACCTTGTTTTTATTATGAAACATTTGAAAAATCGCATCATAATTCGCACCATTTTTATAAATATATTCCATAATATCTTTATGAATCCGCTTTGCGGTTTTTTGTGAAAACCCGCCCGCCAAAATCACATAGGCGCACATTTCCGCAAATTCACCCGATGAAAACCGCCGCGGTCGCGACAACATTTCACGAATTTCATCAAAAGATTGGGCGTCAGATGCCGCGCCCAAATCTTTTATTTTTTTCTCTAAATCAAAGAACCAATCCGCCGTGAACATTTTTATTTTTTGACACCGTTTCTTTGTTTGAAATTTGCAACCAAATCCAACGGAAGACCATCAGATTTCCCTGTTTTAAACGCATCCAAACTTACATCATTTTTTAAAAAATCGTATCCACCTTGCTCTATTTCTGCACGACGCTTCTGTTTTGATTTATATTCTTCCGGTGAAAACCTTTCTGGGTGAGATAAATCATAAACCAATTTGTTATATTCTTCATATAGCAAATCTTCGGTTGCTTTTTTAAACGCTGGTACTGTAACACCGTCCCGGTGAATCACGCCTTCTTCATCAACAAGGTATGGTTTATTATTTTGTTCAATCATAACAACCCCCTTATTTTTCTATACATCCAAATTCGCGTCCAATGCATTTTCAACAATAAAGTCACGGCGCGGTTCCACAACATCACCCATCAGCATGGAAACCACCGCATCCGCCTGTGACGCGTCGTTCACCGTCACTTGGAACAGCGACCGATGATTCGGGTCCATCGTTGTTTCCCACAATTGTTCCGCGTTCATTTCACCAAGCCCCTTGTACCGTTGAATCTTTAACCCATTTTTCGCATATTCAAACGCGGTATTTAGCAAATTAAACGCACCCCAAATTTTTTGCGATTTTGATTTAACGGTAAGTATCGTCGGCGCCGAAAATGTTTCCATCAATTCTTCACGGCCTGCCATCCGCCGCCACGCATTGATTTCCGGAGAATTCAATTTTTCCCGTGACAGTAAATAACTTTCCGTCACACTGCGCAATGTCCGCGTAATTGTAATTCCTGCATCATTCGCGATCACATGCCACCCGCGTTCAAACTCTAATTCTTGGGCATCCAGCATTTTTGCGGCTTTTTCACAGTTTTCCGTTGATTCTTCATCGAATACACGGTTCAGTGCCAATGCCTCAACAAACCTTAGTGGCATAATGTGATTTAGTGGTTGCAAAACATTACGCATATCAAGCACCAAATCCAACAACCGCTTCATATCCGCACCGGAAATCTGGGTCCCCGATGCAATTTGCACAACACCATCGGTCGCCAATTGGTCCATTAAATAGTCGTCCATTTCACGTTGATTTTGCAAATAAATCTGTTGTTTGCCACGGGTCACGCCGTATAGCGGCGGTTTCGCGACATAAATATATCCGCGTTCAATCGCCGCCGGCATATGCCGATAGAAAAACGTCATAAGCAATGTTTGAATATGTTGTCCGTCAACATCAGCATCGGTCATAATGATAATTTTATGATAGCGCATTTTTTCCACATCAAAATCATCTTTGCCGATACCCGCGCCCATCGTGGTAATAAGCGCGCCAATCGTATCAGATGACAACATTTTATCAAACCGCACGCGTTCAACATTCAAAATTTTCCCACGCAACGGTAAAATCGCCTGGGTCTTTCTGTCACGGCCCTGCTTTGCGGTACCACCAGCCGAATCCCCTTCGACGATGAACAGTTCACATTTTGCCGGGTCGCGTTCACTGCACCCCGCAAGTTTCCCGGGTAGTCCCCCCAATTCCGGTCCGGTCTTTTTCCGCGAAAGTTCACGCGCCTTGCGTGCGGCCTCACGCGCGGTGGCGGCCTCTAAAATTTTATCGATAATAAGTTTCGCGGTTGCCGGGTTTTCTTCCAAATATTGATACAACAATTCCGATGTAGTATTTTCAACAATCGGGCGAACCTCACTTGATACCAATTTATCCTTGGTTTGGGAACCAAATTTCGGGTCGGGAATTTTCACACTAATTATACTGGTAAGCCCTTCGCGAAAATCTTCACCCGAAAGGTTGATATCTTTCTTGGTATTTTGTTCCGCGATATATTTATTGATTGCCCGTGTAAGGCCCGCACGGAACCCCGCCAAGTGCGTTCCCCCGTCACGATTCGGTATATTATTTGTAAAGCAAAGCGATGTTTCGGTATACGCGGTCGTCCATTGTAAAACGATTTCAATATATGAATCATCAATTGTCTTTATCATCTGAATCGGGTCGCGATTCAACAATTCTTTGGATTTATCTAAATATGTTGCAAACCCCGCAAGCCCATCGGTCGAATGAAATTCGCGTTCTTTCTTTTCCCCGCCACGCAGGTCTTCCAAAACAATCCGCACATTGGCATTCAAATAAGATTGTTCGCGCAACCAATTTTCAAGCGTATCAAAATTAAACTCGGTCGATGCAAATGTTTCCGGTGACGGCAAAAATGTCACTTCGGTCCCATGTTCATAACCGGTTTTATTTTCCGTGATTTTCAAATCCATCGTTGGCACACCGTCAGCAAAGGACATTTCCGCCTGTTTTTCGCCGCGCCAAACCCGCACATTTAACCAGGTTGAAAGCGCATTCACAACCGACACACCAACACCGTGCAAACCGCCGGAAACCTTGTACGCACCGTTGCCTTCGTTATCAAATTTACCACCCGCATGCAATTCGCACATAATAAGTTCCAACGCGCTGCGGCCTGTTTCATGGTTGATATCGAACGGCATACCACGCCCGTTATCACGGATGGTCACACTGCCGTCCGGATTCAACGAAACATAGACCGTATCGGCATATCCCGCCATCGCTTCGTCAATAGAGTTATTCACCACTTCATAAATCATATGGTGCAAACCGGAACCGCCCTCGCCCACGTCACCGATATACATTCCAGGGCGTTTTTTAACCGCCTCTAGCCCTTTTAAGACCTTAATCGAATCACCGGTATATTCATTATTTACTGTCATTGACAAATCCTTTCTCTTTTGTTTATTTTTTTATACCAAAAACATAGCAAATTATGCTATAATTGTCAAAGAAAAAGGCAAAAAATAAAGGAAAAAATTATGACAGAATTAAAAACAAAAGAAACGCTCTTAAACGCAAAAGAGTTTGCAGACAAACACAAATTAGACATAAATGACGTTAAATTGGCCATGAAAAAATTAGAGGGACTAATGATGCCCCCACCAAAAGGTTCGCTAAATCGCAACAAAGTTTCCGTTATTGTTCGTCCTGGCAGTAAACGAAGCCAGCCTTGTGTCAATATAGGTGCCGAAGACATTGTTATTGCAAAAGTTCACACACTACAATCCAAAGGACAATAAAAATGAAATTTAAACTGCTATATTTTGGTGAAATTTTAATCAATCCTAAAAAGCGGGCCCAGCATGTTTCCGATATTCGCATGCAATTTCACCCACAACTTAAAAAACTGTTGGAACACCAACCGTGGAATAACCTGACCCAATATATGGGGCCAAATGCACAAAAAAGCCCGATTATCACCCGCCATGTCGGTGGCATAGATTGGAATCCGATTATTACACCAAAACTAAAACTTATTGCGGAATTAGATATTCAAATGTTGCACCCGGAAATCATCGGTGTTCCGCGTTCGGACATTGATAACCGCATGAAGACATTATTTGATGGCCTGCGTTGTCCACAAAACGAACACGAAATCGGACAAAATATTCCACGTGACGCCGGACCAATTTATACACTCCTTGACGACGACCATTTGATTACCAAGGTATCCGTAAACACAAGCCACCTGCTGTCAACCCATATGTTCGACCCCGAACTTGTGAAAACAAGTCCAGATTGCGTGTTTATGATGATTGATGTAAACCTGCGTGTGGCCGAAGGAACTTTGGAAAACCTGCCGTTTATGGTGTGACGCGATTACGATGGCTCTGAAACAATCCGTTTAATTTACTGGGTCGCCTGCAACGAAGTCGCCTGTTCCTTGATTTGTGAAGAACAACCTTAAATCTTCTACACCGACCAACACCACCACCAACAGTTGGTGTTCCGCTAGAACTAGAAGCCTGTTCAAATGCAAAAAGTTTTACGGTAAAAGGGGTCTCAAAAGTAGTCGCTGGGAACGCCGCCCCTTGACGAACACCGTCAATATACAATCCACCAACAGACACCTTATAAATATCCCATTGTCCAATCACAATATTATTTAATCCATTCCCGGTAGAGTCACCAAATTGCGCAAATGTATTGATTGCGGAAGAAGCATAGCCATTATTAGAACCTATCGAAAACGACCGCCTAGGTGACGAAGTATATCTTGCGCCAAACATACGCCCAGATGTCGCTATATTGGACGCAGTGTGATAGTTATACTCAACTTCAACAGTATTGTCTTGCGTGAGTTTTAATCCCGTGTCGAT